>MEPT01000034.1:10768-16591 GCA_001769925.1 Bdellovibrionales bacterium RBG_16_40_8
CGAAAATCGATAAGGTTTTAACTAATCTTCACGTAGGCCGGTAGCTCTAATTATTCTTTACTCTATAGTAAGTTTTAACCCAAAAGGTTTCAAGCGCGCCATAGCTTGCACGTCTGGCGATGTGAATGCGCGCTGGGCTTCATTAACATCGCGGTAGATTTCAATACCGTCAACCGCACCAACTTCAAAGAGGCGTAAAAATTCATTGCCAACAGAGCATATTTTAAATCTTGACCCCGCGACTTTAGAAAGTTCAGTTAATAATTCAAGAAAAGGCGTAATGCCACTTGACCCCACAAAATTTAGTTTCTGTAAGTTAAAAATTATTGCCTGATCTGCAAAATTCTTTAGGCAGCGCTGTTTTAAGCTATCTGCGCTTTCAAAATCCATTTGTCCTATAAGATTGACAACAAATATTCCGTTAAAATTTTCTACTCTTGCTTCCATGCAATCACCTCTATGACATTATGACAAAAGTCGCTATAGGCAACCTCTTGATTTAGTTTACCCGAAAATACCGAGCATTGGTGAGTCCAGATCTTCGCCCATATGTTGTCTAGCCCCATTGTCTTCTTTAACCTTTTGTAAAGAAAGAGGTTTTATGACCACTAACTCAGGCCCAGTATTTATGACTCTCATTAAAAAGGTCTTGGGCTTTCTTGTCACCCCTACTGCCATTGGTATTTATCTAACGCTTTTTATGACTTTTTGTGCATTTAAGTATTATATCGATAAAGATAACAAAAAAAATACAAGTTTAATATCGAAGGCTATCCGTGTGCTCGATGAAATATCAACAGATATACGCTTAAAATTTCGCGGGGCTCGTTATGCCAGCAACTCAGTTGGTTTTCTTGCAGTTGATGATCGCTCAATTGAAATTATAGGCCGATGGCCATGGCCACGCGATATTATTGGACGCGCTATAGACAATGCCTTTAAAAATGGCGCAAAGGTCATAGCTACAGATATTACGTGGAGCGAAGCTAGCGATAGACCCGAGGCTAGACTTTTTGAAAATTTAAATAAAAAAAATATTCTGCCTGAAGCAATTAAAAAAACAGTTGATGATGAACTTTCTATTACTGACCCTGATCAAATATTTGCACAATATATAGCAAATAACAAAAGTAATATTGTTCTTGGGAATTTCTATTACAACGAGACACACTGGCAACAGCTACCAGAAAATTCTGGCTACCAGAGTGCTTGTCACGATCTTATATTTAATAAAAATAATATTTTATCTCAACTCACTGAGAACGAATCTTTACCTATTATTCCCATTAATAACTCTGAGGTTCAGTTACCTGACTTATTTGCAGAAAGCTTTTCTGACAAACTAACTGAAATAGAAACAGATATTAGAATTAAGAAAAATCTTATGACTTTATTTGAAGCGCATCATATAGAAGACAAAATTTTAAAAGACAAAACTGACTATTGTAAAAACTTTTTTTTAAATCCTGAAACAGATGAAATCACGCAGAATATAAGAACCAACTGGGATGCTATTAAAGAGCAAATAGCTAATATTAACTTTAGTTCTTTTGATGAGTGGATACTAAATTTTAAATACCGTAATTTACTTAATGCCATACCTGAGACACTCAACTGGACACTCAACATACCAAAACTTCTTTTCAGCGGTGAACATTATGGATATTTTAACGCCAAACTAGATGAAGATGGTAAAATTCGACATAGTCAGCTCATCGTGCGCACAGGGTCGAAATACATCCCATCAATAGCACTGCAAGCATACCTGATTGCTACGAATCAGCAAATAGAGGCTCATATCGAAAACCATAAGAAAATAACAAATCTCAAGGGAGTTTACAAACTTTCAGTAAACAGCACCGAAGGTGAATTTGCATTTAATATTCCTGTTACTCCTGAAGGCGCAATGGTCATCAATTATGCAGGCCCAAAGCACACCATACCACATGCTTCTATTGCTGATCTGCTAAATGAAGATGACCCGAATATACTAGTAACTAAAAAAGATATAAAAACTGGTATAGACGAAGAAGATCATATTGAAAAAAAAGAATTTTTTAAAAATAAAATACTAGTATTAGGAGCTACCGCAATTGGTGTCTATGATCTTCGCGTAACACCTTTTGATGAAAATTTTCCGGGGGTTGAAACTCACGCCAATGTTATAGACAATCTTTTTCGCCGTGATTTTTTATCTGCTCCACCAGACGAACCAATATATATGCCCTTAATTATATTGGCATTAGGGCTTATACTTAGTCTTACTCTTGCACACGTTGGCGCTCTAAAAGGTATGATTTTTACCATCATTACAACTGCAGTTATATTATATGTAGATCGAACTTTTTTATTTTTAAAAGGGCACCTCTCATCTACGGTGTTACCCCTCACGCAAGCAGGTCTTACGTATGTCGTGCTAACTTTTTATAAATATTTAACAGAAGAGCGTAGCAAAAAAGAACTGCGGGCAACATTTTCTAAATATGTTTCGCCTGCCATTGTTGAAGAAATTTTACAAGATCCGAAAAATTTAGAACTTGGCGGACGTAAAGAACGTGTCACTATATTCTTCTCTGATGTGCGTGGGTTTACCACAATTTCTGAAAAACTTGACCCACGGGCATTATCTGATTTGTTAAACAGTTATCTAACCCCCATGACCGAGTTGGTGTTTAAGAATCGAGGTACTCTAGATAAGTATATGGGCGATGCTATTATGGCTTTTTTTGGAGCGCCCGTACATTACCCCAATCATGCAAAAATGGCCTGTCGCTGCGCTTTACAAAATCTAGAAAAACTTGAAATATTGCAGAAAGAATATGCTAAGAAAAAATTGCCGCAAATCGATATCGGGATCGGGCTAAATACCGGTGAAGTTAGTGTTGGCAACATGGGCTCACAAACCGTTCGCAGCTATACTGTTATGGGCGACGCAGTGAATCTTGCATCACGCCTTGAATCAATAAATAAAATCTACGGCACTCATATCATTATCAGTGAATTTACGTATGAAGAGGTAAAAAATGATTTTCTCTGTCGTGAGATAGATTGGGTACGCGTAAAGGGCAAACTTGTGCCTGTTAAAATATATGAACTTCTTGCTGAGGACAAGGTTAGTGAAAATATCAAAGACATGGTTAAATATTTTTCAGATGGGTACAGTAAGTACCATAAGCGACAATTTGACCTGGCTACTTCGCTATTTAATAAAGCCCTTGAAAAAAACCCCCAGGATGAGACCTCAAGAGTCTATATTGAACGCTGTCGTGAGTATATAATCGACCCACCTGAAGAAAACTGGGACGGCGTGTATGTCATGAAGACAAAATAATTTTTCGTTGAGTCGCTGTAATAACTCACACATGATATTTGAATGCGAATTTCTTTATACATACGTAATATACTCGCTGCGTTAATAATTTTTATTGGTATCCCGTGCCTAGCTGCTAAAGCTGGTGATCTTGAGCTTTCTGCTGACAGCATTTCGCGCGATTACGAAACGCGCACTCTTCTACTCGAAGGAAATGTTAAGATAAGCTACGAGCGAGAATATATTTTCTGCCATAAAGCCACAATTAATATGAAGTCACAGACAATTACTGCCGAGGGCAATGTGATTCTTGAAAACGACGAAACCTATATCGAAGGCGAAAAAATAGTTTACAATTATAAAACTAAATTAGGTGAAATTCACAAAGGGCTAGTTCAGGCAGGCCAAGTTGTTTTTATAGGCGACATTATTAAGAAAAACTCTGCCAGCAAATTTTTAGCATCAAACGCAAAATACACATCTTGCGCCACTTGTCCCCCTGGCTGGAGCTTTTCTGGCAAAGAGATTGAAGCCGAGGTAGGCGGCTATGCGTATATTAAATACCCGGTAATGCGAATTGTAGACTTTCCGGTGCTTATTCTGCCATGGCTACTTATACCGCTAAAATCAAAAAGGCAGTCTGGATTACTAGTGCCCTCTCTAGAAAATTCGTCAACAGGAGGTACCGCCTTTACGCTTCCATACTTTTGGGCAATTTCGCAAAGCCAAGATATCACGTACTCACTTAAAACTTATGAAAAGCGTGGGCTAAAGCAAAAAGCCGAATATAGATACGTTCTTAATGAAAACAGCAAGGGCTCTATTAACACAGCTATTCTGAATGATCGAGCCTTCACCAGTGAAGGCGGTCCAACAGGCTATAAAGAATCTTTTCGACGTGGTTTTTTATCATATAGACATTTTTATGAATTACCCGATAATTTCATTCACCGCGCCAGTTTCGACTTAATTTCTGATCTTCGCTACCCAAGAGATTTTTCAGATGAACTTGGCGGCCATGGTGATCCTGCGCTTGAAAACAAAATGTCTATAACTAAAAATTCAAACACTCAGCATTTTAGCGTAGAAGCAGATTATTACACCAATCTTTTAAAAGAATATACTAACGCTGACAATAGTGATGCTGTACATCGCTTTCCTGAACTTCAGTACTCACTTACAGAAAGAGAACTATTAAACACAAATGTTTTCTTTAAATTTGATTTTAACTATACTAATTTTGCTCGTCGTAATTTTAGTTATGATGATGATGACGCTGGCGCCGGTAGAAAACCAACAACCGCTCATGACGGACAGTTTGATTACTCAGGTAACCAGCACGATCTGATACGTACCGGGCAGCGACTAATTTTTAAACCTCGACTTAGCTATCCATTTCACATTGGTAACTTTATCGATATAAACCCTTCTGTTTTTTATAATGAAACTCAATATCGTTTTAATGTCTCACCTGTAACGCCAATTGTAGATTATAGCAAAAACGCTGAGCTGCGCTATTTACAAACTGACATCTCATTTAAAACAAAATATAGTGCCATTTATGGGACTAATAACCCAAATTCGTCTCTCATAAAACACGAAATTGAACCTGAATTAATTTATTCACGCATACCCGTTGCCGATAGACCAAATAATATTTTCTTCGGTAATTTTTCTGATCAACCCTACTCTCGACATAATGAGGTGGTAAATGATAGCGACTTTGAAGGCCCGTCTGGAATACAATTTGATTATCATGATCGTCTTTTTAATAAAGATCTTGCTACATTTATCTTAAATAATTATCTTATCCGAAAAAATTATTCATCTAATGCTTCTTCTTATCAGAAATTTTTTACTTATCGCTTAACGCAAAGCTATGATTTAAACCAAGCCCGTCAAGAAAACCCGCACCCCTGGTCTGTTATTAACTCCTTACTCAATGTTCGTTTAAAAAATTTTGAAACGCATACCACTGCAGACTACTATCCGTACGCAAAAATTGCCAATTGGACCACACGTTTAAAATTTATTAACGATAGAAGAAATTATTTAGAATTAACTTATTCTGAAAACTCTATTGTTAATGATGATCAAACAGATACCGTTGGGCAAAGAACGCAAACGTTAGGTACTGGAGTTGGCTTTATAACTAAACGGCTTGATTTGCTTGGCAAGACAAATTATTCAATACAAACAGCACAGCTCGAAAATTGGGAGTATGTCGCATCTGTTAAACCACCCGGAGATTGCTGGTCTATTCGTTTTGGGCATAAGAAAACTCTTGGCGCAGATACAGTATTTAAGATTAGTTTAAATTTCGAATTTAACGGTATCTAAAATCTGGCTATAGCGCTAACCCCGCCCACGCCTTCTTCGCTAACAAACGGAAAAATCACATAGTTAGGTAATTTGCTGTGACCTGATTGACTACTAGTTTCTTGATCTAAGAGTTTTTCATCTTCTTTTTGTAACTGCTTTGGCAAGATGTACGCCGTATAGACACCAAGCCC
>MEPT01000034.1:16660-17519 GCA_001769925.1 Bdellovibrionales bacterium RBG_16_40_8
CAAGAGAAGCCGCACCAACCAGCGAGCCGGCCAATACTCCGTAGGTACAACTCATTATAAAATCTCTTTCTGGACTTGCGTGAGAAGTAGAACAAAAAACTAAAGATAGGCCTAATATCACTGCAAGATTGTAACGAAGATATTTTGTCATATGTTCAGTCTTCCATAAGCCCACTTAGATCGCAACAAACTCAGATCAAATGTAATCAGACAAAAAATCTTTAAAAACCATTACTTCATCTAGTTGATCCACTGCAGCAAGATGCATCCGCACAGTCTTTGGAGAGGCTATAAGCATGTGTTCAAAAGCCTTACGAAGCCTTATAGCTTGTTTTTGACCTACCGGATTTCGCCAGGCTAAGTCCTCACGTACAGATTTTACCTCTACAATAATCAATTCATTTTCTGAAGAATTGAATAATAGATCAATCTCAGCACAGAAAAGCTTTAAATTAGTAGCCACTAACTCATGTCCAGTTTTTAAAAAATATTCACAAACAATTTTTTCACATTGAATACCACGATTGCGGCCATATTTACTTGACTCAAATACGCACGTATTCTTTAACCCCGGCGAAGGTTGATCTGTGATGTTCGGTGGGGCCAAATTCTTTGATAGCTTTACAGTGCTCGGCGGTGCCATACCCTTTATGTTTAGCATACCCGTATTGAGGAAACATTTTATCGAGTCGTCGCAATTCTCGGTCACGCATCACCTTGGCCACAATTGAAGCTGCTGAAATTGACTTAACCTTACTGTCACCTTGAATCACAGTGGTCTGTAGGCAATTTAAGCCTTTAATTTTCTGATTGCCATCTACCAGCACATGACAATCTAAAAGTTCTTTTTCGCTTAATT
>MEPT01000035.1:0-13543 GCA_001769925.1 Bdellovibrionales bacterium RBG_16_40_8
CGCGTTTATACAGAGTGTAAGGCGGCCCATATCGTGCTTGAAGGAAATCGCGCTACCGAGGTTATAGCTGATGTTGTTGATCATCGCGAAAGACGCACTGGTCAGCAGGTACGCATAAAAACTCGTTTTGTGTTAATTGCCGGTGGTGCTTTCGGCACTCCGTCTTTAATTCGAAAAAATAAATTAAGTAGGTCGCGCTGGCTGGGGCACAATTTATCTCTACATCCAGCTACAAAAGTCTATGCCGAGTTTGGTGAAAAAATTAATGGGTGGGTGGGTACACCTCAGGCCTATCACTCAGAAGAGTTTTCAAACGAAGGGCTTTTATTCGAGGGTGTGTTTGTGCCGCCTGATCTTGCTGCATTTATGACGCCTTTTATGGGAGCAAAACTTCATGAGTTTATGAAGAATTATTCACATATGGCCACATTTGGCGTGATGGTAGAAGACGAAGGGCATGGGCGTATACTAGACCTGCCTGGTTTGGGCACAGTTGCAAAATATAGTTTATCTCATGATGATGCGGCAAAGCTCGTAAAAGCCATGGCACTTATGGCAGAATTATTTCTCAAATCAGGGGCCAAACGTGTAATACCAATGGTGCGCGACACTAATTTGGAGATGCGAACGTTAGCAGACGTCGAGCGTTTTCGCCGCACAAAAATTTCACCAAAAAGTATCGAGATAGCCGCATTTCATCCGCTTGGCACAGCCAGGATGGCAGTTACCCCTGATAATGGCGTTATTGACACAAATGGTAGGATATTCGGCAAAGAAAATATTTATGTTGCTGATGGCAGTATTTTTCCGTCATCACTAGGGGTTAACCCACAGTTAACCATTATGGCCTTTGCTGACCGCATCGCGCGCACACTTGCAGCACAGGCACTTTAACAAGAACCTTAACAAGAAGTGTAACTGGCTTGATTTATTACCCAATGCGGGCTATTTTTTTTAATCAATGGAAAAAAAATCTTCAATTAACGAAATTTTTCAAAAACAAAAATTATTATTTTCATCTGGGCAAACAAAATCATACGCCTGGCGCTATGATATGCTAACTCGCCTTGAATCCCTTGTTAAAGAAAATAAAGAAAGCCTCTGCCAAGCATTGTATAAAGATCTGCGAAAGCCATTACATGAATCCTTAATTAGTGAAATTGCCTTTGTGCTTGATGATATTAAGCTTGCGAAGAAAAAATTATGCCGCTGGATGAAACCAAAATGCGTTTGCACTCCGTTTTATATTTGGCCATCTCATAGCCGAATTTATTATGAACCCCTTGGCGTCATTCTAACAATCGCACCTTGGAACTACCCTGTGCAATTATCTTTATCACCTTTGATAGGGGCACTTGCTGCCGGCAACTGCGCAATTATTAAACCTTCTGAGCTTTCGCCTAGCACTTCACACCTCATATGCGAACTTATAGCTAAATATTTTGCTGAAAACTCTGTGGCTGCTATTGAAGGCGCTATACCTGAAACTACAAGCCTTTTAGCGCTTAAATTTGACCACATATTTTTTACTGGCAGCATTCCTATCGGTAAAATTGTTATGCAAGCAGCGGCAAAAAATCTTGTACCAGTCACACTTGAACTAGGAGGTAAAAGCCCTCTAATAGTTTGCAAAGACGCCGATCTTGATCTTGCGGCGCGACGCTTAGTTTGGGGCAAATTCTATAATTCAGGACAGTCTTGCGTTGCCCCTGATTATCTATATGTACACGAGTCAATTGCACAAAATTTCTTAGAAAAAATAAAAAATACCATTCATGAGCAGTTTGGTGAAAATGAGCAACACAGTAATAGCTATGCTAGAATTGTGAATGCTCGCAGTCATCAGCGAATTTGTAGTCTCATAGATAAAGGTAAAATTTATTATGGTGGCAAAACTGACGTAAATGACCTTTATATTCAGCCGACAATTCTTACTGGCGTTAGCTGGTCTGACCCAGTTATGAAAGAAGAAATTTTCGGACCAATACTGCCAGTGTTTACCTTTCAAAATTTAGACGAAGTCTTTGCTGCAATTAATGCCCAGTCAAAACCACTTTCAGCTTATTTATTTACTCAATCAAAAAAAATAAAAAAACAATTTATAAAAGACATCTCATTTGGCGGTGGCTGCATCAATGACACTGTCATTCATCTTTCAAACCCAAATCTACCATTTGGCGGTGTCGGCGATAGCGGCATGGGTGCCTACCATGGCTATAATACTTTTCTAACGTTTAGCCATAAAAAAAGCGTGGTATGGAGAACTGGCCTATTCGATTTAAAAGCGCGTTATGCGCCATATACCGAAAAAAAAACGAATTTTTTACGAAGAATATTCGGGGTTTAGCCATTTAAACCAGCTTTAATTCAATCTGGCAGTTGGCAAACAGTTTGCAATGTAATTTTTTGTATGCGAATTTCTGCCATGCGCACATATTTTTTTATTTTTTTAATAAATTTAACGGTTTATGTGCCCCAAACCCACGCAATTTCTGCTACTGACTTCAAACAAAGCATGATTGAACATCGAAATCGCGTAGATCATGAAATGCTTATAGCATATCGCCAGTTTAAAAGTGATTTTACTAATTTAGATGAATCATTGATAACTGAATATGCCAAAACTTACCATGATTTGCCAAAAATTATGACTCTACAAAATCTCGAAAGTTGGGGTTATCCATTTAATGAAGATATCGCGACGAGATTGGCTCTTTTTTGGGGTAGAAAAAAACAAGACTTAAATGAAAATGATCGAGCTTTTTTTGAACAAACTGTAATTGAACTAAATCGCATTGAAAGTGCGATAAAAGAAGATTTATTTTTTATGCGCCTAAAGAAATTCTACGCAAATTCTGCAGCCATTAAAGAAGAGTTGCAAAACCTTGAGCACTGGATAGACGTATTTGATACCGCGACATTTCGCCGCGATGAAATAAATATTCCCAACTCACAATTAAATGATGCAGCCACCTATTTAAATAGAGAAAATGCTCCAGAATTAGCTATTAAAATTGTTAAATATATGACGAAAGTTAAGAGCAAATTTAACAAACCATTTAAAGCTCTTAATAGAATCGATAGGATAGCTATCTGTCGCCAAGCTTTATTTTAAGTAATTTGCCGCAATCGCAGCAAAACGCACTTCGGTCTTTACGACGACTAGCATGTTTTATATCGTCACACCGAGAATTCATCATAGAATTTATTTTTTCGCCGCAATCTGGGCAAAAACGTATCGTTACGTTAGTGCGGCTGTGATTAAAATTCTTGCACCTATCTTCACGTAACATGATAACCTAAACTTTCGGCGCAAGCGCCATCGCCCTCTTCTTTTTATAAAAAAAGAGGGCATGATTTTAATAAAAAATATTATTTAGTAGCGTCCGCCACGGCCGCCACCGCGATTAAAACCGCCGCCACCGCCACTGCGACCAAAACCGCCGCCACCAGATCGTGGTTCTTGTGGTTTAGCTTCTGAAATATTTAGCTGTCGCCCTTCTAATTCACGACCAGCGACTTCGCGTATGCACGCGGCCGCTTCATCATCTGTAGACATTTCAACAAAGGCAAAACCTTTGCTACGACCGGTATCACGATCAGTGATGACTTTGGCAGACTCAACTGTGCCAAACTGTGCAAACAGTGAGTTCAGACTATCTGAAGTTACTGAAAATGCTAAATTGCCAACGTAAAGTTTTCTTCCCATAAGACCTCCTGAGGCTGGGCGCCGCAATGGAGGTTGAACGAAATGCTCAAAAGCTCAAAGTGCGACAAAATAATTGCTCGGCAGTATACCACGGATAAGCTCTTCGCGCAGGTTTATTTCATAAATTCTTAACAATTTATAAAAATTTACAGCCTAATCCCTCCAATTGACCATTATCATTATATATATAAGCTATATAGCAAATAAATTGCACCCTGTCTTAAATAGACTGCGCCATACAACGCCTAAATTGCGACGAAAATTACGCACTTAATTAATATAAATGAAATTTAAATCAACCCATTTCCTGCAACTATATGCAAACACGATGGATTCGTATGGTCATTAATACACTATTATAAGGAGGCTATTATGCAAGTTCGAGAAATTATGAACAAAAAGGTAGATGTAATCAACTATATGAGATCTGCCAAAGAGGCTGCAAAAATGATGAAAATGGGTGACTATGGCTCACTGCCAGTAGAGCGCGACGATAAGATGGTTGGCATGATCACCGATCGCGATATCACTCTACGTGTTGTCGGCGAAGATAAAGACCCAAACATCACAAAAGTACAAGATTGCATGTCTAAGGGTATTAACTATTGCTTTGATACTGACGACATAAAAGTTCTGGCAGATAAAATGAAATCATCTAGACACCGACGCATACCGGTAGTCAACAAAGACAAAAAATTAGTTGGTATTGTTTCAACTCGTGAGCTTTTAACAAAAGTTAATGATCACGAACTCTCGTACGAAACGATGGCAAAAATATGCTAGTTATTATCTAATCCGGTGAAGCTCTCTTAAAATGTACTAGAGAGCTTCACATTACCACCCTCCCAAAAATCTGACCTAGCTAACCTATCACCATCAAATGTAAGAAGAACCTCTAAAACTGTGGATACACTTGGTACATATTGCCAAGCTAGATTAAATCTGTGATCAACCTTTGAAGCAACCTTCTTTACAGTACTAATCTTGCCGTCGTGATCTACTGAAACAAAACTATAGCCAAAGCGATAAATATTTTTATCACGCACTATTATGTTTGTCCAAAAAAATGGCTGCCACGATTCTAATGACTGACTCTCATCATTGCGACGCCATATATGTTTTGACCACATAAGTCCCGCCTCAATTTTCTGTAACTCACGACTCCACTGCGCGCGATATCGCTCACGCATCAAGGCGGTATCAATTATTGTCGATGCCGGCGCTGTCGGCTCTTCTTTCTCATGCTTACGTTCAAATTCAAATTGCAAATTACGATAACCAGACTCAACAGCACTTCTTGAGGTTAATATAAATTGTAAACGATCATATTTATAAAGACGTTTTATATCTGAAAATTCCCACTCTGTGGGCTCTTCGTAGCGTAAAGAAATTTCTCTAAACTTCTTAATATTATCTACTTCGCGAAATAGTGTTCCTAACGTAACTGGCCGTTTGCGAAAACGGTCGGTATCGATATTTCGATCATTGCGCGACATTTCTGGGTAAAATATGTAAACAGACAAATATTTCTGCAAATCAATTTGCCTAATATACGAAATACCTAAATCATCACTACGTTTTTGAAATTCTGGCTCGCCAAATACGCTAAAAGCATTTTTATGATTAACGTCCCAAAAAATAAACTCTAAAATTGTGCCAGAAAACTCATCCTCAAAATCAGCTTTATGAAAATGCGTAATAGAAAAATCAACTTGCGTGTACAGTGAAAACTTAGCGTGAAATGCCTCATTAATAAAAAACTGTTTAGCACCAAGGCTGCCCACCGAACCAATAAAAGCTCTGGGCGATGAGTAATAAAGAGACACTTGGCTAAGTGAAGGGGCATATGTCAGAAAATCAGATTCATATTCTCCGTCAACAAGAGAGGGGTCATCAAATGACTTAGCCTCTTGCTCATTTAATGAGGTAAATTCAGGGTGCAGTGAAATGGCTTTGGCATGAACTGTAAAAAATAATACGATTAATACAATTAAAGTTCGTCTATTGATCATGTATGTGTTGCTACTGATAAAATATTTGCTGCTGCACATTAGCTTAATGTACACAAATGTAAAAAATTTGTCATAAAAATCAATAAATCTTAATTTGACGAATTCTCGCCTTAGGCAGATACCGATCATAGCTAATAAAACATGGAGGAATAGTCATGAAACACCTATTAACAGTTTTACTCATAAGTTTTTTAAGTGCTTTTACAAGTGCTGATGTATTACTACCTGACAGACTGCCAGAAACAGTGGTTGTACGTGTCACAGGTTTATTATCCAACTTATTTTTATGGCGGATACGCGTATAACTACACTCCATATTTTTATTATAATTACGGGCCTTATGGATATTACTTTTATAGATTTTAATTATCATTGGTCCTTAATATACATTTTTGGCGCTGTTATATAAATAAGTATGGCGCCGATAATTGCCGAGCACAGCGAACCTAATAAAATACCAGTCTTTGAATATAATTCTTGATCAGGCTTCAACGCCAATTCTGAAATAAACAGCGACATAGTAAAGCCAATCCCGGCTAAAAATGAAATCCCAAGAAAATTACGTAATTTTAACTTTTCTGGCAATATAGCGATTTTCAAACGTTCAGCGATAAAGCAAGTCGCCATTATACCTATCGACTTACCAAAAATAAGCCCAAGCGCTACCCCTTGATGTATTGGGTTAAATATAATTTTAGTAAATTCAATGCCTCTAAGATCAATGCCGGTATTTGCTAATGCAAAAAGTGGCATTATCCCAAAACTCACCCACGGATGGAGAAGATGCACTAAATATTCTAGAGGCGAATACCTGGCGTCTGATTTCTTTTTTACTGGAAATTTGAGCGGCGTCATAAACCCAAGAATCACTCCTGCAATAGTTGCGTGAACCCCTGAAAACATAAACGCTACCCAAATGACGCTGCCTAAAACAACATAAACAAAATAAGATCTCACACCAGCAATGCGAGATAAATTAATTAATCCAAAAACTAATGCACCAAGCCCCAGATACTGGCCACTTATTTTTTCTGTATAAAAAAATGCAATTACTAATACTGCGCCAAGATCGTCGACAATAGCCAGTGCCAGAAGAAATACTTTTAAAGACACTGGCACTCTTTTGCCAAACAAGCTCAAAACTCCAAGAGCAAATGCGATATCAGTTGCCATCGGTATGCCCCAACCATGCAAATTACTGACATCATTTGAATTAAAAAAATAATATATAGCTGCGGGCACAACCATTCCCCCCATGGCTGCAACTATGGGTAAAGCCGCTTTCTGTGGGCTACTTAACTCACCGACAAGTAATTCTCTTTTAATCTCCATACCCATAAGAAAAAAGAAAATGGTCATAAGTCCATCGTTGACCCATTGATGTAGAGTAAGGCCCCAAAAATTATAGTGAAGTAGTGAAAAATATAATTCTGCAAAATTACTGTTTGCTATAAATAAAGCGATCAGTGCACTAAACATTAGAATAAGTCCAGATGACGCTTCAATCTGCACAAATTTTTCAAAAGGCTTAAGAATATTGGTTATTTTAAGTTTAGAAATGATTCCCCCCCGGTATCGGTCTTCATGTAACCCCAGTCCTTTATAATTATGAAGAATACTTCTATTTAATAATATAGAAATTCATTATTTGTTATGATTTCTTAACTAATTTATATGTTTTTCTTAACTAATTTAACTGTTTTTGATTGGTTTTTTTATTTTTACTATAAAAAATTGAATATTTCGCCACTATGTAATACCTCTTAATACAGGGGGCTAGAAATTATAATATGGCAATAATTCATCAAACGCGACGCTATCTAACGGTCTTATTAATCATTTTTTTAGCCACTTTGCTAAAACTATTTTTTTTGAGAACCTTTGGTGAGGTGAGTCCGTACACACTTTATATTTTGGCAATTTTTGTAAGCGCTCTTATATGCGGACTAGGACCAGGTATTTTTGCCTCGTTATTGACCGGTCTTCTTTCAATTTATTTTTTTATTGAGCCTATTCAAAATCTTAATGTCGAAGGGATAAAATTATACCAACTAGGGCTTTTCTGGGTAGAAGGTATGCTGATAGCAATAGTTACCGCCGAACTAATGAGTGCGCGCCACAAGGTTAAGGGAGCAAAAGAAAATCTCGAACACATGATTAATCAGCGAACAAAACAACTTGCTACACGAAGTGAAGAACTAGCTAGTAAAAGCGCTCAGCTTACGCTTATAACAAACTCATTACCCGTTGCTATAGCCTGCTATGATAAAAGTCTGCGCTATATTTTTTGTAATAGCACCTTTTGTGAATGGCATAATAAGACACAAGGTGAAATAATTGGTCACACCATAGAAGAACTAGTCGGCAAAGAAGTTTACACCAACTTTATTGAAAAAAATGTTAATCAAGTGCTTTCTGGCCAACCTATGATGATAGAATTCAACGCAAATCACCTCGATAAGCCTCGAAGCGTTAAAGTCAATATGATACCTAATTATGATTCTGATAATAAAATACAAGGTGCTGTGACACTAATATCAGACGTCACCTTATATAAACAGGCTGAGATCAATGCTCGCGCTGCAAGCGAGGCTAAGGGCGCATTTCTTGCTAACATGTCTCATGAGATTCGTACACCCTTAGGGGCTATTCTCGGATTTGCTGATTTGATGTTAAATGACTCACCTACTTTAGAGAAGCGTAGAGAATGGTATAGAATACTTAAAAAAAATGGAGAGCTTCTAACCAACATTGTAAACGATATTTTAGATCTGTCTAAAATTGAGTCGGGTAAATTTCAAGTCGAAAAATCAAGAATTTCTCTTAGTGAGCTTGTCGTTGATCTTACTTCACTGCTTAAACTAAAAGCAGAAGAAAAAGGTTTAAATTTTAATATATCAGCAGATGGGCCCACCCCAGCTTGCTTATATACTGACCCGCTTCGCCTTCGCCAAATTCTTTATAATATCGTCGGTAATGCCATTAAATTTACCGATAGCGGATTGGTTGATATAAAAATAAAATTACTCAATATGAAAAATGGACGACCTCAACTGCAATTTGCCATAACTGATACTGGGCGCGGAATTAAAGATGAACAAAAAAATAATCTATTTAACCAATTTTCTCAGGCTGATACCTCTATTACGCGTAAATTTGGCGGTACCGGATTAGGTCTTATTCTATCACGGCACTTGGCTCACGCACTTGGTGGCGATGTAGAACTGACAAATAGCACCTACGGTAAAGGCAGTACCTTTACCGTTTCGATTGATCCTGGTACGATTGAACTGCCACTTGAACAAAGTTTTATAAAAAAAGAAACACAAGTAAATGTTGACTATAAAAAAATTCGTTTAGATGGATTAAATGTCTTGGTGGCTGATGATTCGCCAGACAATCAACTGCTAATAGCTCAATACTTAAGAATTGCCGGGGCAACAGTTGATAGTGCTGAAAATGGCCAGGTGGCTTGCGACAAAGCAAGCGAAAAAGACTACGACGTAATTCTTATGGATTTACAAATGCCAGTCATGGATGGCTATAAGGCAACTGCCACACTACGCGAAAACGGTTTTAAAAAACCAATACTTGCATTAACTGCGCACGCCTTTAAAGATGTTCGTGATCAGTGTTTAGTAAGTGGCTTTAGCGATCACTTAAGTAAACCAATTACCAGAAAAGACCTTCTTGAGCGATTGGCACAAACCTCTACGCACTAACTTATTTGTGTAATATTTTGAGACAGTAGCGCTATAATTCTTGATGCAGCTGCAACGAATATTATTTGTAGCAAATCTACCTTTGCAAAAGACCTAATTACAGGAGCCCTAGCCGATTGCACATTAAAAAATAATACCAAATATATCGCACACATGTCGGCCACCCGTAATGGTAATGTGACTACAGATGACGAGAAAAAATCTGCAACATTTAATTTTACAATTGATGATCTTGGCTCAGGCATTCAGACAGCCAAGTGTTTTATAAAAGGGCCGTCTGAACAAGAGCATCCTTGCACGGGGCTTACCAATATAATATACAATAATCTAGTCTAACCGATGACTCTGGGACAAAACTAGACGAATGGTTTGCGCTTGAGATGACTTCTTATCTTAAACTTGGCGATAATGATCAAGAGGGCTTCTACCAGCTAATTTTAGTTTCTGACGATGGGTCTAATTTTTTTACAGACGCCTATAATACTGGAATTTATAAAAAAATAATAAATAATGACGGGGTACACTCTAACCAAGTTGGTTGCACCGCTATCGGTGGCGAAATTAGCATGACAAAAGAAACAAGGTTGCCGATAAAAATAGAATATTATCAAGGTCCGCGCACGCAAATTGCCCTATCTGTATTATGGCGAAGAGTTTTGACTGCTAGTTCGCAGCCCAGCTCTAATTGCGGGTTTTCAACTTCATATCCAACTGCCTGGTTTGACCCATCTACTGGCATGTACAAAAAGCTCAAAGACGATGGTTTCAAGGTACTAACCGAAAATAATTATATATCAGACTAGCCTACCTAAAGTTAGCTAAAATATTATCGATCACACGGCGAAGTGGTATCATCGCGCGTGAAGCGTATGGAGCAACACGCACTATATCTTTATCATTTTTGACATACGTATCTTCATGGTTGATCGAAATTGAATTTTTCAGAGGCATCCAGATAAAATCAGGATGTTTGTTTTGATACCACTCACCGCCAATAATTCGTCCTCTACTATCAAGCTCAAGATCGTAATGATAAACCGCCGTTTGATGACTATCGCGTGCAGGTGAATCTTCAGCACGATTTCGCGGTGAAGTTTCAACCACATATTCAACATACATTTTTACACCAACAAGTTGCACAGCATTGGGGTTGTTACGAAATTTCTTAAACTTGTCGACAAATTCAGTATCATTTATGTCAATAGTCGCTTCAGCCAAATCTTCGGTAGGCTTTAGTGTTTTTGGATTAAAATAACTAAATGAATAACCAGTAACTGGTTGGTTCCAAACCTCGTAGTCAAATGAAGCGTCAATAATTAATGGTCTATTGGCGCGCGCGATTTGATTAGTAACTACAATATGCCAAGTGCCAGGGTTCAAATCAAAACACCCGGGCTCTATTATGCGCCCAGTTTCTTGATCTTTTTTTGGTTCTTTATCATCACAACGATTACCAAGAAAACGAGTAGCCCCGGTTAAATAGTCTTCGGTGACATTGATCCCATTTGCCCATTTAAGTGACGCAAGCGCCTTTACGTCATCTGGTAAAAACTCGATCTCTTTGTCCGAATCTGCGGCGTGGCTCTTAACCGTAATTTTATGAGTTGGACGAGGCTCCATAAATGAGGCGGGCGCCCAACCGTGACAATAGCCCATCCATTTTTCAACTTCACCGTAACGATCATTATACTGTTTACCCTCGGCCCAATTTGCTTTCGTTAAAGAAAAATTTTTGTCATCAACCAGCAAGTCATATTTTTCAGATGGCGCCAAGAATTTATCTTCTGTTTTGTCTGGAGCATTAGCTTGAAAGTAATTAAATGCATCAAGCCAACTGTCGCGCGTAGTCAAATCTGGAAAATTTGAATCTAAATATCTTCGCGCAATGCCCCCGGAGCGAATAGGCCAGTAATCTCCTGACCAAGGTTGCACCGAAACTTCGCCTGATCTCATCTTTTCATCTATATTATCTATTTTATCAATAACGCTTCTGTTTTCGAGAAAAGAGGCGGCTGAGTCACTAGACGCCTCAAATGAACGAAGCGGCAAACGCGGCAAAGTGTGCAAATGAAACGTTGCCGCGCTCATAATAGCAAGGCGCGACCCACTACGACTACAGGCATTTGTTTTCTCTTCTATTCTACTATAGTCAACCGAAGCATTGAGCTTTTCTGGAGTTTCATCAATAGCCACTCTAATATTATTTTTAAACCTAGACAGAAACGTTGTACTAGCATGGCTTACTGCAACTGACCCAGTAATTGCCAACATCAAAAGTAGATTAATAAATAAACGTTCCATAACCCGCCCCCATATTTTCTAAGATTTAAGAATTAAAACCGGCTCCTTTGCCAAATAAACAAGTTTATGTGAAACGCCCATAATAGTTGCAAGTGGTGCCGCTGTGCTACGAGCTGAAAGTGCGATAATATCCGTTTTTTTATGTGCGACACCTACAATCGCTTGCACTACATTTTCTTCGCTTCTAACTACCTCTACATATGCTATAACACCTTTTTTCTTTGCCTTTAATATCCAAGTAGAGAATTTTTTAAGTACCATTTTTGTATAACGGACAGAGTTAAATCTAACATATGGTCTGGCCCATCTAGTCGGCGTCGGTAAAATTGTAAGAAGCGTTATTGAGCATTTTAAACGTGCAGCTAGCACCACTAACTTTAGAAAAGCATAAAATGACTCATCGCTGCCGTCAGTTGCATACATTATATTTTTTATCTCACTAGAACTAAGTTGCTGCTTGGGATTAACAATAAGCATCGGGACTTCTAAAGTGTGCAGTGCAGCGTCGGTAAAGCTACCCATAAAAAACCGTTGAAAGCCCTTTTTGCCACGAGAAGAAACAATCACCATTTGATATTTATTACGCTTTAAATATCTATTTAGACTTTCAATTTCTGCTGTTATTGAAGGCCCTCGGCAAGGAACTACCTTCAAAGTCGGCATATCTAATTTTGTTTTTTTCGCCAATTTCTTAAACTTTGCAACGGCTTCGGCTTTCAATTCGTCCATCGGCACAAATACTGGTACCGGGGCGAGTTCTGTTGGAACATAAAACTCAGTCGGTCTTAATGCATACACAGGCTCAGCCTGACTATTCATCTGTCTAGCAATATTCTGCGCTAACGTACTCGTCTTGCGCAAAGCAGACGAATTCATGTTGTTAGCGTCAACTGCCAGAGCAATTTTACCTTTTTTTCTCATACGCTTCCCTCATTTTTATTGTCATGACTTAAGTTCTGCAACGACCGTGCCTACTGCTATTAAATTCGTTCGCCTACAGGCCAAGTAAATGAGCCAAATTATCTCGCAATATTATTTTCTGTCCCAATATTAAAGTATGGTCCTAACGCAAGGCATATGATGAATTTGCAAAAAAATGGTAAATGAATGTTAAAATAACATAATATCCTGTGATGTTATAAGTATGAACCTTGACTAAAGCGATTATGAATTCACGTTTGTCATTGGAGATTGAGTTTGGAATCTGACGGGGAAGATAAACCAGGAGCGGGTGCGAAAACGCTCGTGAAGCCTGAGCAGAAATTAGCGGAGCCGTTTTTTTATAAGGTTGTGCTTTTAAATGATGATTATACACCGATGGATTTCGTGGTTCATATCTTGCAGAAGTTTTTTTTGAA
The DNA here is from genome assembly GCA_001769925.1 of Bdellovibrionales bacterium RBG_16_40_8. Taxonomy (GTDB): domain Bacteria; phylum Bdellovibrionota; class Bdellovibrionia; order Bdellovibrionales; family UBA1609; genus RBG-16-40-8. The sequence continues at coordinate 13,103 of MEPT01000035.1, forward strand.
AAATATGGAGGAAGCAAACCGCATTATGATGCAAGTGCATCAACAGGGCTCGGGGGTGGCTGGTGTTTATAGTCACGAAATCGCTGAGACAAAGGTGTATGTGGTTAATGAGTATTCGCGTAAAAACAAGCACCCGCTCAAATGTACGATGGAGAAAACCTCCTAAGGAGATTTGATGTTAAACCCTTTGCTTGAAACCTCACTGAATGAAGCTGTGCGCATGGCAGCACACGAGCACCATGAGTTTGTGAGCCTTGAGCACGTGCTACTTGCGCTTTTAAGTAACAGTGATGCGTCTGATATTTTAAATTCTTGTGGGGCCAATATTTCTCAGCTTCGTCAAGACCTTGAGCTCTACTTAAATCAACATGCCACTAAAGTTGAGGATGTTATCATCCAAAAGCTCCCTACTTGGAAGCCAGAACTCACGATTGCCTTTCA
>MEPT01000035.1:13551-15216 GCA_001769925.1 Bdellovibrionales bacterium RBG_16_40_8
TACAACGGGCGGCTGTACAAACACAAAGTGCAGGACGTAACGAAGTTGCAACCGGTTCAGTTCTCGTTGCCATGTTTAATGAGCGCCAATCTCATGCTGTGTATTATTTAGAAAAAGCCGGGATTACACAGTTTGATGTAATAAATTATATATCTCATGGCGCCGGGCGTGTAGGAGTTCTTCCTTTAACGCAAAATACTCCTGGTGCACAACCTGGCGTAGGTGCTCCGGCAGGTGCTCCTAATGGCGGGCAACAAACAGCACTGCAGGCTTTTACAGTTAATCTCAATGAGAAAGTTAAAGCAGGAAAAACCGACCCGCTTGTAGGTCGTGAAGATGTAATTGAGCGAACAGTGCAAGTCTTAGCCCGCAGAACTAAGAATAATCCACTTCTGATAGGTGAGGCCGGAGTAGGTAAAACTGCTATCGCTGATGGGCTAGCCCGTCGTATTGTCGATCAAAAGGTCCCAAAAAATTTGCATGAAGCTGAAATTTTCTCGCTTGATATGGGGGCACTAATTGCGGGTACCAAATACCGTGGTGACTTTGAAGAGCGGTTAAAAGCCGTTATGACTGAACTTAAAAAACATAAAAAAGCTATTTTATTTATAGATGAAATTCACACTGTTGTTGGTGCTGGCGGCACTACCGGTAGCACCATGGATGCCTCAAACTTACTAAAACCAGCTCTTGCCGACGGCACCATAAGCTGCATCGGCTCAACAACACACAAAGAGTATCGCAACAGCTTTGAAAAAGACCGTGCCTTAGCCAGACGCTTTCAAAGAATTGATGTGCAAGAGCCTAGTGTTGAAGACACGATTAAAATTCTTGAAGGATTAAAAACTAAATACGAAGATCATCATAATGTTAGCTACTCTAAGGCAGTACTACGCGCAGCCGCAGAGCTTGCCGCCAAATATATTCAAGGGCGACTCTTGCCAGATAAGGCCATAGACGTAATGGATGAAGTAGGTGCTCGCGTGCGCATCGAATCATTATCTAACGATCGTCAAACTGTAACTGTAAAAAATGTTGAAAAAGTGGTCTCAAGCATGGCACAGGTGCCCACTGCTACCGTTTCAGCGTCTGATAAAACCAAAATCAAAAGCTTAAACGAAGATTTAAAGGCAGTTATATTTGGTCAAGATCCTGCTATAGTAAAATTAACTACGGCCATTAAAATGTCACGTACTGGACTAGGACGTGAGAATAAACCCATAGGCTCATTTTTATTTGCTGGCCCTACTGGGGTCGGTAAAACAGAACTTGCTCGACAATTAGCTAAACAACTTGGTATTGAATTTATTCGTTTTGATATGAGCGAATATATGGAGAAACACGCAGTATCGCGCCTAGTGGGCGCTCCTCCAGGCTATGTGGGTTATGAAGAAGGCGGTCAACTAACAGAGTCAATGAACAAACATCCACATGCAGTTGTATTGATGGATGAAGTTGAAAAAGCTCATCCTGATCTTATCAATATACTACTTCAAGTTATGGATAATGGTAAACTCACCGACAACAATGGGCGAGTAGCAGATTTCACCAACGCTATTTTAATTATGACCAGTAATGCTGGAGCATTTGAGGCCGCTAAAGGGCGTGTGGGTATTCATGAAGAACGGCGATCAACTATTTCTCTTGATGCGATAAAAAATACTT
>MEPT01000035.1:15224-17299 GCA_001769925.1 Bdellovibrionales bacterium RBG_16_40_8
GAGTTTATAAATAGGCTAGATGCTATCGTAGAATTTACTCCACTTAGCGAAGATATATTACTTCGCGTGGTGCGAAAATTTGTCGGTGAACTTAGTGACCAGCTTAAGAAAAAGAAAATTGAGATGAACGTTTCTGATGAGGCCATAAAGTGGCTTTACACTAAAGGTCACCAGCCGCAATATGGCGCAAGGCCCTTTGCGCGTACTGTCGATGAGCATTTAAAAAAACCGCTTGTTGATGACATATTGTTTGGCGAACTTACTAAAGGCGGCAAAATTGAAATTACGGTGCAAGATGGCGAGCTCAAATTCACCTTCAATAAACCATGATAACTACGTTATATTACTTCTTGGCTATATTACATATTAAACAAGTCGTTTTTTAAACTCTAAGGAGCCTCGTATGTGGACTATGACAAAAAGAATGATGATTTTTGTTACTGTTAATATTTTAATTTTAATATCGTTAAGCCTTGCGCTTAATTTGATTTGTGCATTTTTAGGAATAAATCCTAACCAGTACTATCAGTCTCTTTTGTTAATTAGCATCACCTTAGGTTTTGGCGGAGCGTTTACCTCACTTCTTCTATCAAAATTTATGGCTAAGACCATGATGGGCGTGCAGATTGTTGACCCAAAAACTACTGATCCAGCACTTCGCCATTTAGTGCAAAAGATATACGAATTTTCTCGCGCAGCTAAACTCAAAAATATGCCAGAAGTTGGCATTTATAATAGCCCCGAGGTTAATGCTTTTGCTACTGGCCCTTCAAAAAATAATTCGTTAGTAGCTGTTTCAACTGGGCTACTACGAACTATGAATACCGACGCCACTGAAGGGGTTATTGCTCACGAGATAACCCATATTGCAAACGGAGATATGGTTACCATGACCCTTATTCAAGGGGTTATCAATTCAATTGTAATATTCGCCGCACGTATTATTGCGCACATAATTGTCAATCAAGGACGCTCGTCAAACGACAGTCGCCCAAACCCATTTTTATATTTTGGACTCGTGATGGCACTTGAAATTCTTTTTAGTTTGTTCGGCATGATAGCAGTAAATTATTTTTCGCGCTGGCGCGAATATCGTGCTGATGCTGGTGGGGCTAAATACGCAGGGCGCGACAAAATGATCTCTGCCCTTCGCGCTTTGCAAAAGGCTTACAACCAAGGCCCACTCGATACAGATGATCAACGAAAAAATGAGGCTATTGCCACATTTAAAATTTCTGGCCGTCCGCGAAAAAATAAATTTATCGCACTATTTGCTACCCATCCACAGTTAGAAGATCGCATTCGTCGTCTTGAAACCGGACGATGAGCCCATTTTTTGGCGTAGCTATTGCTGTATCGATAACTAGGCTTAGAGTAAAACCTAGGTAAGAAGGGGTAATTGCGTATTTAAACTATTTAATTAAATAGTTTAAATACTACTTTCTTGCGTACTTCTTCTTGAATTTTTCAGCACGGCCTTCAGCATCGACGATACGGTGCTTGCCAGTGTAAAATGGGTGCGACTCGCTAGAGACTTCAAACTTGATTAATGGATATTCGTTACCATCTTCCCACTTAATGGTATCTTTAGAACGCATGGTAGATTTAGTTAAGTACGCGTAATCACAAGATATATCTTTAAAAACTACAGGTTTAAATTCTGGGTGTAAATCTTTTTTCATAAACAAACTCCGGTAATATTAGAAAAAGCTAAGCCTTTGTAGCACCGAAATGGCATGTACGCAACTTTGAATTAATTTTGCTCAAAATAATGAAATGTGGGGTTAGCCTGGTTACTCTTTTCTTGCGGGATCATATCAAAAAAAGCAATAACTTCGGTCTGTTTTTTGGGTTGGATATTAAAAACCACAAAAGTTGAACTCTCTACAATCTGGTGAAGCCCACGTCCGGCGCCGCCTTTTTGCGCTTGCATACAACCCTCGCGACCGCCATAACAGCTATCTAAATAATTCATAATAGTTTTTGCCGTAAGACCGCCAAAAGGGTCTTGAACTGAGACCACAAGCCACGTTCCATCTGCAGCATAACGCAATACCCCCTGTTCACTAGGCTTC
>MEPT01000035.1:17363-19969 GCA_001769925.1 Bdellovibrionales bacterium RBG_16_40_8
GATGGCGTTCATAAGAAGCTCTTCAACGACCACCTTTACGTTATCAATAATTGAACTTCGTGCGCCTAATTTGGCAAAGTATTCTTGTACTCTTTCATTTAAAATATCGCGATCTTCACTGCTGCGGATTTTAATTTCTTGTATGGCTGCTCCAAGATTTAGGTATTTTTCTAGACCAAAAATATTCGACCCACATAATTTTATAACAGACGTCATAATGCTACGAATACTCTCAGACCTGTTCTCCTCACGAATACACACAATATGCGGCAAATATTTTATATGCAAAAATTTCTGTAAATTATCACGAATCTCATTTGCGCCAATAAATAAAAATTTAGTCTTTTTTTGATTTAGCATGGGCATTTCTATAAGTTCAAGTGTGGAGCCATCTATTAAAACTACATCGGGTAAATTTTCTTGAATATTTTTTTTGGCTTCTTCAAGATTTGTAATAATATCAATCAAAATACCCGTGCCGCCTAAGGCCAAACGCGAAAGTGTCTGAAGTTTTCTATCAGAAAGTGTAATAAGAACACGTTTATTTTTAAGTGAAATTTCTAGATTAAACCGCTTAACAATTGGCTCAAGAAAATTCGTTACTTCACCAAGAATAAGTAAGTTTTTTTCAATCATCGGGCGCACTTGACTACCAACTTTATCAACCGTTCCTCGAAGTGAATCTTTTAATGTGTATAGATGACCGTGCAACAACTCTTGCAATCCTGTTTGAATCAATTGAGTGCGTTCAATCACCCGACGCTCAATTTGCGCATTAATTTCTAGCAGTTCGCTCTTAGCGCGATCAAGTGCCTGCAACATAATCTCAACTTTATTGGCGCGCTGATTAGTCTGATTTATTTTATCAACTAATACATGAGAATATATTTTATAAAGAATATGATCAAATTTAGTGTTATTCTCTCCTAAAATTTTTTTAAACTTTTCAACATCAATGCAAATTAGTTCTGTTGGGGTCTGCGCGATAGTTGTGGCAGAACATGGTATTGATAAGATCACACTCATCTCACCGAGTAAATCACCCTTATTCTTTAGTGTAGCCACAAGACCGCTGTCTACGTATACATCAACAGTACCTATTAGCAGAAAATACAAATTATTATTTATATCCCCTTGTTTAAGAATCGTCTGCTTTGAGTTAAATTTTATTATACTTGCTGCATTCTCTAGGCCTTGAATAAGCTCCTCTGGAAATCCAGATAGAAGCGGAACTTCTCTCATCAAACCTTTGAGTGTGAGCTTAATCTCTGCACTATTTTCAATACTATTTACCATAAACTTGATCAAATGTTGGCCTTGGGGCCAAATCTTCTCCTTTGCCGTGAAACTCTTGTTCAGAGAAATCATCTACCTGAATAGCATCCCATCTTACCTCTTCAGCTTTTATAAGATTTGCTTTCTCTTCAGCGGTAATTATGCCTAGTTGTAAAGCCACCTCAAATCGTTTCTCCCCTTTAACTTTATCCATTTTCTTTGTAGCGATAGCATGACGAATTTTTCTTTCTATGTCTTCAGAGCGCTTGATTATGCGAAAAGCGTTCTCAAGCCGCCCGTTCGAGTCATGAATATCTTTAGGGATATAAACAGACTCACTCAGACGCTCTCTTTGCTCAGAATCAGTCATGATAAGTTCACAGATTTCATGCCCAAGAACATCAGAAGGCCCCTCACTTAATCTATTTAGTGAAGACCACCAGTGAATTGGCTCGCGAAATAAAATTCCAAAAATCGGAACATTAAAATTGATTAGCAGCCCATCAAAAGCCTTTTGTATTTCAGCAAGAGCAGTACGCATTCCGTAATGAACAAAAGGCAGATCTTCTTTGCGGCGCCCTTCGGCTTCATAGCGATGAAGCACCGCTGTGCCTATATACATCCATGAAATAATATCCGCAAATCTGCCTGTAAGACGCTCCCTAACTTTAAGCGATCCGCCAAGTAACAACATGCTTAAATCTGCTAAAATAGCAAAACTTGCTGAAGCCCAAGCCAATTTTTGAAAATAACGACTAACTTCACCGCCTGTTCCGCGACTACCAAGGTATCCCCTTGAAAAACTAAGAACAATAGAACGACAAAAGTTTCGCACCACGTGGCCGATATGGCCCCAAAATGCAGCATCAAACTCTTTAAGGTCATTTTTTTCTATAGCGTTTACTTCTTTGAAAGCATATGGGTGAGCACGTAAAGCACCTTGACCAAAAATCATTAGGGTGCGGGTTAGAATATTAGCACCTTCTACGGTGATACCAATTGGAGTAGCAATGTATGCTATAGCTAAAGTATTACGTGGCCCCATCGAAATTGCGGCCCCGCCAAGAATATCCATGCAATCGTTTATACAGCGGCGATTTGTTTCAGTAGCGTAGTATTTAGCAATTGCCGTTACTACCGGGGGCTTTATTCCCTGATCAAGCGCGCTCAAAGTATAACGACGCATAGCTTCGAGATAGTATGTTGCCCCTCCTATTCGGGCGAGCGGCTCTTCAACTCCTTCAAACTTTCCGATAGAAACGCCAAACTGCTTACGAATTGTCGCATGCGCTGAAGCGACTCGCATCATCAATTTCACTCCACCGGTACTT
>MEPT01000035.1:19979-24671 GCA_001769925.1 Bdellovibrionales bacterium RBG_16_40_8
ACCCCTACCTGCCGCTAGACTTTCCATAAGCATTTTCCAACCGTGACCAGCTCCCGCCATACCGCCGATGATCGCATCTTCGGCATTTACCACCACATTTTTGCCTTCAGTAGGACAATTGTAAAATGGCACGCCTAGTGGATCGTGACGGCGACCCAAGATAACTCCTGGCAAATTTGCCGGCACCAATGCACATGTAATACCAAGATTTTCACCGTGCCCTAAAAGGTTTTCTGGATCACGCAAACGAAATGCAAGGCCTATAACTGTCGAGATAGACGCAAGCGTTATCCAACGTTTTCGCCAATTCAAACGAATATTAATTTTTCCGTTTTCGTCTTTGAAAAGCACACCTTCAGAAGTAATGCTGCCTGCGTCACTACCAGCTTGTGGCTCGGTTAAGCCAAAACATGGGATATCATCCCCCTTGGCAAGACTAGGTAACCAGCGTTTTTTCTGCGCATCTGTACCGTAATGAATAAGTAGTTCAGCTGGCCCTAGAGAGTTCGGCACCATTGCTGTTACTGATGTGGTTATCGACCTAGTAGCAAGTTTTAAAATAACTTCTGAGTGGCACATAGCACTAAAGCCGTGCCCACCATATTCTTTAGGTATTATCATTCCAAAAAAACCGCGCGTCTTTAAAAAATTAAAAACTGGGTCTGGCAGTTGGCGTGTCTTCCATATTTTCCACTCATCAATCATCTGACATAGTTCTTCAACTGGTCCATCTATAAACGCGCGCTCTTCTTTAGAGAGCTGAGGGTACGGCTCTTTCATGAGTCTTGCAAAATTTGGCTTACCTGAAAATAACTCTGCCTCTGCCCAAACCACTCCGGCCTCTAAGGCCGTGCGTTCAGTTTCAGAAATTTTTGGCATTATATTTTTGGTGATCTTCATCAAAAACTTCGTCACTAATACACGTCGAATTGGCGTAAAAATAAAAACGCTCAATATACCCGCAGCCACCGCAATAAACCAAATCGGCGCATTAATGCCTATAAGAAGGCCAATTGCGCAAATAACCCAAACGAAAAAAGGACTCCCGACGAATCCAACGAAAATGGCCAATACAGCTACACTGATTGCAATAATACAAGCTGGATAATTCTGCAAAAAACCAAAGACGCTGTTCATGACGCCCCCTTTTGATGTTATCGTCTATTAACTCTATTCGAGACCAAATAGGTATTCAATTAAATGAGCCAAACTATTCTTTGGTCGAGCCTATTAATAATTAATGCCATCATACACTAGTAATGTAGAATAGTAATTGCATGAGATTATTTACTTCGTTGGCTAGTTTTTTATATTTTTCGTTCTGTTTTTCTATATATTTTTCGCCCTATGCACATGCAACAGAGTTCACCTTTACCTCAAGACTAGATAAATTCGTTGTTGACGCCACTGATACCGGCGCAACTTATGACGGGCGATCCGTTAGTATAGAGCCTCTTGTCTACGTCAAGCCTCTTTTTGACACGCAATTTGAAGATTTATGCGATTCAGATATCGGTAGAGCCGATCTAACAATTACACGTCGTCACGACGATAAAGAAGAAAAACGCAAAATTTACTTCGAAAAAAAAATTATATCTGATGGCATACATTGCGGCAATGTTACAGGACGTGGGTTATATCAACTACCCATACATCGCAACTGGTTCGAAGATAAAAAAAATGTAACTATTGGCTTGGGTGATTCTTTTTCAATTTGGCAAGACGACCTTCTTGTCACTGAGTTTATCAAAACGCCCCGTGGCTGGCGTAACAAAGATGCAAAATTCTTCACTAATTGGGAATTTTTTGAGAAATTTATTAATTCAGTTAAAGAATTTCCCATAGATTTTCGTATGCACCCAAATGCCGCAAAAGACTCTGCCAGTTTTGAACTGAGACAAGGTAGCCGTAAATTTACTTTTTTTAAAACAGGTGATAAAACTTGGGCGGTGCAATTTCCTGGCATGCCATGGCTTTCTGCCTCTGGCCGATTCGGTTTTTACGACGAAATGAGAGCAGAAATTTGGCTTAGCCCTTATGCTAAGTCTCTAAAAATTTTAGGTGATCCAACAGCCAAGCCCGATAATCGCATCAAAGCCTTGCGTGAATTAGCTAGTAGCTGGAGCCCAGATGTAAAATACGTCATCTACGACGTATTACTATCTAATGGTGATAATGTTGAAGTTCGCAAAGAAATTTCAAATGTAATGCGTTATAAGCCAACCGATGAAAATTTTAAAAATTTAATCGACGCGCTGAAAACAACAAGTGATGTAAATTTTCTTGAGTATTTGACCAAAATTTTAAAATTACGAAATCCTAAAGGACCACAAATATCAGATGAAGATGATAAAGCTACTATTGATAAAAAGATAAGTGAGTGGACGACTTGGCGCAAAACTTTACGTTAATTTAAAAATTACTCTCCGACTACACAATTTCTCCCGTTTTCCTTGGCCTTATAAAGCGCACGATCAGCATCACGTACCAATTCACGCGCAGCTCTTGCGTCGCCTGTACCGCCGACAGCGTAACCCATGCTACAGGAAAGTTTGATAAAATCTGCATTCAAATGAAATTCTGTAGCTTCTATCTGCGATCTTAATCTTTCAGTAAAAAACTTTACTCCCCCGTAATTAGTTTCAGTCAAAACAATCAAATATTCGTCTCCACCGTAGCGTGCCGCAAAATCTATGTCGCGTATGTTTTTAGAGATAATTTGCCCAACCGCACTTAGCACATAACTTCCAAAGAGATGATCGTGTTCGTCGTTTACGGTTTTGAAAAAATCCATATCCATCATTACGCAACTTACGTGCCGACCAAAACGCCTAGCACGACTTAATTCAATGTCGATTTTTTCGTACATTGAACGCATGTTGAAAAGCCCTGTTAAATCATCGTGATCAACCATATCCTGTAATTTCAAATTTGCTTCAAGAAGCTCTTGATGCACACTGTTTGCACGAAGAGCAGCTTCAATACGAGCCAATAGTTCATTAATACGAAATGGCTTTCTAATATAGTCGTCAGCGCCAGCTTTGAGAGCTTCTACAACAAACTTGCTATCAGTTCGACCTGAAATAAAAATAACTGTGACATAGTTTTTTAGTTGTCTAAACTCTCTAAGCATATCAATGCCCGTCATCTCAGTCATATCGTTATCAGTAAGTACGATATTAGGTTGAAAAGATTTAACAAGCTCCATAGCTTCGCGCGCACTCGAAGAGGTTTTTACTTCGTAACCCTCTTGAATAATCGCCTCTTCTAAAATTGCAAGAATAGACCCGTCATCTTCAACAATTAAAATACGTTTTTTTTCAGTCGAGTCTTTGATCGGGTTTTGATTGGTCTGCTGCATATTAAGATCTTAGACAAAAGTCTTAAATCACGCAACAAGACTTCCTATTGTATTGAAATTTTCCGAATAGAAAACGAGGTGTTACGTACAATGGACCGCAAACTAATAGCAGCAAGCTTAATTCTTCTAGCCGCACAGGTTTTTATGTTGGCTTCTGACATCGATATTTATCCTGATAGCGACAATTATTCTGGCGACAAAAGACAAGAAGAAATTGGCATAATTGTCGGCAAAAAGCAAAATGTCAAAAAACGCGAGCTTGGTTCTATTGTCTGGGAGAATACAGAAAAATTAGACGCGCTTATGGCCTATGATAGTGTGCTGACCCTTGAAAACAGCTCTGCCTTATTAAAACTCAAAGATGATATAAATATTGATTTACATGAAAATACCCTTATCGTTCTTGAACCTGTCGAAAACGAGAAAAATGATTCTTTGCGCATTAGTTTCTCTCGTGGCGATTTTTTATCGCGAAATCCAAAGCGCCGACTAAGTGTTGCTAGTGGTGAATGGTTGATAGATGCTAAGCCAGGTACTGACTTAAGCATAAAATCGTTAAAAGATGAGCAAGTAGAAATTGAGGTTGTAAGCGGCGCGGTTGAGGTTAAAAATAAGAAAAATAATCAAAAATTAAATCAAATGCCTGAGGGCACAAGATTTACGATTTCAAAAACAGAATTAAATAATGTTAAAAAAATTTCTACAGAACTTAGGTTTAATATGCGCGACGAAGAGCGCATTTACTCACACACATTTCCTATTGAACAGAAAGTTAGCTGGCAAGGTAATGCAAAATATTTACGTATCGTCGGCCCTAGTAAAAGCATTGACTCAATTGCCGTATCTGGAGAAGCCCATAAGCAAACTGTGTCATTTATGCCAGGCACCTACTACTTAAGTCTTACAAATGGTGAGCAAACCTCACGCGAAATAATTACTCGCGTTATTAAAGCACCACAAATTCGTTATACTACACCTTTGCCGCGCAGTCGTTTTGAACTTGGTAATGAAATTCTTTTTGGTTGGACATCGTTAGAAGGCGCACAAGAGTATGACCTAGTGTTCACAAATAAAAATTCAGAATTTAACAAATACACCGCTAAAGGTACCACATATAAAGTAAATCCTAGCTTAGAAGGTACTATAGGTATGTTTGTCTATGGCAAAGACGAAGCTGGCTTTACAATTCCACCACACTATGGGCAGACGCTTTATTTTATACGTGATCCTTTAGCCCCACCACAGCTTATCTCACCAACACCACGAGCCCCGGCAAATTCTGCCCCAACAACACCAAAAAAAAAGAAGTTACCTCCTAAAGATACGTCAGC
>MEPT01000036.1:0-2964 GCA_001769925.1 Bdellovibrionales bacterium RBG_16_40_8
GTCGAAGTGCCTCTGTTGGGCTACCCAGATTAAGCCGCTTTTGCGCATGAGAAATAGTCTCAAGAGAACGTTGATCAAGTTCAAAATCAGTAACTCTTGGTGCCGGGGTAGTTGCCCGTGGGGCTTCAAACTGTTTCATGCCCTCAGCTAGCGTCTTTAGATCTTGCTTGAAAGATTCAGCGCTCGCCAGATTTGCGCCCTGACGCCTATTAGATTGCATATAAAGCGCTACTAACGAATCTGAATCTTGCGCCATTTCGCGAACTGCAGGGGATTGAGTGCGCAACCACTCGAAAGCCGTTGCGAGCGTATCGCGAGTATACGCCTGTGGTGGAAAATTACTAATTGCCATCGATCGCAAAAACTACCCCTCGCTTTTGGCAAAAGCAAGAGGCTAAATTATTTATTCAGAATAATCTTTTGCCACAATTCCATATTTTTCAATTTTTCTAAGTAGCGTTTTCTTTGGAATGTTGGCATGCAATGCCGTTTGATTAATTCTCCCCTTAAACATTTTAAGGGCTTTGACAATAAATTCTCGCTCAAATGCTTCTTTATGCTTATTAAAATCCAAGCTTTCGCCAGAAATGGTTACAATTTCTTCGCTTCTAATGCTTTCTTCATCGCCTTCATTTTGCTCTGCAGTGTTCTCATCAATTTCGTTAAAATACTTGACTTTCAAATTCGGCGCAGAAAGCTCAACCCCGGTGGCAATAAGAAAGGGTTCTGGCAGCGACGAAACCGTTAAATGTGTACCTTCTTCTAAAATAAAAGCATGTTCGATCACATTTTCAAGTTCACGAATGTTACCAGGCCAATCATATTTTTTAAGTAAAGAAAGCGCTTCGGGAGTTACTCCAATAATTTTTTTGCCCTGCTTTTTATTAAATTTATAAATAAAGTTTTTTACTAGCTGCTCAATATCATCTCGCCTTTCAGAAAGTGACGGTAAAAATATTGGCATCACATTTAATCTATAATAAAGATCTTCGCGAAATTTGCCGTCTTTTATCATGGCTTCAAGCGGGCGATTGGTTGCAGCGATAACCCGCGCGGTTGTTTCAATTTCACGATTAGACCCTACGGGAGTAAAAACTTTTTCTTGCAAAACGCGCAATAGCTTAACCTGCATAAAAAGCGGCATATCACCCAATTCATCTAGAAAAAGCGTTCCACCCTCAGCGTATTGAAATTTACCTATTTTGCGCTGGTCAGCCCCAGTAAAAGCGCCTTTCTCGTGGCCAAACAATTCACTTTCAAATAAATTTTCAGGAATTGCTGAGCAATTAATGGCTACAAATTTGCCGTCTTTTTGTGCTGAATTTAAATGAATTGCTCTGGCAACAAGTTCTTTACCTGTACCAGAAGCGCCAAGAATTAAAACTGGGGTGTCAACCTTAGATAGCCGATGAATAACATTGAACACCTTGCGCATTTGCGCGTTAGAGCCAATCATTTTACGCCCATTCTCAGTAGATAATTGCGGAGCTGAGGCAGCCGCTTCAGAAATTAAACTGTGCGCAGCCAACGCCTTGTTCACCAGCTCTTTAAGCTCATCACTTTTCACTGGCTTAGAAATATAATTGTAGGCTCCGTGCTTCACGGCTTTAACTGCATCATTTATATTTGCGTAAGCGGTCATAATTATAACAATAATTGTTGGGTCAAATTCTTTTATAGCCGTTAGTGCGGCTAGACCATTCATGCGCGGCATATCTACGTCAAGCATGACAAGATTGTAGGCGCCTACCTTAACTTTCTCTAACGCATTGATTCCGTCAAATGCCTCATCAACTTGAAAGCGATCTATTGTTTGAAGAGAATTTTTAACCGAAAGACGAATACCCGCATCGTCATCGACAACTAATACTTTCATCATAAAGCGTACTCCTTCTTAAAGATTCATTGGTAATTCAACAGTAAATGTCGACCCTGTGCCTGTTTCACTTTCAACAGATATAGCGCCGTGATGTAAATCGATAAAGTAACGCGATAAAAAAAGCCCTAAGCCGGTGCCTCTGATAGCTCCATCACGAACCGTTCTGCTACGATAAAATTTTGTGAACAAATGCGGCTGCTCTTCTTTTGCAACTCCCATACCCTGATCTGCCACCTGTACAATAACCTTACCATCTATCTCTTCGGTGCTAACGAGAATTGAGGTATTTTTGGGGCTATACTTAATGGCATTTTCAATTAAATTTGTAAATACCTGACGAATTAAATCTTCATCGACTTTTACGCTAAACATTGGCTCAAACTCAGTCATAATTGTTATATCTTTTTGCTGAGCCAGGTATTTAAGCTTATGAATAATTTGATTAAGTAAAGCATTTATATCTTTTGATTTTAAATGAAGCTTAATTTCTTTACTTTCAATGCGACCTAAATTCAAAATAGAACCTACAAATTCGGTAAGCTCTTCAGACGAAGCATTAATGGTTTTTAAAGCTTCAACTTGTTGTAAGCTAAGATGGTTAGGGTCACTCAGTGCTATCTCTGTCATACCATGAATTCGCGCCAGCGGAGTTTTCAAATCGTGTGACATCATTCGCAAAAAATTCGACTTCAGTTCTTCAACTTGCGTAAGTAAAGTGTTTCTCTGAAAATATTCCCAACTTTTTCTATTTTCTATGATCAATCGATATGGAATAAAAAAGTAATAGCAAATAAAAATAGTTAAAAATGGATGTGCTACATCGATCCAAACATCAGTGAAGGCGAAAAGAGCCCATGCCGCCAGACTAAAACCTAAAATAACAACTCCTAAAATATATAAGCCATGCGTGGGTCGCACAGACAAAACTATAAATACTGTTACAATGGCAATTAAACTTGTGATTATTATACTTAACCAATGCGGCGATTGTATTGGTGCAGAATTAGTAATTAATGTGTCTAACATATTAGCATGAAGCTCACTTTTTGGCATTGCTAGAGAATCGCGCGAGTAAGGTGTAAGCG
>MEPT01000036.1:2991-3289 GCA_001769925.1 Bdellovibrionales bacterium RBG_16_40_8
ATAATAATTTTATTTTTAAAATTATCTAGCGCTACACGACTTTCAACTACATCTATAAAGCTAAAAGCATCGTAGAATCCTGTGGGATGATAATTTATGTAAACTTGATTAGTTCTTTTTAGTTGAAAAACACCGCGATAGTCATTGTCAGAAGTTAATTTATTAAGCTCTGCTGCAACTTGCATATGTAAAAGAGGTTTATTTTCTAGAGATAAAAGAAGTCGCCGCGAAACACCATCTCTTGCAAATGTTTGCGTATCTGTAGTTTTTGGGCCAGAAATAACTGTGATGTCTTGAA
>MEPT01000036.1:3323-9048 GCA_001769925.1 Bdellovibrionales bacterium RBG_16_40_8
GCAAGAGCTGAAATTCATCTTCAACTCCGACCTCAGGTAGCTTACGATCCTCTACAACTATAAATGGTAGGTTGATTGTCGACTGTGCCAGATGCTCAAGCTCTTCATAAGAACCCATAATTTCAGAAAAATCTTGCGTATATAAAACCTTATAAGTGTCAGCCCTAGCTAGTTGTTTAAAAAGTTGAATGTGATCATTAGCATCAGGCGACCGCTTCAATACCTCTTGGGTTTTAGCGTCTATGTTGATAATAGCAATGCGCCCAGATGTACCTGGCGTTGGGCTTGTACGAACACGAAGATCATAAAATAGTGACTCTATATAATCGAGTTGCGTCTCAGATATGAAAAAAGCAATACCAAGTGCCAAAAGTAAACGCAGCCCTGCGAAAATCCAACGACGTCTTGAACGATCTTTTTTCTTCGCACGCTCCATCAACGATAACCTCAGCCTGAGCTAAATCAGCAAGACTTATGCCTAGCCTGGGGGTTTTCATAAATAATAAATTTCAAGAAAATCAGTAGGTTATAACTAGCAAAGGAAAACGCCCGAGCCACCGAGTTCCAGATAGTGTCACTTTGACACCATTTTGTCAACTGGTGGCTCTAATAGGTAAATACGCCGCTTAACGAACAACCCCTGTAATTTGCCGACAAATCTCTAGAGAAGTTCTCCAGTATGAAAGGCGATTATGTAGCAACCGTGTTGGCCCATAATTCACAGATACTGAAATGTTTTTTACACTGACCCGCCCGCGAAATTTAGAGTCAGCAAATGACATACATTGTGAATGGATCTCATGAACGGTTTGCCCTTGAAAATAAAAACTTAAACCAGATTCGATGGCTCCACTAACTGTCAGTCTATTATAAGGAGGTCTGCCATCTCGACCATCGTCTATCTGCACAATTCTGGCTAAAATTTGCAGCTGATCAAGTGCATCCATAAGATCTCTGGTAGAAAGCCTATCACCATCTCTTTGAATTTTTAGATTTACAGCATCACTCACGCGCTGAACTCTTCTAACTAAAACGCTATCATTACCGCGATAATCACGAAAGTTATCCGCAATAACACTACCGGTTACAAATGTAAGAACCAGCCCAACAAACCATCTTGCAAACGAACTACTGAATATATATTTTTTTTCCACGTTATCCCCCTTTTTGTAGTTTGAGGTGCATGTTGGCACCACAATAGTGGCAGTAAGCAACAGTTATGCCAAAAACTTACTTCACTAATTCAGTTGGTGATTCCAACTCATAGGGCTCGGCATTGGGCACAAGTTTTTTATATTCTTCAGGTGTTAACTGAAACTTCGCTACACCCTCTGGCCACGCAAAATCATCTGGTTGGTACTTTGCTGTAAAATCTTTCATAAAATCCACCCACAATGGCAGCGCCCCACTAGCCCCTGTCAGATTAGTCGGAGTGTTATCATCATAGCCTGTCCAGGTTACGGTCAGGATATATGGAGTAAAACCAATAAACCAAGTGTCTTTGGTATCACTTGTAGTACCAGTTTTACCTGCCGCCGGATATTTAAACCCAAGAATTTTTGACATCCGGGCCGTACCTGTACGCAAAGTTTGCTTCATCATGCCAACAAGCACCGCCACTGTTTGAGGTGCAAACACTCTTTCTGATTTGGTCTCTGCTAAAAAAATCTGTTTACCAGAAAGGTCCTCTACAGATCGCAAAAATGTAAGCGGTATACGTTCGCCCATACGTGCGATAGTGAGTGTGCTTTCTGCAACCTCCCATGGGTAAATTTCAAAAGCCCCAAGAGTTAGTGAGGGGAATGGCTGAATTTCTGAAGTAATGCCTGCGCGCTTAGCAACATCAACAATATTTTTAAGGCCCACTTGTATGCCAACATTTGCAGTTGACGCATTCAAAGAATTTTTTAATGCGTAAAAAATAGGCACAGAGCCATGATAGCCTTTGTCATAATTTTGTGGCGACCAAGATTGTCCCTCGTACTTATAAACAAACCGCAAATCATCAACCATTGTTAACGGAGTGTAAGGATCGCCGTTTTCATCTCTTCCTTCTAATGCAGTTAAATATACAAAAGGCTTCATAACAGAGCCTACTTGCCTGTGGGCATCGAGTACTCGGTTGTATTGCGTCTTCACGAATTGTCTGCCGCCAACAAGAGCTATAACTTCACCTGATTTTGTGTCTACAACAATTATCGAAGCCTGCAAATCTTTACCTGATGCTTTGATTGCCGCTATTTTAGTATTATTTTTTTCTAATTTTAATACGTGTGCTAAAACTTTTTTTTGCGCCATATCTTGTGCAGAAACATCAAGGGCTGTGAAAATACGCAAACCGCTTTCTGAGCTAATCCCAAGTTTTCCTATTTCACGAAAAATTGCTTGCGTGTAATAAGGCGCTGGTTCTGTAAGCCTAGTTTCATTAACTAAAACTAGCGGAAATTTTTTTGCCTTTATCGCTTGAGCTGGTGTTATCATATTGGTCTCAACCATGCGATCAAGCACTAGATTGCGCCTAGATTTTGCCCGATCTGGATGAGCGTATGGGCTGTAACGTCCTGGACTATTAACAACCGCAGCAAGCAGTGCACATTCGGGTAGCTCTAACTTATCAAGTCGTTTATTAAAATAGTATTCACTTGCAGAGGCAAATCCAATAACTTGAAAAGGACCACGCTGACCCATATAAATTACATTTAAGTAAGTCTCGAGAATTTCGTCTTTATCTAAATTCATTTCTAGAAGCGGAGCCATTGCAAGTTCAGATATTTTTCTTCTTAATGTTTTTTCAGGAGTTAAAAAATAATTTTTTATCAGTTGCTGCGTTATTGTACTGCCACCCTGAGCAAACCGCCCGGCCAAAAGGTTGCGTAAAAAGGCCCGCGCCAACCCGGTAATGCTTACGCCCTTGTGCTCTAAAAATTGACTATCTTCTATGGCTGTTACTGCCTGAAGGCACTCAAGCGGCACATCTCCAATTTTAATAATCTTTCGTAAAATTGGCTCTCCGTCATAAAATTGCGCAAACAATTGAGGCATGAGTTCTACTTGTTCAACTGCTTTTAGCGGAGTTCCTGCAAAAATACCCACAACAGTAGAAGACTCATCAAATCCGATAAGAATTGTGCGCGAACTTCGCTGTGCGCCAAATGAGGACTCTGGGGTACGCAGAAATACACAATGTGAAATTTGGCCTGTAAATGGCTCTCCTAAAGCCTCTGCGCATTGTCTAAAATCTAGTAATGCGTAATCATTGGGCAGTAGCGTCTGATCCTCGACTCTTTCACGAAAATGGAGTTTCTCTAAAAGCATCGTCAACTGCCCAAAACCTAACTGTTCACGAACGCGAATCAGTTCTCCCCTAGAATATATTTCTACTGGAGGGCGAAACCATCCATGTGAAATTCTCTCTTGCATAGTACTATTGAGTCGAAAAAGCCACACCCCTAAACCCAATAAAAGAACTAGCACTACAATAGAAATAACCTTAATAATCTTCACCCTCTTGACATTAGGATTAAGCCGGCTTTTAGTCAAAGGTATGAGAGTTAGCGAAAAACTTATTCAACGTTTAGTACAGTCTATATTTCGTGATTTGAAAGCACAAAATATGATCACGTTTAAAGACAAAGAAGAAAAAGTTTTTCATCGCGCTTGCGAAATTATTTATAACGAATATTCCCGTGAGGCGCAGCTTGATGCGCAAGTTAATAAAATGATGGATGATCTTGAACGCCAGAACCCAGGCGAGTTTCAGCGACATAAGATGTTCCCGCTACTTAAAAAAAGATTAGCTAAAGAAAAGGGAGTTGTGCTCTAGTGATTTTATCTGAGGATCGGCAAACCCATTTCGCGCACTTGATTATCGACGGCATTTGGAAGGACGATTTGGTTGATTATGCCGATGAGGACATGGCAATAAAAACTGCCAAACGCGCCATTGTGAAGTTTGTTCAAGAATTTGCTGAAATTGATAGCAAAGCCAGATCAATGGTGCAGACGTTAAAGCGCAATGTACCTGAAGGCTCTCCAGAGTGGGATGTTATGTTTAATAAGTATTTTGCAGAAGAGCTGCGCCGACGCGGTGGCTAAATACAAGCGTAAAATGCTTTAAGAGATGAAAATAAAATTATTGTAACTGAATTAAAATAGGTGTTGTAATGAGAATAATGAAAAATAATTTATTTGTAATAGCGATAACATTATTGATGGCGTTGTCAATAGCCTCTACAGCACTGGCAGACCTTGAATGGTCAGGCCTTTATCGAGCAGAAGGCAATTCTATAGTATGCCCGGCATTTGGCGATGGTTTATGCAAAAGAAAAGAGTATGCAACACACATTCTTATGCTGCGTCCGAAAATTGTCGCAGCTGACGGCTTTATTATTAATGCCCAATTAAATATTTTTAATTCAGATAAATATAATCAGCTGGGCGCTTATTTCGGCGACGGTCTGGGTTCTGGCGCTTCTACTAGCATTAATGACTCTAGCACAGTTTCAGAAAATCAAAAAAGCGAAGATATAAAAGTCACTCAATTTTATTTGACCCACAAGCAAGAAAACGCAGCGCTAGTTGTCGGACGCGTACCGCTTCAGTTTGGCTTAGGCATGACATACAATGCTGGCAACGGCTTATTCGATCATTATTCAGACACCCGAGATCTTGTTGGCTATAAAATAACTATGGGCAATTTTTTCTTGATGCCTTCGTACGCCAAGATTCATGAAGGTAATTTATCTGGGTACGATGACACCACAGAAATAAATTTTCAACTTCAATATGAAAATCCAGAAATCGATGCGACCATGGGAGTGTTTTATCAAAACAGACATTCTTCGCAGGCCGGCAATGATACTCCACCTGAAGCTGTTGGTGGCTTAACAGCCAATGGCCAGTACAATTCGAAAAACTTTAATATTTTTTATAAAAAAGAAACTGATAACTATTTTGTCGGGTTTGAGTTAGCGCAACAGGGCGGATCAACTGGAGTCAATAACATAAGTCTTAGCGGATTTGGCGCAGCTCTCGAATACGAATTTCACCCAAAAGAGCATAAAAATATCTATGGCGTAAAAGCTGGTATGGCCACAGGTGACAACCCAAAAACAACAAAAGAATACGAAGGGTTTATATTCGACCGCAACTACGACGTGGCGATGCTTTTGTTTAATCACGGATTGGGGCAAGCCGATTTACTTCATACCAAATTGCTCGGGCGAACTGATTTACAAGATTCTCCTGCTCCTGATTACAATACCACTACCGTAAATGGCGAGCCCGATGTCGAAGCTATTTCGAATGTGACTTATTTATCACCTTATTTTAAACGTAAGTGGTCTGACAGATGGTCTATGACAGGGGCCTTAACCATCGCTTGGCTAAATGATGATACCGTAACTGTAGGGGGCACTGATTACACCACTTCAACAGATTTGGGGTACGAAATAGATTTATCTATTAATTATAATATTAGCGAAAAAATAACTTGGTTAAATCAGCTAGGTTATTTTTCACCAGGCGATGCCTGGAAGGCTGGAAACAATAATTTTAGTACAGGCAGTATATTTGGATTTGTAACAAAGGCAGCCGTCAGCTTCTAGAGCGCAACTTTGGCAACAGCTTGTTCGGCAACTGAGAACTCACTTTTAATAGCAACTGGCGACGGCGGTTGCAGGGCCCAGGGGGTTAAACCCCTGGGTTTTTTATGAGGCTTTGATGA
>MEPT01000036.1:9058-10279 GCA_001769925.1 Bdellovibrionales bacterium RBG_16_40_8
TACTCTCAATTATCAAGCGCCAATTCACAAGTTACCACGCCGGCAGAGCCATCACAAATTAAATGGACAAATTTTAAAACCTACATACCACAAAAAAATGAATATAATTTTGAAATTGGCGGCATGTGGGAGACCACAAATTTATACTGGCTCGGATTTACCTATGGCTATAATTTAGGTCAATGTCTGTGGTCTTCTAACATAAATTGCAAACAATACTTAGATGTTACCGCAGGGGCGGGCGGGCGAGAAGCCCATACCGAAGGGCTTATACTTTTGGGCACACGTTGGCAGTTTGTAAATTTATCGAAAAATTACTCTCCAACAATACAAATTTTTACAGGTCTGATGAATATTAGTGACAGCGAAAGAAACACAAAAGTTGGTGTATACGGCGCGGGTTTTGGTCTAACAACCAGCCTTCATGAAAAGCTAAACGTAAAGTGGCAAAACAGAATAGGCGGTGGCGATCAATTTTGGGCGCAAACTATGTTTTCGATTTCACTTAATCTTGATAGCTGGGTTGAAACTACAGGATCAGTGCTTAAAACGACGATTGAGGCACCTAAAACATTTTTTGAATGGTTTAATAGTCTAAAGGAGAAATCAAAGTGAAAAACTTTATCATTATTATAATATTAATAAATATTTGCACCTTTTCTATTGGATATGCCGCTAATAATACCGGCATAGGAATTGTGATTGGCGACCCAACGGGATTAAGTTTCAAACATAATATAAGTGCGCGCAATTCTATTGATGCAGCCCTATCGTGGTCTGATTCAATACCAATATTGTTACATGGAGATTATCTGTGGAATCGCACAAAATTATTTACATTAGACAATACCCCCATTGATTCGTTTTTTGGTATTGGCGCGCGCCTGCGCGATCATGAGAAGAAAAAAAATGCTGAAGACAATGATGGCTGGCAATTGGGTGCGCGTATGCCCGGGGGGATTCGTTATTTATTTAACGACCCGCGAGTAGAAGTTTTCACTGAGCTAGCACTTATTATGAATTTAATACCAAGCATAACCGTTGATTTCGACTTCGGTATTGGCGCGAGATTTTTCTTTTAAGTAAAAAAACTCAAAGGCTACAGTTTTATCTGTAACCTTTGAGCAGAAACGAATGAGGTTTTGGGGGATTATTAGCTAAATCAATATTTTATTACTAATTTCTAAATCTAGTTTGCGGAATTCCGCCTTGCAAGTAACC
>MEPT01000037.1:0-6640 GCA_001769925.1 Bdellovibrionales bacterium RBG_16_40_8
TACCTGCGCGATCTTGACTTATCCCTCTCCTTCTCACAACATCGTAGATTAATAATATGCGAGGTAAGCCATGACTGTTGCTGTAAAATTCAATAAACTCACTCCTCCAAAAGATGGACAAACTATCACTATGTCTACTAGTGGTCTGGTAGTCCCTGATAATCCGATTATCCCGTACATTGAAGGTGATGGTACCGGACCTGATATCTGGAAAGCAGCACAAGCCGTGTTTGATGAGGCCATAAAAAAAGCCTATAATGGCAAGAAGAAAATCGTGTGGTTTGAAGTGTTTGCAGGTGAAAAATCATTTAACACATTAGGTGATTGGCTACCCGAGGATACCTTAACTGCTTTTCGACACTATCTTGTTTCAATTAAGGGCCCACTTACTACGCCTGTTGGCAAAGGTATGCGCTCACTAAATGTCGCTATTCGTCAGATGCTTGATCTTTACGTGTGTCTAAGACCTGTAAAATATTTCACCGGTGTTCCGTCTCCGGTTAAAGCCCCACAAGATGTCGATATGACTATTTTTCGTGAGAATACTGAAGACATATATGCTGGTATTGAATTTGAAAAAGACACCGATGACGTTAAAAATGTTTTGAAGTATTTGAAGCAAACGTTTCCGAAGTTATATGAGAAAATTCGTTTTCCAGACTCGACTGCTATTGGCATTAAGCCGGTTTCACAAGAAGGTAGCGAGAGGCTAATTCGCGCAGCTATTGAGTATGCTATTGAAAATAAAAAACCTTCTGTCACTATCGTGCATAAAGGCAACATTATGAAATTCACTGAGGGTGGGTTTCGCAACTGGGGCTACGAGCTTGCCGAAAAAGAATTTAGCGATAAGACATATTCTTGGGAGAAATGGGAGAAAACTAAAAAAGATAGCAGTGAAGGGGCGGCAAACGACGAAATGAATGCCGCAATTAAGGCTGGCAAAGTTATAATTAAAGATGCTATTGCCGACATTGCGCTACAGCAGGTTTTGACTCGGCCAAAAGAATTTTCTGTTATCGCCACCTTAAATTTGAATGGTGATTATTTATCAGATGCTCTTGCCGCACAAGTTGGCGGTATTGGCATAGCCCCTGGGGGTAATATTAATTATATAACAGGACACGCTGTGTTTGAAGCAACGCATGGCACAGCCCCCAAATATGCAGGGCAGGATAAGGTTAACCCAGGGTCAGTAATTCTTTCTGGAGAGATGATGTTTCGCCATTTAGGTTGGCATGAGGCTGCTGACTTAATTATTAAGGGTATGTTGGGGGCCATTGAGTCACGTACGGTAACGTATGATTTTGCCCGCATGATGAAACAAGACGGGCAGAGCGTAAAAGAATTAAAGTGTTCAGAGTTCGGCCAGGCAGTAATTAAGCACATGTAGTGTCCCGCTTTTTTGTTAATCAGACTTTTAACGCGCGTGCGACACATAAAAGCGCCTGGCACTAAATTACCAACTCATGGTTAATGTAGATGAGACAACTTCTTTGCGGTAGTTTTCTGATCCATCGTCAATGTTTGAACGCTCTGAAGTTATTTCGTAACCCATGCCAATACCAAAGTTTTTTGCAAGTTGGATACTAGCGGCTATGCCACCAGTAATTTCGTTTTCTAAACGCTTGTCGCTGCTACCTGGTGATACTCCGACTGTCCAATTGTCGTAAGCATATCTATTATACATTACGTTTGGAGTGAGTGTGAGCTTTGTCGCTTGATCAAGAATTAACGAAGAGCTTAGGCCAATTCTTATATAGGACTTGTCTTCTGCGCCAAAGGCTTGATCCGAGACTTGCCCGGCAACAAACTTAGGTGTGATATTAGAGCCATTAAATTTAAATGCTATATCTAAACCAAGTTCGGTGGTGATAAGTTCAGCAAGTGGCGCTGGTAAGCCCGCATCGTCTGGGTTTCCGCCAGTTGAGCCGTCTGGTTGGCGTCCGAGGCGTGATACATATTTTAGCTGTGTTATTTTTGGTTTCAGACTTAAATCCAAAAAACTTGCTGCGTTTACATTTAATTTACCAAAGGCACTGTATTCGTTAAAATCTTTGTAATAAAAATATTCACCAAGTACCGGAGAAGCAAAATCTGAGTATAAGCTTAATGCATCACGGTGGCGTACTGATCCGCCTAGTTCTGTTTGTATACTTTCAAAATTAAAACCTAACTTTTGCTCAAATTTAGAATCGGCATAGCGAACAGGCATGCCGCGATCTTCTGGATTGTTAGCGTCCCAATCGTGAAGTCCTATATAATCTGGTGATCTTTCATCGAGAAAGACTCCGCTTATAGCTGAGGTTGAAGTTGCCGTTTTTGTAAGATTAGCTGTGTAGGTCATATTGGCTTTGGCTTCGTTTTGCTTAAACATGTCTGATTGCTGTTGTTCAGCATAATCTTTTATTGTGGCACTAATAGAGGCGCCAAAGTTACCTGATTTGAAAGAAAGGCTCGGTGCTATTTGATAAGATGTCGCTTTGGTATCAACATTACTAGGATTAACGTTTGAGTCTCGTGCCATTGTAAATTCAACCGACCCAGTAACTGCAGAAGGTGTTTCTTCTTTTGCAACTTCTTCTAGTTTGACTGAAGTTTTACCTGAGGTTTGACCTGTGGTTTTAGTAGAGTTGTTTACGTTTGTTATAAGAGTGTCGGTATTGGCGGCCGCAGGGTTTGTAATCGCTGCCATTTTAAAAGATTTTTCAGCTAGCGCGATTTCATTATCAATTTCTGCATCTATAGATTCTTGAGTTTTCACACGATTTGCTTTTTTTTGTTTTTTAGATATTTTTTTTGCCTGCAGTGAGGTGTTCGCTAAAGTTTTCTTTTTTAATACTACTTGCTCTATTGCTAAGGCTTGATGTTGAACCGAAATAAAGAAAATTACGGCGCTTAACGTAAAAACCACTTTTTCATATTTCATAGAACTTCTCCATATATATTATTAGAAAAAATACTTTTAAATAAAACTTACAGTTAAAAGAGCAAGGATTGTTCCAATGGTAGTTATGCGGCAAGGGTCGATAATTTTGCGTATATTAGCGTATATTAGCGTATATTAGCGTATATTAGCGTATATTTAGCTATGTAAATATCAGCTATGTATAATAAGTAGACAATGGTGCCGTAGAAGAGCCACGGACTAGCCGTAGAAGAGCCACGGACGGATGCGCTCAAACCCCGAAGAATAAGGCAGAAGCGACGTGAATTAAGGCAGTGATATACATGAATACAGCAAATGGAAAATGAAAGGCATGCCAATAGCCCATTAGTTTTTGCAATAGGAATTTCGTTAAAGGTCAGACGAAAATCGCCAATGATCGAAGAAAAATAATGCTGTAAATGGGTTTATATTTTCAATGTCATCAGGTACGCCAGCAATTGCAAGAGCGCGCTTAAAATAAGAAGCTTTTTCTTCGCTAGTAACAGTCAGATTTCGTCTTTGAAACGAGTCGTTTATTAGTTTAAGCATTCTTTCAGCAATATTTTCTAACTCACTTTGCTGTCCTAATAATTGCACGTAAACGTAGCGGCCTATTACTCCACTTGCTAGAGCCAGTTCGCTGTTGCCACGTTTTTTCATAGTGTAGACTTGCAATTTTATTTTCAGTTGTCATAATTTTCTGATGATCTCATACCAAACATTAAATTTACAGCAGAGGGCAATTGACTATGGCAAACCCGAAGCAACTTGGATTTCTCGACGGCAAACACCCAACCAGAGCGCAAATTTCAATCAGAGCAAGGCACGAGCTTTTGCTGTTGGCAGATTTAGTACCGTGGCCAGATCTAACGGAGATTGCAATCAGCATACGAGAGTCACGAATAAAATCACCGTCAGGTTCAGAGCCACATTACCGCGAACTGCTCGATGCGGTGGCACTGATGTCAGTGCGCAAAATCACATTTCGCGATGCCGAAGATTTAATCGCGCACTATGCGCCAGCGCGCTATCTTTGCGGGCTGATGGATTCAACATGGCAGCCAGATCACATTACAATTTTCGAATTTACTCAGATGCTTGGCCCAGCGGGGATGAGCCTGATCAACAATTTTTTTGGATACCAGTAATTTTAGTTTTAGTGATAGCGAGCATGCTTGTTTTTACATATAATTATAAGTATAGAATTAGTGATATGCCACAGGCTATTTTGCCAAAGCGTGCTGGGCAGGTAGTGCCGGGGTTTAATGGTAAAACAATTGACGGCGAAGATTATATTTTTTCATCAAAAAAATCTGAAAAAACATTAGTAATTTTTTGGGCTTCATGGTGTGCCCCCTGTGCTGAAGAGACACCATCTCTTATTGAAATGGCAAAACGTAATTCTAAATGGCAGATTATTGCGATCTCTAATGATACTTCTCGTAAAGAAATTTTAGATTTTTTAAAAATATTTCCGCAAATGCGGCAAGAAAATATTATTTTGCTCTGGGACGCTGGTCGTGAAATAGCCGGTCGCTACGGCGTAGAGGGTATACCAGAATCATTTCTTATAGATAATAAAGGGCAACTAATTAAAAAATTTATTGGTTCTGTCGACTGGAATAAGTACTAATCGATGCAAAAAACACACGAAGTCCACTCAGAAATGACGAAAAAAAAACTTACTAGAAAAAAAATTCCGGTAAATGTGTGGGCATCATATTGTTAAAATGATGTTTATGGGTTGGACCTTTTAT
The DNA here is from genome assembly GCA_001769925.1 of Bdellovibrionales bacterium RBG_16_40_8. Lineage (GTDB taxonomy): Bacteria > Bdellovibrionota > Bdellovibrionia > Bdellovibrionales > UBA1609 > RBG-16-40-8. The sequence continues at coordinate 4,687 of MEPT01000037.1, forward strand.
GCTGTTATTTATTTTGCTTTATGGTATTTATTTTGGGCTAACCGAACCTACTGAGCGGGCTTTAATTATACTCACTATTAAGCCTGCGCCAGAAAATAACTGATTACTAATAAATTAATATTTAAGCCGCTTTTCTAAGTTCTTTTTTTAAAGCTATTTGTAGTGCTCGAAAGACGTCTTTGTTATAGGGCTGGCCCATAGTTACTTCTATGGTCTGCAAGGCTTGAGAAATGGTTTGAACTTGTGGGTTACTTGCAGCAGTGATAGTTAAATTACAAAATTCGGCAGCTAAAGCAACGACCCTGGCCATAGGATGAATTTTTGCATTACGTAATTTTCGCGGATACCCTTGACCGATAGAATTTTCGTGATGTTGATAAATAATGGCAATAATATCATCAGGCACTATTCGAAGTGATGCAAGTTGTTCCATACCTTTAAATGGATGTTGCTCGTAGAGCTGAATTTCATCGAAGGTCATTTTTGATTTGTGTTTATCGATTAGTGTTGGCGGTAGTGTTTTAAGTCCTATATCGTGAAGTAGTGCCCCTAAAGCGAGCTTTTCAATAATGGCCTTATTTTTCCATTGAAGCTCTTGAGCGATAAGCACACTCACATAACAAACAGCTAGTGAATGCCTAACTAGACCATCTGAGCAATTTTTTAATCCGTTAAATAGATCATTAAGATCGCCGTGTATATCTGCAAGCGCTACTGTAGCTTCAACAATTTGTTTGCAGTGAGAGTAAGCTTCTAAAGTCATGCCCACATGCTCAAGCTCTAAAAATACCGAAGCAGAAATTTGACCGAGAATATGAACTTTCTGCGTAAGCCCAAGATTTTTATGAGTTAAAATGACGCCAGCAACTACAAGATTGCAATCAATAAAGTTGTAGTAATCAGATTTTTTGATCCAAAGGTACTCAATAGTTTTATTTTCATAGTTTTTTAATTGCTCACGATTGGTTTTTTGCCCAGCACGCTGAATCACAATAAACTTATTGTCAGAGAGTTTAATATGCAGATCGACCGCAATTACTGTCCCGCTTATCATATCCTGTATTGGAACGGGTATCATATTAGGGTCTTTTATATCAATTTTCATTACTTGAGATATATCGGCAAAACTAATGGCAGAACTGAGCAAAATTGTGATATTGCTGCCAAATTGGTATATTAACGAATTGATTTCTCACATCATCGAATGTACAAATCACAGCTTAGGTCTTAGGCCTAGGTGAATACTTTCTTTTATCAGATCGAATTAAACTGGGGGTAAGGTTACGGCGTACCTTTTTGAGGCAATAAAGAAAATACGTGGCCAAGGGCGAATAACAGAGGCCAATATTGATGAGACCGTGCGTGAAATACGCATGGCGCTTCTAGCTGCAGATGTAAATTTTAAGGTAGTTAAAACATTTCTTGATAGGGTTAGACAAAAAGCCATTGGGGCTGATGTTCTACAAAGTGTAAGTCCTGGGCAGCAGTTTACAAAAATTGTACACGATGAGCTGGCAAATATTCTTGGTCGTGACCCTGTAGAGCTTAATCTTAAGGGCGATCCTGCTATAATTATGCTTGTTGGCCTTAACGGGGCAGGTAAAACAACAACTTCGGCAAAGCTTGCTTTACATATTAGGCAAAAAATTAAGCGAAAACCAGGGTTGGTGTCACTAGATGTGTATCGTCCGGCTGCGCAAGAGCAGCTTGAAATTTTAGCAAAGCAAAATGGATTACCTATATTTTCAACTACTGCGCAAAAACCCAAAGATATTGCCACTCAGGCACTTAAATGGGCTCGAGATGAAATGGTTGAGGTTCTAATTTTAGATACAGCAGGCCGTATGCAAATTGATGAAGAGCTAATGACTGAGCTTAAAGAACTTAAGGCACAGTTAAGCCCTCAAGAAGTACTTCTAGTTGTAGATAGCCAGCTTGGTCAGCAATCAGTTAA
>MEPT01000037.1:6722-16752 GCA_001769925.1 Bdellovibrionales bacterium RBG_16_40_8
GCTTTAAGTATTCGCGAGGCGGTAGGCACTCCAATTAAGTTTCTAGGAACGGGTGAGAAGTTGTCAGCCCTTGAGGCTTTTTATCCAGAGCGTTTGGCCTCAAGGCTTCTTGATATGGGCGATGTTTTAAGCCTTGTTGAAAAAGCGCAAGAGGTTATTGACGAAAAAACTGCGCGTGAATCAGCGCGCAAGATAGCTAGGTCTCAGTTTACGGTCCAAGATTTTCTAAAACAGATTCAAATGCTAAAAAAAATGGGTGGCATTGAGTCTTTGCTAGGTATGCTCCCCGGGATGGGGCAGCTATCAAAACAGTTAAAAAACATGACCCCTCCAGAAAAAGAGATGAAAAAAATCGAGGCTATTATTCAGTCAATGACCATATCTGAACGGGCTAACCATAAGCTGCTAAATGGCTCTAGACGCTTACGAATTGCTAGTGGCAGCGGTACCCAGGTAAGTGACGTTAATAAATTTATAAATCAATTTGAGCAATCGCAGAAAATGATGTCACAGATGATGAAAATGGGGCTTGCGAAACGCCCCAAAACCATGTAGATCTGGCCTCTTACAGCTATATTTAGGAGATTGTAATGGTTGTTATACGCTTAGCTAGATTTGGTAAAAAACACTTATCTTTATATAGAGTCACCGTAGCAGACCAAAAATATGCCGCTACCGGACGTTATTTAGAAATTGTCGGTCACTTCAATCAAATACCAAAAGGTAAGGATGTTGGTCTAACCCTTAAAATGGATAGGGTTAATCATTGGATCAAATTAGGCGCAAAGCCCACAGAACGGGTTATGGGTTTGATTCGCAAGTACGAAAAAACTGAACAAAAAACCTAGCTAAATACCTAGTTAAAGACCCAGTTAAAAACCCATCGTAAAAATCTAGTAGAATATTAATAGTAATACTAGTTACAATGTTAGGCAGAGAATCTAGTAGAATATAGAGTCGAGTATAACAAAGTAGATGTTGGGCTACAGCACGTAGAAGGGGAGAAAATGGATCATACGAATTTGCGCGATCTGATAGAGTTTATGGCGAAAGCTCTCGTTGATAAACCAGCCGAAGTTGAAGTTAATGAGATTGTCGGTGAACAAACAACTGTAGTCGAATTAAAAGTTTCTAAAGACGACCTAGGCAAAGTAATTGGCAAACAAGGGCGAACGGCGCGCTCAATGCGCACTATCTTGAATGCCGCTAGTACAAAATTACATAAAAGAAGCGTTCTCGAAATAGTCGAGTAAAACAAATCTTACCCGTAATTTAATTGGTTTTGGCTATAGAGTCGCTCGGGTTAATTTGTGACTTTGGATCAATAGGTATTTTATCGCGCATAAGTTCGAAGTGAAGGTGTACTCCGGTTGCGCGCCCAGTGCGCCCCATAAGTCCTATAACATCGCCGACGTGAATTTTTTGGCCAGTTTTTACTGTGTATCGAGAAAGATGTCCGTATAGAGTAGCCCAAGTTTTATCATATTCTAAAATTACCATGCGACCGTAGCCGCGAAACCCAGATCTTGCATAAATCACAATCCCATCATGTGCCGCAAAGATAGGATCACCTTTTTGACCACGTAAATCTATTCCGAGGTGCGAGTTCTTGCCTTCATCAGAAAATCCTCGTGAGATTTGTATTTTGCGAACTGGCCACTGTAACTTAAATGGTCTAAGAGTATCCCCATCTTGGGGCGCAAGCTCTAATGTTTTGTCAGATTCATATAACTCTTTGTATGTAGAAAACTCGCCCTGTGAGATATAATCATTATCTGCAGAATATTCTGGGCCCTGCATGTGGCCACAACTTAGAATAAAAAAAATAAGCGCAGGTAAAAATATTTTTCTTATAGACTTATGTAACATAAAATTCATACAGGAAATTTTCTGCATAATTCTTTAACTTTATCATGAATTGAGTTTAGTTTTGACTCATTTTTATGGTCGTCAAGCACATCACAAATCCAGTTAGCAATAGTTTTTATTTCATCTTCTTTCATGCCACGAGTTGTAAGCGCGGGTGTGCCGATACGAAGGCCTGAAGTCACAAATGGTGAGCGTTTTTCGTTCGGAACAGTATTTTTATTTACGGTAATCCCTGCAAGATCTAGAGCTGTTTCGCCATCTTTGCCGGTGAGATCGTCTCTGCGTGATAAATCAACAAGAATTAAATGATTGTCTGTGCCGCCAGTTACAAGTTCGTAGCCACGCTCGAGCATTACTGCAGAGAGAATTTTTGCGTTAGTAATAATTTGCTTGGCGTAGTTTTTAAATTCAGGTTTTAGTGCTTCACCAAATGCTACGGCCTTTGCTGCTATTACATGCTCAAGTGGACCACCTTGAATACCAGGAAATATTTTAGAGTTTAGTTCTTTGGCCCTTTTTTCGCTACAAAAAATAGCGCCGCCGCGTGGCCCCCGTAGTGTTTTGTGCGTAGTGGTTGTAACATAATCACTATAAGCGATAGGTGAGGGGTGAACGCCGCCTGCGACAAGACCGGCAAAATGGGCCATATCAGTCATAAGTAAAGCCCCAACGCTGTCAGCGATTTCGCGAAATATTTTAAAATCAATAATTCGTGGATAAGCGCTGTAGCCTGCAATAATCATTTTTGGCTTTTCTTTTTTTGCTATGTCTGCAATGGCATCATAATTTATACGATGAGTTTTTTCTTCAATACCATATGAAACGATTCGATATAAAATTCCACTGAAATTTACCGGTGAGCCATGGGTGAGGTGCCCACCGTGAGATAAGCTCATACCTAATACCGTGTCGCCCGGATTAAGAGCTGCCATATAGACTGCCATATTGGCTTGTGAACCTGAATGCGGTTGTACGTTAGCGTGTTCTGCTGAGAAAAGTTTTTTGGCGCGCTCGATTGCTAGAGTTTCAACTTCATCAACGTAGCGGCAACCGCCGTAATAGCGTTTACCAGGATAGCCTTCGGCATATTTATTGGTGAGAACCGAGCCTTGAGCTTCAAGTACGGCTTTAGAGACGTAATTTTCTGAAGCAATCATTTCTAGCCCAAATTGTTGTCTATCAATTTCTGCCGCAATAGACTTCGCTACTTCAGGATCAGCATTTTTTAGCAAGTTTAGCGACCCTTCGTTCATGACGACCCCCTTCAAACTTGGTATTAATAAATGTTTTTAAAATTCTTTGTGCAAGCCTTGGTTCAGTATAGCGAGCTCCTAGACAGAGTACGTTGGCATCATTGTGCATGCGCGAAGCTTTGGCAATTTCTTCGCTCCAGCAAATAGCCGCACGAATGTGTTTGTGCCTGTTTGCGCGTATGGCAATACCTTGGCCTGAGCCACAAATAAGCACACCAATAACTAATTTTTTTCTAGAAAGTAATTTAATTTTTTTTGCTAATTTATCGGCGTAATCAGGGTAATCAACTGAATTTTCGCTATTTGTACCGAGATCAACCCACGCTAAAGACGGATTTTTTTTTATTATGTAGTTTTTTAAATCATAACCTGCATGATCACAGGCGATTATAATTTTTTTATTTTTTACTATAATTTTGTTTTTCATTTAATTACCAGAAGTCTAATTACCAAAAATATATTTATTAAGTATTTATTTACTAAAAATTATGCATGCGTTAGTGCCGCCAAAACCAAAGCTATTATTTAAAACATGATTTAATTTGCGCTCTCGTGCTGCTAGCGGAACATAATCAAGGTCGCATTCTGGGCTTGGGTTTTCAAGATTAATCGTTGGCGGGATTTTGCCATGATATAGAGCAAGAATTGAAAAAACGCTCTCAATTGCGCCAGCCGCACCGAGCGCGTGACCAGTCATACTTTTAGTACTTGAAATCCAGGTTTTTTTAGCAGCCTCTACACCTAAGGCTTTTTTTATAGCTTCGCTTTCTGCTAAATCGCCGACTGGGGTGCTGGTTCCGTGGGCATTAATATAACCAATATCAGAAGCATTAACCTTAGCACTGCGTATTGCGCCTATCATTGCCTTAACTGCGCCGGCGCCGCCTGGCGCTGGGTTTGTCATGTGATAAGCATCGCTTGAAACTCCATAGCCAGTTATTTCAGCATATATTTTTGCCTCACGCTTTTTAGCGAGTTCCATTTCTTCAAGTATAAGAACTGCGGCACCTTCAGCTAGAACAAAACCGTCGCGGTCTTTATCCCATGGACGTGATGCCGTTTGTGGTGAATCATTGCGGGTTGAAAGTGCTTTCATTGCAGCAAAACCACCAACCCCAAGACCGCAAATTGCCCCTTCAGCACCACCTGCAATCATGGCGTCACACATTCCATAACGTATGTAGTGAAATGCTTCACCGATATTGTGGCAGCCAGTGGCACAAGCTGAGACCATAGAAAAATTTGGGCCCTTTAGCCCATATTGAATGCTCGCATTGCCAGGCGCCATACTTGTAATTACTTGCGGAATAAAAAACGGCGAAATTCTGCCCGGCCCACGTTCATTAAGAGTTTTAGTTGTCTCTTCGATACCGGGTAATCCACCGATGCCGCAACCGATAAAAACACCAGTACGCTCTTTAAGCTCATCAGTAAACTCAATGCCTGAGTCATTAACAGCCTGAGTAGTTGCTGCCGCAGAAAGCATAAGAAAACGATCCATTTTTTTTTGTTCTTTTTTTTGAACGTATGGATCGGGGTTAAAACCCTTCACTTCTCCAGCAAATTTAACATCGAATTTGCTGGCGTCAAAAAGTGTTATAGGGGCTATGCCTGACTGACCTTTTAAAGCATTTTCAAAGCTTTCATTTGCTGAAAGCCCAAGTGGCGTCACAGCTCCTAGCCCCGTGACGACAACACGTCGACCTGCGGGAGAAGCCGGCGTCATATTATGCCTTACCTTTTCCTTGAATATATTTTGTTACATCAGAAACCGTGCGAAGCTTTTCGGCATCTTCGTCAGGAATTTCTAGATCAAATTCTTCCTCCATTGCCATAACAAGCTCTACTATGTCGAGACTATCTGCCCCTAGGTCATCAATAAATGAAGCCTCTGGTCTGATGCGATCGCCTTCAACTCCTAGTTGCTCTTCAATAATTTTTTTAATTCTCGGCTCTATAGACATAAAATCTCCCTTTATTATTGGTTAACATATTATTGGTTAACATATATTTGGTTAACACATATTTTTTTAATACATACTCATGCCGCCATTTACATGTAGAGTTTGCCCAGTTATGTAAACAGCGTCATCACTTAATAAAAAACTCACTGCAGCAGCAATATCTTCAGTATTGCCAAATTTCTGCAGAGGAATTTTTGCCAGAATAGCATTTTTTTGAGTTTCGGGTAGTACATCTGTCATTTCTGTAACAATAAAACCTGGTGCTACGCAATTTATACGAATATTTCGTGAGCCAATTTCTTGGGCGATAGATTTAGAAAATGCAGTGATTCCACCTTTACTCGCCGCGTAGTTAGCTTGCCCTGGATTGCCGCTATGCCCAATAACACTTGTGATATTCACTATAGATCCCTGCCTGGCTTTAAGCATAACCTTAGAGACTGCTCGAGTGCAGAGATAGGTTCCGCGTAAATTAGTTTGAATAACTTGATCGAAGTCTTCTGCTTTCATGCGCAGAAGAAGCTGATCTTTAGTGATCCCAGCGTTATTAACCAAACCGTCAATCTTATCAAATTGTTCAAGTACTACTTTAAGCCCTGCTTCAACCGAGTCTTCATTTGCGATATTAATTTGTAGTGCGAGATGTCCTTCGCCGGGTAAACTTTTACGAACCTCTTCGGCGGCTTCGGGCTTTGACGTGTAGGTGAGAGCTATTCTCGCGCCGTCTTCGGCAAGGCGTTTTGCAATTGCCGCACCTATTCCTCTACTGCCACCAGTGACGATAATTGATTTGCCTTTAAGTTTCATAGGTTGCCTCAAATTCTTTTAATTCTTCAAGACTGGTGAGGTTAATTGTTTGCAGGTTCTCACTATCAATTTTACTTATAAGGCCTGATAGTACTCGGCCTGAACCAAACTCAACAAGGCGAGTTGCGCCTAGATCACGCAACTTTTCTACACACTGAGTCCAGAGTACCGGAGCAGAAATTTGTCGAATAATATTTTCGCATAATTTTGTTTTTTCGTAGGTTGGTTCAGCAGTAAAATTTTGTACTATAGGATTAGTTGCATCAGAAAATGGTATTGCAGTCAGTAACTCACGCATTTTTTCTTCAGCTGGTTTCATTAAAGAGCAGTGAAATGGAGCAGAAACTTTAAGCGGTATAAACTTAACCCGCCTAGGAGGTGGGTTAAAAACCTCTTTTTTAAAATTTGTTATTAGCCATTCAATAGCCTGAGCGCTCCCACTTATAACTACTTGCCCGGGTGAGTTAAAGTTTGCGGGCTCTATAGGCTTGAACCCAGATTCTTTCTCTGCCCATAGACAAACAGCACGTACCTGCTCATCAGTTAACCCCAAAACCGCACACATCGCACCTTTACCTACAGGAACGGCATCTTGCATAGCCTCACCACGAATACGCACGGCTTTGAGCGCCTCACGCCAAGAAAGTGAATTGGCAGTAACTAGCGCAGAATATTCTCCAACTGAGTGCCCGGCACTTGCTATAGGGCGAAATCCGGTTAGTTCATGAACTACTGCAAACGTAACTGTAGAAACTAGTAAAATAACAGGCTGGGTGTTTTTAGTAAGCTGCAAATCTTCTTCGCTACCTGAAAAACAAAGTTTTTTAAAATTAATTTTAAGTACATCGCTTGCCTCTTCGAAGCGAAGTCGTGCTGTTTTAAAATTTTCGTAAAGAAATTGCCCCATGCCAGGGTGCTGTGAACCTTGACCTGGAAAAATTGCTCCCCAGGTAGACATTTAGTACCTCAAAAGAATTGAGCCGCTAGTAACGCCTGCGCCAAATGCGGCTAGCAGACAATGGTGCCCACGCTTAATTCTCCCATCACGGATGGCAGTATCAAAAGCGATTGGTATGGTAGCGGCAGAAGTGTTACCCATGTTCTCAATTATGCTGATAACTTTATCCATTGAAATATCAAAATGCTTGGCGACCCCTTCGACAATACGCACGTTTGCTTGGTGAGGAATTACCCAGTCGATTTCTTGCCCAGACATTTTGTTATGCTCTAAGGCTTCGCCACAACACTGACTCATGGTGCGAATAGCGTGTTTAAAAATTTCGCGCCCCTTCATGTTCATATAATGTAAACCCTTATCGATGTTTTCGTGAGTAAAGGGATAAGCTGACCCGCCCATAGGTAGTTCAAATACGTCAGAAATATACCCATCAGCATGTAAATGATGCGAGTAAATTTTTGACGGTTCATTATCAGACGACCTAGTTACTACAAATGCGCCGGCACCATCGCCAAAGAGAATACAGGTATCTCTATCTTTGTAATTGACAAAGCGAGTGAGAATTTCTGCGCCAATAACAAGAATGTTTTTATAACTGCCATTTGCGATAAAATCCCCTGCTACAGCAAGCGAGTAAACAAACCCTGAGCATGCAGCAGAAAGATCAAGAGCCATACAATCGCGAGCCCCTAGTTTTCGTTGTAATACGCAAGAAGCACTTGGCATGGTTTGATCAGGCGATATGGTAGCAAAGAGTATGGCGTCTAAATCGGTTGGTTTAATGTTTGACTCTTTAAGCGCGATTTTTGCTGCTTCAAGAGCAAGGTCAGTGGTAACTTGGTCGTCTGCAGCCACATGGCGATTACGTATTCCGGTGCGTTCATGAATCCACGCATCAGTTGTTTGAGTATTTTCTATAAGTTTAATTAAATCTTCATTAGACAGAAGCTTCTTAGGCAAATATGAACCAGTGCCTGCAATTCGTGCTCGGTACTTTTGATCACTGGCTTTTGTCACGCTTAAGCCTGAGGCGCGGTCACTTCACGGCCATCATAATAGCCACAAGACGCACAAACGTGATGAGGCTTTTTTAAAGATCCGCAATTTGAACAAGACGCACCTAATTTGGGTTTTAGTGCATCGTGAGAGCGGCGCATATTACGGACAGAGCGGGATGTTTTCTTTTTTGGAGTTGGCATAATTAATCCTCTATTTTTTGCAAAGGATCATTTCTCGCTTAAAACAGCAATAAAATCAATCTCTTTGGCTTTTTACTGTAACATTTTTTAAAACGGCAAATGGGTGCTCAGAGGTGCTAATTTCTTGGCCTTCAACTGCCTTACCACTCCTGAGACTTTCGTGATATTTATCACAGTCAGCTAGATTACAATGCGGCGCATAGGGTTCTGCCGCCGCTATATGCTCATGCACAAAATCAATAAGATTAAATTGGTAACTAGTTAGGTAGTTGCAGTAAGGGCCATCTTCAAGGCTGCTACCCGTATGGCCTGAATGGCCGGCTCGCGGTTTTTCTTTTGTAACAACAATAATCTCATTAAATTTATCATGAATTGGTTCTACCAGATCTCGCCCGCAATGAGAGCAAATTAGGTTAAGCTTTGTGGTAATGGTACCTGAAATTTGAAAAGCGTTGCCAACAGGGATAAGCTCAAGTTGTACGCTGTAATCATGATCGTTAATAAGATCTCGTAATCCGGCATTAAGTTCACCAGTATTACGAGAGAAATTAAAAATTTCGCCACTAGATTCTAGTTCTTTTAGATTTAAGGATGTTGGGCTAAAAGGCTTGCTCATAAACGAGTATGTTTATGTCGTAAGGCGTTAACTAGTCAAGCTGTAAGGAGAAAAGGTTACCATAATCCATGAAAAAAAAATTACTGCTGCTATCACTCTGGGCTTTTTTATTGTTAGCAGGGGGCTACTCTCTAGCAGAACCTGAAGAAGTTAAAGGCGCGCCAAAAAAGAGCGTAAAAAAAACTAAGGTAGTAAAATCTATAGCTAAAGATAAAACTAAATCTAAAACTAAAAAAAGTCGGATTAACTATTACATATCGGCGGTTGAATCTTATCAGTTTCAAGGCAATAGAGAGCTTCAAACCGCAACTGACGATATCTATGAGATTAGTGATTTTAAGGGGTTAAGTACTTTTTTCTCTTTTGGCGGAGAGTACCTTTTTGGCAATGGGTTGGTCTCAAGGGCAGGGCTAATTTTTCGTCGCATTGAACTAAAAGGTGAGGCAGCTCCTATTTCAAGCGGGTCTAAAAATATATTTTTACTTAAGCAAGATTTTATCGGGCTTGAGACAGGTCTTCGCTATAAACCAAAAGGTTGGGGGGCATGGAGCCTAATGGGGGGACTAGAATATTCTAGAGGTCAAAAAATTGAGCTTAATGTACTAGAAGGGCCAAATGTTAACACCGATAACCCAAAAAAGTCGGTTTATATAGTGGCGTCAACAAGCCTATTATATGCTAGAAATCTAGGTAGCGGGTTTTATATAGAGCCAGCCCTACGCATGGGTGCTGTCATGACAATGGTCCCATTTATTTTTCTAACTGAAGCCGTCATCACCCTGAAAAAAGGTACGCCGTAACCTTACCCACAGTTATATTGCATTTCACAAGGCTAGAAATTTTGTTTTGCAGTATAAGAAATTGCATTTCACAACATTTTTTGGACTAATAATGTTATGGATCTGCAGCTAGGTAATGAAATTGATTTTATTGAAGAGGTTAATGAGCAAACAAAAAATGCTAAGCGCAGTTCAAGCGAACAAAAAGCGCCTCGACAGATGCGGTTTGAAGCAGAAATTTTGGCAATTCGACAGCAATTTGGCTCTTTAGAAGACATGCGGCATCATCTTAACCTTTCGCGGCGTAAGCTGTGTGAGGTATTGATGGTTGACCCATCGGCATGGTCTCGCTGGACAAAAGACGGTGAGCTTGCGCCGCCGCACGTTTACAAAACCATGGCGCTTTTGATGAAGCAATTTAATAAAAACCCAGAAATTTATAACGCTAAAATAAATAATGATAATAATAAAGATTATACGAAAAAAAATATTTATAACCATAATGAAACAGTCACTGAAACATTAAATGAAATATTTGAGCAACAGTTTATGTCGCAAATTGATATGTTGCGTGCAGAGATATTT
>MEPT01000038.1:0-380 GCA_001769925.1 Bdellovibrionales bacterium RBG_16_40_8
CTCTTTCAGCCAGTTACCTTCTTAAAAACGAGTTGGCGGCAACGATGACCTACTCCGATCAAACGCTTTTCGGCAACCCCACAAACACAAGCCTCGGACGCGGAGTGACTCTTTTTCTTCAAAAACGCTGGCTTCGGTAAATCTGTACTCAGAGATTATTAGGGATTAGCCTCACAGGTAGCTGAAATGGAATAAATTCAGCCCTGACGACATTCGCGACGCCAGACAAATTAAGGTATGATATAGCCTTACTTGGTGGCTACTTGAGACCTAGTCGTTTACCAAAATCAACGACCTGAGTTTGATTTGAAAAATTGAGTTTAATTTCATCCCATAATTTATGGGCTTCAACTTCATTACCTGAAGATAATTCTACTTGA
>MEPT01000038.1:389-5429 GCA_001769925.1 Bdellovibrionales bacterium RBG_16_40_8
AATCGAACGTCGAGAGAATTACCCTGAGTGAACGTGTCGATCTCTTTAAGAAGTTTAGCGGATCTCGTTAAAAATCTACGTTTATACAAAAATTTAGCCCAACAAAATTTGCCCGTATAACTGCCTTTGTCAAGTTCAGTGCCTTTTTTAAAATATACTTCTGCTTCTGAGTCTCGGCCTAGCTCAGCTAGCACTGTAGCTTTATTTGTGTAGCAAATTCCATAAAGCGGAAAATACTCTATACACTTATCAAGGTGTCCAAGCGCTTCGCTGTATAGAGCTTGACCCATTAATGCAGATGCCAAATTATTATGTGCTCGTCCATTTTTGGGATTTTTTTTAATTGTATCTCGCCAAAGTAGTAAGTTGTCGCTCCATGTATGAGCGCGCATAAATGTTGAAATAGAATAAATACTAATAACTGAAGAGATTAAAACTAGAAAAATAATGCGAGAGCGTTTTTCAATATAATGAAGCAAAGTAACGCCAAGAATAGAAAACCCAAGATAACCAATAAAGGCTCTGTGATCGTTGACAGGTTCGGCAAGCACCACAAAACTAGACGCCGGTAGCAACCCCACATAAAACCAAGCTAAACTTAAGGTTATATATGGAGCTTTTTTAAATTGCAGTATTGAAATAAAAATTATTAATATATTAGCAATTAGAGAAAAAATAGTCTGTAAGTCAAAAGAGCCTTTAGAAAATTCAAAGGTTAGGTTATCAGCGTTTAAATCATAACTAACGAAATACATAAATATATAACGTATATATGCCCGCCACTGCGTCATAAAATAAAGCCAGGGGCTAAGATGACCGCGTGATATACTCGTCGTGCTTTCATACATATAAAATATCAAACCAACCCCGGCGATAGAAATAAGTGCGTAAAGCGAGATAATTTTAAAATAGCTTTTATCTAGCAATGATCTCCTTTCTGTTTTACGCAAATAAATCTCAATAAATGGTATTATTATGGCGCCGACAACGCCCTCTTCTTTAGCAAGGGTGGCTAAGAAAATAGCAATGAGGCTTAAAATAAACCATTGCTTTCGAAGTGATTTTCGATAGCACAAATAAAAATAAGTACCTAAACATATAAAAAAACCAGCAAGAAGCGTTGATGTCGCGGCAATGTAGCTAACAACCTGAGTGTGCACCGGATTAATGGCAAAAATTAGCAACCCGATAAATAAAATAGTTTCGTTAATAAATGGTAGAAGTTGACGCCATATTTTATAGAGAAAAACACACATGCCAAAAAATATAAAAATTTTAAATAAATGAAATGGCCATGTAGAGCCAGCGCCCACATTCCAAAGTACTAAATTAGAAAATGTAGTTACAGGCCTATAAACCCAAATTGTTGGCAAAGAAGAATAATACTTACTTGATGTCCAGATTTTAAAGATATTATCCCAAGTTTTAATTAACTGATTGTTCGCAACAGTGTGTGTATCATCGAAGAAAAATGGCCCATTTAGTGATGGGGAGTAAATCGCTAAAATAATAAGTAACAGCAAAAACCATTTTTTCATTTAATTATTAATAAGTTTCTAATCGCGACATAAAATTTTATAAGTAAAACCCCACATACAGTATGTATCAAAGTTAAACCCATGTGCATTAGTAACTTAATTTTGTCTGTGCTGCCAAAGTTATAAGACAAAAACTTCTTACTGAACTTAGGTTCAGTCTCTAATATGCAGCTCATAAGATAAATGCGATGTCGTATCGGATTAAATTTATCAAGAATACAAAGACCGCTATCGACAAATGGTATCAAAGCTGGCCTTTGAATCATTATTTGCCAAATACAAAAGTCTAGATTGCTCATAGGCAAGGCTATGGTCGCAACTGCTCTGTCGTATAAAAGTCGTGATTTGTCTGTTGGTATAATGTCTAGTTTACCGTTAAGTAGATATTTAGTAAGACAGGCGACTTCGTCTAAACCCATTGTATAAATAGCTCCTAAATGTATATAATAAATTAATTATGATCGTTGTCATCATTCCTTGTTATAAAGTAAAAAATAAAATTCTTTCAGTTATAGATAAGATCGGCCCAGAAGTCGACAGAGTCATAGTTGTGGATGACGCCTGCCCAGAAAATTCAGGCGATTATGTAAAAGAACACTGTCGTCAAAGTCGAGTATCTGTGCTCAGTCATAAAGTAAACAAAGGTGTCGGCGGTGCTGTTATAACGGGTTATAAAGAAGCTATCAAATTGAATGCAGATGTCGTTGTTAAAATAGATGGTGATGGACAGCTTGACCCACGTTTACTTACTAACTTTGTTAGACCCATTATTTCAGGCGAAAGTGATTTTGTAAAAGGCAATCGCTTCTACAGCTGGGAGATGATCTCGTCTATGCCAAGAGTTAGATTTTTTGGCAATTCGGCACTTTCGTTTATTAGTAAGCTTGTTAGCGGATATTGGACAATAATGGACCCAACAAATGGCTACACAGCAATTTCGGGAGCTGTTCTACAGAAAATGCCGCTTGATAAATTAGACAATCGCTATTTTTTTGAAACAGATATGCTATTTCGCCTTGGCACAGTTCGAGCCAAAGTAATAGATATACCAATGATGGCGGTATACGCGGATGAAAAAAGCTCTTTAAGTTCTCTTCAAGCGGCTCTGACTTTTCCGCCAAAATTTTTTATTAGATTGGTAAAAAGAATTGTTTATAATTATTTTCTACGAGATTTTAATTTAGGGTCGGCATATATAATATCGGGGATTTTTCTTATCGGATTTGGTTTAAGTTTTGGCATTTGGCATTGGGTACATTCGGTGCAATTGGCCTCTTCAAGTGGCACAGTAATGTTGGCAGCACTACCAATTATACTTGGTTATCAATCGCTAGTTCAATTTATAACTTATGATGTATTAATGGAGCCAAAAACCCCCATTCATCAATATCTAAAAATTTATCAGTCATGAAATTTATAATCGAAAAGCTAAGATCATTTCTAACTGATCAGCGGACAAAAGATATTTCTGTAAACAGTTCAGACTTAATTAAGTTGCATAAAAGCATATTACTTGAAAAAAAATTTTTGAGACAAGTTTTTGCAGAAATTTACACAACTTGTATTAAATTGCGCAATAAATATTTTACCAGCTCGGGTATTGAAATCGAGATTGGCTCAGGCAGCAGTTTTTTTAAGCAAATGTATGGTGGTATTATTAGTAGCGATATTAAGTCAAACAGCGGCGTAGATATAATAGTCGATGCACAGGCCATGCCCTTTAACGATAAAGAGGTGAGAGCGCTTTATGCTATAAACTGTTTTCACCATCTTTCTGATCCAGACAAATTTTTTTGCGAATTAATTCGTGTTTTAAAAGTCGGCGGTGGTGCCGTATTGGTTGAGCCTTATTTCGGATTAGTTGCACGCTATTTTTATAAATATTTATTTAGCACAGAGCATTTCGATATGGCGCAGAGCGAATGGGTTGCCACACAAAAAAATCATGATGTTATGACTGGCGCCAATCAAGCTTTATCATATATCGTTTTTTTTCGTGACAGAGCTGCTTTTGAAGCAAAGTATCCGTCTCTTGAAATTATTGAAAGTATGGTTTTACATAACTATTTAAGATACTTATTGTCTGGGGGGTTAAACTTTAAATCACTTGTGCCAGATTTTTTTATGCCTATAGTAAAAACTATCGAATTTTTATTAATTCCACTTTCTTCAATATTAGCCCTTCATCATATCATTATTATTCGCAAAAAAAATGTGGTCTAGTTAGGTGCGCTAAACAGGTTGGCTATATTTTTTTTATAATCAGAAATTTTAAATGAAATATTATTATCAAGATTTTTAGTAGAAAAGGCCCGTAGCTGCTCTAGGCCCCTGAGGTTTTCATCATCAAACGGAATATATTTTATTATGGCTTCAACAATTTTTATCATTTTAAGAGCATGCAAAATATCTAAAATTTTAAAAATGAATTTTATCGGCCATGCAGGAATATAAAAAAATATTTTTTTACCAGTTGTATACTTAGATATTTCTACATATACGTCGCGCAGGTTAGGCCCCGCGTCTTCTGCAACAATAAATAAGCCACTTTTTTTATTTACGATTAACTCATAGATAGCCGCGCACAGTTCGGCAACGTTAACGGTTTGTATTGGCTGGTAGCCCCCGCCTATTAGCGGAATTAGCTTATGATTGGCAATAAAATGTTTTATTTTTTCAAAAAAACCGCCGGCGCCAAGCACTAGTCCTGGGCGAATCACAAGATGTTTATTTAAGTTAAATAAAGATTCAATTTGTAGTTTTGATCGGCCGTAATCTGAAGTTGCTTTCTCGTGAGCAGACATTGACGATAAATAGACAAAATTTTCAACATTAGCAGCTTCTGCGGCTTGCAACAAATTTAGTGTGCCTAGGTAATTTATTTTATTTGCGTCAGTAACGAGTGTAGAGTTTTTTGTATATGCGCAATGAATAACCGCCTTACAATTGACTAATCTCTTATCATCAACATCTTTAGCTAAATCATAGTTTGTCTCGCGCATAAGGCAAATTACTTGCCAATCATTTTTTTTAAACAGCGTCACTAGGTGTTTACCTATAAAACCATTAGCCCCAGTGATTGCTATTTTTTTATTAACTACGTCATTATCAAAGTTGCTTAGCAATATATACTCCCGTAGTGTGACCTATAGCCATCAAAGTCATGGTTATGCCCTTAGCGGGCAAAAAATTAAGACCAGATCCATCTGCAACATATACCCTTTTATGAGGAAATAAGCAGCCATGATAATCAAGATGAAAAGGTTGGTTGTTCTTAGAGTAAGGTAGGGTGCCGGCGTAATGTATGCTTGCCCCCCATCCAGGATTTATTTTGCGAACTGGCCAAAGTTGAAGTTTTCGTATAGCCCAGCGAAATTTTGCTTCACGTTTTTTTAGACTATCAAGAGAAGTTGGTCCTAATTCATATAAAACATTAAGCCTATCGCCAGAAGGTGAATCTTTGAAGGGTTCAAGGTGAAGACATCTTGTGCCATTAGTATAG
>MEPT01000039.1:0-146 GCA_001769925.1 Bdellovibrionales bacterium RBG_16_40_8
CTTTTTCGGGAAAGACAAATTGGTGATTATGAATTTGGCAGCAGCATTGAATATGAAGATGCAAAAGATAATATATCAGTAGCTGAAAAGATAGTGGATGCTATAGAAAACCATTTAGTCAAAGAAGGGTGGCTGAGCAGAGTATA
>MEPT01000039.1:276-1287 GCA_001769925.1 Bdellovibrionales bacterium RBG_16_40_8
CTTTCTTGAGAGTACTTCGAGTGCCTGGAGTAGTTAGAGTGCCTTGAGTGATGGATAAACTCAAGCCACTCCTAGCTTAAGTCACTCCGGCAGTCCGTTTGACATTTGACCTTCCGGTCCCCCGTTGCCGAACTCCAGTCCCCCTTCTCCGGTTTCTGCTATTGTTCATTTATCGGAAGTTTATTTGAAAGGTGGCGGTTAAATAGACTGGCTAACATACGTACAACAAAATTGATTTCAAGGAGTGAATTATGGAAATTATCATTGATATACCAGAGTCTGTCGTGCAGGCAATTCGTCTGCCTGAACAGAGAATAGAACACGATATTCGTGTTGAATTGGCGCTATCTCTTTATCAACAAAGCATTCTTTCTTTTGGCAAAGCGAGAGAATTAGCCGGATTGGGAAAATATGAATTTGGCAAGTTATTGGGAGAGCGAAAGATTATCAGGCATTATGGCCAGGAAGAATTGAGACAAGACTCAGAGTATGCCAACAGTTAGTAATACTTCTCCTATTTTGAATCTTGCCATAATTGGAAGGTTATCATTTCTACGGCATCAATTCGGGGAGGTTATTATTCCGAAAGCTGTATTCGAAGAATGTCGAATAGATGAAAATCTTCCGGGAACGGAAGAAATATCTGCGGCGATTCGAGAGGGATGGCTATCTGTAAAAGAAGTTAGCAAAAGGGACCAAGTTATTCTTCTTGAACGTGAATTGGACATAGGTGAATCAGAAGCAATTGCCTTGGCGCTTGAATTGAATGCTGAACTTGTATTAATCGATGAAAGAGACGCCCGCCGTATTTGTAAATCCATCGGCATTAGAGTTACAGGTGTCATCGGAGTCCTTCTAAAGGCATACAAAGATAAGCAATTGCCTTCGATTGAGGAAGCTCTGCTTAATTTGAAAGAAAAAGCCGGATTCTATATAAATGATGAATTGCTAAAAGATATCCTACGCGATGCAAAATCCTGATTATAGATTAAACTCGTTAACCATTCACTA
>MEPT01000039.1:1385-1675 GCA_001769925.1 Bdellovibrionales bacterium RBG_16_40_8
CCGTTTGACTTTTTTCCTTGAATCTTTCATAATTTCTTCTATCTTTTGACCTTTGCGCGGGTGAGGGTTCTTGGGAACCCCCGGGATATTAACTTGTTGCGGTGCGGAAAGGTGAAAAAACCTACCCCTAATTTTTCTCAATTATCTATGGTCGCGAAAACAGAATACGATGGCAAAGTGTTAAACCGGCATTTTCTTTTGCGCAAAATTGTGTATAACAGGTAATATAGAGCAGTTGCAGCAATCAATGGCATAAAGGATAAATAGCATTTCGGATTTTGAATTTCGAA
>MEPT01000039.1:1770-5749 GCA_001769925.1 Bdellovibrionales bacterium RBG_16_40_8
CCTAATCCCAACTATCTTTCGTTTCACATTTGACAATAGCCCCCTGCAGGAGCGTACTCCTGTAACTGACAGGGCGGAAGCATGGTGGCTGAAGTGCCTTGAGTGCGTGGAGTAGAATTAGAGTGCCTTGAGTGATGAACCAACTCAAGCCACTCCTGACTCTTAACTCAAGTACTTGGAATTCACACCCCCTGAAGTGCCGTGAGGAAAGTGAACATACCTACCCTTGATATATTTCTATTATTGACGATGGCAAATTCAGAGACGACAGCACAGCGTAGGTTACCGGCGTTTTGCTGACGCTAGTTTGAGCAGAAAAAGTATTGGAATGCTGGAATACTGGAATGTTGAAAAACTGGGTCTTCCATCATTCCAGTATTCCACTGTTCCAAAATATTGCTTTCTGATTCGTGTTGGGGCTTGACGCAATTGGAAAAAAGTTGTTTATTCACACCTCCTAAAGGGAAACAATAATTTCTATAAAGATGTTACAAGTCAAAGTTATTATTGTGATAGTGGATGTTGTACGATAAAGTCCTTGCATTTGGGGTATATGAAGACAAGGAGGAATACCAATGACTGCCAGTGAGCAAACAATAAATAGACTTCAGCATCTTGAAAATTTTTATCGGCGGGGATACAGGAGTGACATAATAGATAGGTCCATCGACAAGATCATTGCCCTGGAAAAGATAGCTGCGCAACGGGATAAGTTAGACCTGCAAGAAAAATTGCGGAAATTTGAGGAAAAGTACCAGTTGTCATCAGAGGATTTTTATAGCAAATTCCGCAAAGGAGAAATGGGCGATGCTCTGGATTTTGTGGAATGGAGTGTTTTTTACGAAATGTGGGAATCTGTCCACGAACGGCTCAAAATCCTTGAAGCAGAATTGGCTTGATGGAAGATCCACAATCTTACTTGACTGAAATCAAGGCGAGATGCATAGCCAGCATTGCGGTTGCTTCGATGGAAATCGTTGAAGAGTATCATTTGCCAGACCGAGGTTACCTGCGGGCAAGGTTAATTCTAACCAACGATGATTTTCTGGAAGTAGCCGAGTATTTTGTATTGAAGGAAAATCGATTTGTTATAGAAGGTATAGTTATCAGTGGATGGATAAAAACGCAAAGTGTGCTAAGAAAATGGTGGGATAACGTCGAACATTTTCCAAATTTACCCAATTTTCCTCATCATATTCATTTAGGGGAAGCGTCAGAGGTTGTGGCAGGCATGTCGCTGAGTATTATCGAGCTTATTAGTATCGTTGAACAGGAAATTGGCAGTAGCGGGCAAGTTAGTAAATTAAATAGTATGTAGTTCTTCCTGATTTTCACTACCTACTCCCAACTTCATACTCTTTCCGGTCTCCTGTCTCCGGACTCCGGTCTCCGATCAGGTCGTTTCACGTTTGACATTTCACATTTGACATCTTTAGCTCATTTTAGGCATTTTAAATTTTAGCTCATTTTTTCCGGTCTCCCACGCTTGAGTACTTGGAGTACCTGGAGTAGTTGGAGTGCCTGGAGTGAGTGACAAACTCAAGCCACTCAAGCCATTCCTAACTCAAGCCACTCTGGCAATCCGTTTCACGTTTGACATTTCACATAATTTTTTCTTGAATAATACATGAAAAATTATCAGCATTTTCATGAAAAAATCATCGAATTAGCTAAAAAGCATATCTTATATACTCCCCATGCTATAAGACAAATGAATTCCGAGAAACGCATGATTACAACAAATGATGTGGAAAAGGTTATCAGTGGAGGACGAATTATCGAAGATTATCCGGATGATAAAAGAGGTCACAGTTGTTTAATGCATGCAGAAATCAACGAGCGACATATTCACATTGTTTGTGCTCCAAAAGATAATTATGTTGCTATTATAACGGCTTATGTTCCGGATAAAGAAATATGGTCTAATAATTTTAACACAAGGATAAAGAAATGAAATGCTTATATTGCAATGGAGATATGGTTTTAATCAAAGATATTTTCCATGCTGACAGATTTGGCATTCATTTAACGATTGATCATCTGCCAGTATACAAATGCGTAAATTGCGGAGAAATCTTGGTAGAAACTGAACAAGTAAAATTAATTCAAAAGACTCTCTCTGAATTAGAGGATTCTCTGGGCCGAAAAGCTGCATAAATTTGGTACAGAACTATATCTCTTAGTTAAATCTCAGATAACAAGAGTGCCTGGAGTGATAGACTAACTCAAGCCACTCCAAACTCAAGCCACTTTCTTGAGAGTACTTGGAATGCATGGAGTAATTAGAATGCCTTGATGGCCCAACTCAAGCCACTCCTAACTCCTGACTCAAGCCACTCCAAAACCGGTCTCCCGTCTCCGGACTCCGGTCTCGGCGCTTGAGTACTTCGAGTGCCTGGAGTAATTAGAGAGCCTTGAGTGACGAACCAACTCAAGCCACTCAAGCCACTCATAACTCAAGCCACTCCGGCAGTCACGTTTGACATTTCACATTTGACATTTCACATTTGACATTTCACATTTGACACTTTTTCCCTTGAATCTTTCAAAATTTCTTCTATCTTTGAACCTTTGCGCGGGTGAGGGTTCTTGGGAATCCTCATGAATATTAACATGGCGGTGCGGAAGATGAATAAACCTACCCTTTATTTTTCAATTATTAATAATTGATAATCGCTAATCCGGAATACGATAGCACAGTTTTATACCGGCATTTTCTTTTCACAAAAGTATGTAGAAAATGTATAAATAAGTTAAATTTATAGCAGCGACGTACTCAGGACAGGCAGGATTTCTGATTAAAGTGGTTTAGGTAATTATTGTAAGCAGCTTTTCTCTCCGCTCTCTTACTTCTTCAACTTTCAACTTTCCACTTTTAGCTTGTTAACTGCTATCCCTTTGCAGAAACGCATCTTCTGTAACTGACGGGGCGGAAGCATGTAATTTTGAATTTCCGATCGGATTGACTGCTATTTAGCAACAAAATAGCAAACTAAATGTGATTGGACGACGCTGTATGGTTTAAATTTTTCAAAGAAAGAATACTTTGCAATGTGCTGTTCTATCATTGCGGAATGATTGATACGTTTTTTAAGAAAAAGACATTGCTGAAAGGATATGTCGTGGAAGGAAGTACTTTTTCGTTTACTGCATATATTATAAAAGAAAAAGATGGATTTACTGCAATTTGCCGGGATGTTGATGTTGCAACTGAAGGATTAAGCATCGAAGAAGCAAAAGAAAATCTGATTGAGGCAGTTACGCTATACATTGAATCCGCTATTGAAAGCAATTTGCCTGTGATACGACCGATACCAAAGGAGGCGGATCCAACTAATAGGCCTGAACTGATCGATAGCACTTTCAGGCTTCTGGTAGATCTAAAAGTTCACACCTATGCCTAAATTGCCCGCCATTAAGCCGAATGATGTAATAAAAGCATTGGAGAAAGCAGGCTTTGTAAAGGTAAGGTCAAAAGGCAGCCATATCCAATATAAAAAGGGAAATCTTTTAGTAACCATTCCATTTCATAATCGTGACTTGAATAAATCCACTCTTGCCTCGATTTTACGTCAAGCACAGATGACTGGAGAAGAGCATAAAAATTTGCTTTAAATCTATTAGGCTATAGCTTGCAATTGAAGCCACTTTCTTGATAGTACTTGGAGTGCCTGGAGTAGTTAAAGTGCCTGGAATGATGAAGTAACTCAAGCCTCTCCTAACTCAAGCCACTCTGACAATCCGTTTCACGTTTGATATTTCACGTTTGACGATAACCGCTGTCCGGTCTCCGTTTTTCTCCCTGCAGGAGCGTTCTTCTGTAACTGACGGGGCGGAAGCATGGTGGCTGGAGTGCCTTGAGTGCCTGGAGTAGCTAGAGTGCCTGGAGTGATGAACCAACTCAAGCCACTCCTAACTCTTAACTCAAGTCACTCCTGAGAGTGCTTGGAGTAATTAGAGTGGCTTGAGTAAGCAGTGA
>MEPT01000039.1:5911-10154 GCA_001769925.1 Bdellovibrionales bacterium RBG_16_40_8
AAAATGTTTTATGAGGTATTAGAGTTAGTCGAAACGTTGCCAGAATATCAACGCGAAGATCTTATTCATATTATCCAGCAAAGAATGATCGAACAAAAAAGAGAGCAGCTTGCAAAGAATATAAAAGAAGCAAGGGCTGAATATGAAAAAGGCGAAACAAAGAGGGGAACAATAGATGAGCTCTTGAAGGATCTTGAATGAGAAATCTCATTTGGGGCGCTACTTTTTTGAGAGCTTATAAACGGACTATAAAAAAACGCCCGGCACAGAAGAAAGATATTGAAAAGGCGTTACGATTGTTAGCTGACGATCCATTCACGCCGCAATTAGAAACACATAAGCTAAAGGGGAAATTAGCTGGTACTTGGGCCTGTAGAATCAGTTATGATCTTCGAATAATTTTTGATTTCATTAAAAATGACAAGCAAAAGGATGATGATATACTTTTAATTGAGTTAGGTACTCATGATGAAGTATATTAATGTTCAGATAAGAGTTAAAGTGGCCGCAGTAATTAGAGTGACTAAGAGTGAAAGCCCAACTTAAGCCACTCCTAACTCCTGACTCAAGCCACTCAAATGCCCGTCTGCGGTGTCCGGTCTCCGGTTTTGAGTACTTTGAGTGCCTGGAGTAGTTAGAGTGCCTAGAGTTGCAGCCCCACTCAAGCCACTCCTAACTCTTAACTCAAGCCACTTTTCAAGGGCATTTATCTGAAAAGGGAGAAAAAAATGACAAAAGTCAAACCTCAGATCGGCGTCATCGGCGCAGGCCGCTGGGGCAAAAACCATATTAAAACGTTAGCTTCACTTGGTTTCCTTGGTGGTATTGTGGATACCAAGGAGGAAGTGGCAAAAAAGTTTGCACAGGAATATCCGGATGCGAAAGTATTTACGGATTATAAAAAAGCCGTGCTTGAGGATTTTGCAGGTTTTACCGTGGCAACACCAGCGGAGACGCATGCGGAGATTGCTGAATTTCTGTTAAAGAATAAAAAGCATGTGCTGGTGGAAAAACCGATTGCCTTGAATGCGGCGGATGCCAGGAGATTACAAAACCTGGCCATAGCAAATGATGTGAACCTGATGGTCGGGCACGTGTTATTATTTCATCCGGCGATTAAAAAAATTAAAGAGCTGGTGGAGAATAGCAAGATCGGCAAGCTGCAATACCTTTATAGCAACCGACTCAATCTCGGCACAGTGCGCAAGGAAGAAAATATTTTATGGAGTTTTGCGCCGCATGATATTTCCATTTTCCAGCATTTGATCGGTGAAAAGCCCTTGCAGGTGGATTCCTGCGGCGGGATTTTTCTCCAGCCGGATATCCATGATACCACTCTGACCGTTCTCAAATATCCTAATAACATTATCGGCCATATTTTTGTAAGCTGGCTGCAGCCGTTCAAGGAGCACAGGCTGGTGGTTATCGGCTCAAAGGGCATGATCTCATTCGATGATTCTTCGGATAAAAAAATACTCTTTTATGAAAAAGGTATAGATTGGGTAAAGGGAGAGCCGATTAAAAGGGATGGTCCGACCGAGGAAATATTTTATGACAATAGCCAGCCGTTGACGGCAGAGCTGGATTATTTTGCCAGGCACCTGAATGGTGACAAGATAGAAATCGCCGACAGCCAGAATGCGGTCGATGTACTTGAAATCCTCGAAGAAGCGACCAAGAGCCTGATGCAGGGACAGGTCAGCAACGGCAACGGCAAAAAGGAAGAAATACCCAAAGAATATTTCGCCCATGCCACGGCATTTGTGGATGAAAAAGCGAATATCGGCAAAGGAACAAGAATCTGGCACCAGTGCCAGGTGCAGGCCGGAGCGCAGATTGGTGAAAATTGCACCATCGGCCATAACTGCTTTGTCGCCTCGCAGGCAAAACTGGGAAACGGCGTGAAACTGGAATGCAATATTGATGTCTGGGAGCTGGTGACGCTGGAAGATGATGTGTTTGTCGGCCCCTCTGCTGTATTTACCAATGACAACAATCCCCGCGCCAAATACCCGAAAAAGAAATTCCCGCAATACGGCTCCTGGATACCGACGCTGGTGAAGGAAGGCGCTTCGATAGGCGCCAATGCAACCATTGTGTGCGGCGTAACCATAGGTAAATTTGCCTTTATCGGCGCAGGCGCAGTCGTGACCAAAGATGTGCCTGACTATGCACTGGTTGTCGGTAATCCGGGACGGCAAATCGGGTGGATGGATGAAACGGGGCAGAGGAAGGCGAGCCTGGAGGATGCAAAGCAGGGCTAAGCAAAAGTAAAAAGTAAAAAGTAAAAAGGTTTTTTTTCTTTTTCGCTCTGCACTTTTGTCGTTTAACATGCTTTTTGGCGTCCTGGCCCGTGAAGCTGATTAAGGGTTTTTTTAACGATGACAGCAAAGTCTCAAATATATGGAAATTTTCATTGTATCTGACAAAATAGACAAAACCATACTCCGGGATTTGTGCGATGCGTGGTTTGGACAAATGGTAAAAATAGTAGTGGATATAGAAAGAGAAATTATTGCTTTAGGTGGACAGTTGCATGCGGATGCAGAATATCTTTTGATCCAGCATGGATCCCGTCAAGTCGACGTTTGGGGTGCTAATTATTATCCCTTTAATGCACCTGCAAAACGGATAGAATACACCGCCCTGATCAATATTCGTCCGCATCAGGAAAATCCAGCAATGGAAATAGCGAGCGGCACGATAAAAAAACGGGTGGAAAGCATTGTTAAAAAGTTATTGTTAGCGGATGATGAAGAACTGGTATGAAGACCTGGAACCTCGATTCAGGGGTTTTGAAGGATATTACCAGATATTAAATCTAGTTTCCGATCTGGTCAAAGCTAAAAACATATCCATGACCAGCCCGGAGGATGCACGGGATAATTGCCTCAGGGCTATCATCCTCCTGGACTATATTTTAGCCGACCCAAAGTGGAAATCACAATCAGTTGAACTGTTCCGGCTGCGAGAAGTGCTGGCATCTTTAACAACCACACAACCCATGGCAACATGGAACCAGGCCATTGACGCTACACTTCTTATGGAGCCCAAAGCTTACAGATTTTTTTATAATATTAAAGACGAAAGCTGATTTTTTTTAAAAGCCTGACCTTGCGAAGGTTTCAAACCTTCGCAAGGTTTAGATAATGTACCTTAGCTTCTCGCGCCAAATACCCGAAAAAGAAATATCCACAATATAGCTCCTGGATACCGACGCTTGTAAAGGAAGGCGCTTCTATTGGCGCAAATGCAACCATTGTTTGCGGTGTAACCATAGGCAAATTTGCTTTTGTCGGCGCAGGCGCTGTTGTGACCAAAGATGTGCCGAATTATTCGCTTGTCGTTGGCAATCCGGCAAGGCAGATAGGGTGGATGAGCGAGACGGGGCAGAGGAAACAGTGCCTGGAAGATGTGAGTAATTAGAGTGCCTTGAGTTAGGCATCGACCTATGCCACTCAAGCCACTTTTTTGATGTTTGACGTTTCACACGAAAAAAAAGCTCATCTCCTATTTCAGCCATAGCGACTGGATCGAATAGAATCGGTATTGGGAAGCATGCATCGGAATATATTGGCAGGCGGGGAAAGTTAAGATATCATAATAGTATTCAGCTTCGGGCCTAATCAACAAAAATCTCTTGCACATTCAACGGTAGGCAGTAATACTGATCAAGGACTTTAGACATAAAGGTCTGGAAAAATATTTTCTAACCGGCTCCAAAGCCGGCATACAGGCTGAGCATGCTGGTAAGTTACGCCTTATTTTAGGTAGACTGCACGCTTCTACCAATCCTCGTGACATGAATTTGCCAGGGTTATTTTTGCATGAATTAAGGGGGTGTGAATAAATTGTATGATATTTACATGGTATCAACTCTTTGAAAAGAAAACAACTGATTTCTTTAATTTCCAATTTATTTCTTTCACACCCCCTAAAAGGTGCCAGAAAAGATACATGGTCAGTTCGTGTTAGCAGCAATTGGCGAGTCACATTCAAGTTTGATGGTCCGGATGTAATCAACGTCAATTATGAAGATTATCATTGAGGTTAAGTTAATATGATGCAAATGTATAATCCTCCGCATCCAGGTGAAATCCTGAAAGAATTATGTTTGCAGCCGTTGGGTATCAGCATAAAAAGAGCGGCGGAAGCACTAGGGGTCAATCGCAAAACATTATCGGCTATTCTGAATGGTAAGGCAGGTATTAGTCCGGAAATGGCTATTCGGTTATCACTGGCT
>MEPT01000039.1:10174-10909 GCA_001769925.1 Bdellovibrionales bacterium RBG_16_40_8
TTGGCTTAATCAGCAAGCTTATTATGATTTATGGCTTGCCAGACAAAGCCATCGGAAATTCAAGGTTGAGAGACTCGTTGCAGCCTAATGGCTAATATCAGCGCTTCGAAACCGGCGCTTTTTCCCTTTCCCATTTGATGTTGGCACATTTTGAGCAGTAGGTAATATTAAGCAGTTTATAACTTTAGATACTTAATTTCACTCCTTGCTCGCTACTCCCTACTGCCTACTCCTTACTCTTTCCGGTCTCTGGTTTCCGAGTTTCGAGTGCCTGGAGTAGTTAGAATGCCTGGAATGATGAAGTAACTCAAGCCACTCAAGCCACTCCTAACTCAAGTCACTCTGGCAATCCGTTTCACGTTTGACGTTTCACGTTTGACTTTTTTCCCTTGTATCTTTCAAAATTTCTTCTATCTTTTGACCTTTGCGCGGGTGAGGGTTCTTGGGAACCGCCGGGATATTAACTTGTTGCGGTGCGGAAAGGTGAAAAAACCTACCCTTAAATTTTTTCAAATATCGATGATGACGAATTCAGAACACGGCAGCACAGCGTAGGTACCGGCATTTTGTATGCGCAGAAATGTGTAGAACGGGTATTATAAATTGCAATTGCTGCATAAAGGATAATCAGGATTTCGGATTGAAAGTAGCTTAGGTGATATAGTAGGCAGCTTTGGAATCTTCGCGTTTTATATTTCACTCCCTACTTTTTACTTCCTACTTTTTACTTTCTCC
>MEPT01000039.1:10934-11141 GCA_001769925.1 Bdellovibrionales bacterium RBG_16_40_8
TAACTGACAGGGCGGAAGCATGGTGGCTGAAGTGCCTTGAGTGCCTGGAATAGAATTAGAGTGCCTGGAGTGATGAACCAACTCAAGCCACTTTGAGAGTACTTCGAGTGCCTTGAGTAGTTAGAGTGCCTGGAGTGAGTAACCAAATCAAGCCTCTCAAGCCACTCCTAACTCAAGTCACTTTCTTGAGAGTACTTGGAGTGCCTG
>MEPT01000039.1:11194-11308 GCA_001769925.1 Bdellovibrionales bacterium RBG_16_40_8
AGTTCCTGGAGTAGTTAAAGTGCCTGGAGTGATGGTCCAACTCAAGCCACTCATAACTCCTAACTCAAGCCACTTACTCTTGAGAGTGCCTGGAGTGATGGCAACTAAAGCCAC
>MEPT01000039.1:11369-12140 GCA_001769925.1 Bdellovibrionales bacterium RBG_16_40_8
TCATGCATCCACTCATCCATGCAAATAAACTTAGGCGCTATTTTCTCTTAACAATCCTCTCACTTTCTCTTGCGTGCACTAAACAGCCTACCAACCCCGACACCTTTTCGCTCTCCGGCACTGTGACGCTGGAAGGTCAGATAGACCACAGCGGAATAACCGTGGCGTTGTACGATCTGGCGGAACTGGACACGGCCGTAGTGCGGATGCAAAAGGAATTTCCGTTTGCAGGCGTGGCGATCTCGAAGACCAAGTTTGAGCACAGGAAACATTCCTTATTAAAATAATGTTGAAGGAAAGCAAAATATTTAGCCGAATTCGTGAGTTAATCGAGGCAGGTGATGTAAAAATTTCGGCACATGGATATGATGAACTATCGTCGGATGGTATCTTTGTAAAAGATGTCTTGGCAAATGTAAATAATGCAAATATTTTGGAAGAATATCCTGAATTTCCAAAGGGGCCATGTGTTCTTGTTTTGCAAAAAGATGCGAGAGGAAAACCCATTCATGTGGTATGGGGAATTCCAAAGGCTGCAAATTCGCCGGCAGTACTCGTTACTGCCTATAGACCAGATCCAAATAAATGGTCAAAGGATTTTAGGAGGAGAAAATAATGAATAAGAGAATCCATAAAAAGCTAATACGAGAAGGTGATTATATTGCAGAAGTAAACGTTCAATACATCTACACTGCTGATGATTGGTCACCTTATATATCTCTTGAAGATGCCAACAAATTAGATAATGTAAGAGAAGCTCTCCGGTCGGGC
>MEPT01000039.1:12176-13591 GCA_001769925.1 Bdellovibrionales bacterium RBG_16_40_8
CATTTGATGCCAGCAGATATATAATGATTATATTCATCATGGCTGCAATCACCGATTCAGATTTCTCATTTTATGCTTTTCTATCCAAAACATATCTCCGTTTCATTTTTGACTTTTGACGTTTGACCGTGCCGTCTCCGGTCTCGACTGCTTGGAGTGCCTGGAGTAATTAGAGTGCCTTGAGTTACAGCCCAACTCAAGCCACTCTCTTCAAGAGTACTTGGAGTACCTGGAGTAGTTAGAGTGCCTTGAGTAATAAACCAACTCAAGCCACTCAAGCCACTCCTAACTCTTAACTCAAGTAATTGGAGTGCCTTGAGTAGTTAGAGTGCCTTGAGCGATGAACCAACTCAAACCACTCTCAACTCAGCAAGAGTTTGTCGGACCGGCGTTCGTGCTGGAGATCAAGGCAAGGGATCTTGCCGGTAACTTGACGAACCACAAGCTCGAAGGAGACTTGTAGAAGCCGTTTCCCTGTACCTGCTTGAACAGGGGGGATACGGGGTTTTTTTGATTGCGGATTTTGAATTTTGAATCACGCCCTGAGGCGGAGGCGCGGAGGGCGCATTGCAGCTTTAAGTGCTCAGGCTACCCAGGTTTGGAAAACAATATGTTTGAATGTCATGTTGGATTATATCAGTATTGTATTTAGGTTTTTTTGCACTAATAAACATTTAAGCAAGCTTTTTAAAATCTTATATAGAAGATTGAACAAAAAATGAAAGAAAACATGCAAAATAATTTGGATTTGGCAACTATGGATAGCTGGTATGCAGATCATTTTGAGGAATTGTTGGAAAAATACGCAGGCAAGGCAATAGCAGTGCTAAACAATGAGGTTGTAGCTGTAGCCGATACTGAACAGGAAGCAGACCAGCTTGCAAGAGAAGAGCATCCGAATCAGGTGCCTCTGGTTTTGGCAATACCCACAGAAGAAGAACTTGTATGTCTGCTATAAAATACAGGTACAAGAAGCTCAGGGATTTACAAGTACCTATAATCACAATAGCAATCCGATACGAGAATGATTGGTTTCCTGTCGAAGCCTATGTCGACAGCGGAGCTACTTACAGCGTATTTACAGCATAGGTTGCTGATCGACTTGGCCTGGCTTTTCGTACTGGCACAAAGATATTCGTGCAAGTAGAGGTGATGGAGGGTTTATTCCAGTCTATTTGCACAATATGGAAGTGCAGATAGGAAAGGAGCGATTGACCATTCTTTTAGGATTTTCCGACAAGCTGGGAATTAGATTTAATCTGCTTGGAAGGTCAGGAATTTTTGGACATTTTAAAGTTTGTTTTGATGAAAAGGATTTTGTAATTACTTTTGCACTTCTTTAAGCATTCGTTTCACGTTTGACATTTGACATTTGACCCTTCCGGTGTCCCGCGCTTGAGTACTTGGAGTGCCTG
>MEPT01000039.1:13626-13783 GCA_001769925.1 Bdellovibrionales bacterium RBG_16_40_8
ACTCCTAACTCAAGCCACTCTGGCAATCCGTTTCACGTTTGACGTTTCACATTTGACTATCATCCATGCATCCATGCATTCATGCATCCATGCAAAATAAACCCATGCGCTACTTTCTTATAACAATCCTCTCACTCTCTCTGGCGTGCACTAAACA
>MEPT01000040.1:0-370 GCA_001769925.1 Bdellovibrionales bacterium RBG_16_40_8
GCTTGCCGTAGGTTTTAAATATCAATTCACGCTTAGTCTGTTTATAGGCACCAGGCTTAGCTAATGTAATTGGCAGATTAGCCTCACGAAAAGGCATTTCTTTTCCGCGAATTACCTCAGATAAAAACCTTTGTGCAAAAAAAGGAGTTTTGAAATTTACCTCAGCAAAACGGCGTTTTTGTTGCTCCACGTCTCCTTGATTTTGTGTATCTTTAGTATGCGGTTTATATTCTTTTGGTAGATCAGGGTAATCTGGTGGGTTATCTTGTTGCTGTTTTTTTTGTTTTTGATCTTGTTTATCTTCGGTAGTGTTTTCTTGTTTTTGACCATCACGATCAACAATTACCTCTGGGGTTTTATACCTTCTTAA
>MEPT01000040.1:391-2685 GCA_001769925.1 Bdellovibrionales bacterium RBG_16_40_8
GATCAATACCAGGCTGTGTAAGCCAATAACTGGCGTCATCGATGATCCATTGAACAAGCTTATCATTATATTGATTTTTACCGGTATAGCCAATTTTTAGATTGTAATTAATAATCGCAAGTGAACTACTTACCCACTTTGCGTCTTTGGCACGCACTGAAAGACGTTTAAATATTTGTTCGCCTCGCTCGGGGCTCCATACCATAGCAAACGGGTCTTGAAATGGGCCAAGTTCTTTAGCATAAACATCAATTAAATTTCTAACAGCTTTTTCTTTTTTTTGAATATTTTCTTGAGAAGATGATAAAAACTGACTGCATTTATTATTTGCTTGTGTGTTTGCTTGAGCGCTTAATGTAAACGCATATATATAACACCCGAAAAAGAAGTTTAAAAAAACCCATAAACGCATAGGCCTTATTCCTCAGAGTTTTGTGTCATTAATAATTCAAAAGAAGTATCCTCTAAGTTTAAAACATGCCCTTTTTGAACCGCATTTCTCGCGCGAAGTTCAATTTGACTTTGAACAACGGCAAGATGTTTAAGAAACGTTCTTCTAAATCTTTCTTGCTCGTCTTTTAGATTTTTTATCAAAAGTTCTTCTCTTTTGTCTCTTGCAGAAGATGGGTCAATAGACCAATTAAAATCAATATCAATTTTTTGTTCACCACTTGGATCAAATTTTAATCTTGCATTACCAGGTCCAAGAGTTGTCATCGCTAGAGATCCACGCCATAGCGAAAGTGGATCAAGCATAATTTGCTTCTGCGTAATTTGCGTCAATGAGGTATCGTCAGCAAGCGGTGATAACATAAAATCGACAAACGCTGACATTAAAATAATTTCTGGTATTTGTTGTCTTAATCTTTCTGTATAATCAGCTGACGGAAAATACACAAATGGCTCATCGATGTGGTTTTGCTGATGTCTTTCTTCTGATTCGCGAATAGCTCTATTAGTCTGATCACGCATATCGTTAACAAAATCTCTATATACTGTCATAAAAAGTGGAGATGGCGTAAACATTGTGTGCGCCAACTGTCTTAGCGCTACCCAGTCAAGAGGCTTTGGCTCAAGAAATACTTCATCTTGTAAAACTTCTGGTTGGGTTTCGGCAAGAGATTTTAGGTAACGTCGTCGCTGTTTTCTTTGGTCAAGAATGGCCTGATCCGTTGGCGAGAGCCAGTTATAAACAAAAGCTTTAAACTGAAAGCGGTTTAAAAGTGCTGCCGCAGTTGAGCCTTGACCATTTTCTAGAAACTGTTGAAATATTTCTGGCAAATTTGCATTGCTAGTTGCAAAAAGCGTTTCAAGGCGCGCTTTAATTACCTGATTACCGGCAAGAATTTCACGCTCGTTTAGAAGACTTAAAAGAGATGATAACGCCGCAGGATTACCTTTTTCAGCTTCATCAATAAGCGCCAGGGTATAATCAGCAAGACTGCCTTTGGTGTTGATTTTATAAGTTCCTTCTTTAGCCGCTTCAAAATTCTGTCCACCCGTAAAGGCCTGTTCTGTAATCATTTGATGAAGCTGCAACTTAAACGGCAGTTCTTCTTCACCTTTCATTAACCAATTAACGTATGCTGATTTAGCTCCTCCAGGCGGGCCATATAAAAACATATTGCCCTTAAACAGGCGCGCCACAATACCTGCATGACTGACAGTGGTTAAATTTCTGAACTCATTTTCAAAAAGTCGTGCTCGTTCACGAATCACGTCACGGGCTTTTTTAAGAGCGGTAAGTCCTTCAGGCGTTAGCCCATTAAATTGGTAGTTTTGCGGATCAAATTTTACTAGCTGAGCCCTAGTCCCAGAAAGAAGATTATTACAGGTGTCATCTGCTGCAACAACCGGCACACTGAAACTCAAAGCTATTGCTATTGGGACTAGAAACTTCGACATACGCACTCCCATCTATTAAAGAAGTACATTATAAGAGTAGAGCTATCATTTTGAAATGCCATATGAAAAAATGAAAGGACTGTATAAAAATATGACACTGGCTGAATCTAATAAGCAATCTGGTGCGGGTACACCGACTCGAACGGTGGACCTTCAGGATGTCGACTCTCCTATCCTATGGGCAGATTATTATTGATGAGTGTCATCACATCCCTGCAGTGACTTTCGAGTCGATTCTAAAACGTAGCTCGGCTCGATATGTGTTGGGTTTGACTGCAACACCATACAGAAAAGATGGGCATCAAAAAATTCTGTTTATGCAATGTGGTCCTGTTCGGCATGAAATCAAGGCAACGAGTGACCATCTGATTTCGAAGAAAGTTGTCATA
>MEPT01000040.1:2779-5853 GCA_001769925.1 Bdellovibrionales bacterium RBG_16_40_8
AGCTTATCGCCAAAGATGTTATTGATGCCGTCAATGCGAAACGATTTCCACTGGTTATTTTAGATAGGAAAGAACACCTCGTAATGCTCGAGCAGAAAATTGTGAGTTCATCAAATTCAGTCAGAGTTTTTCGCCTCGAAGGCACCATGGGCAAAAAGGGACCCAGGCCAGTCTTTTCGGTGCACCACCGTAATCATGATACCCGTTTACGTCCACCGGCCAGATCGAAGTCGACAACGATGCGGTCATACAGCGCTACGGGTTTGAATCGCTCTCGACCGTGGACAGTCTCTTTCAGTAGAGAAATGAGACCAAGCCCCTCAAGCGCCCTGACCTCTTTCGACACATAACTCATGTCGCGGTCATATAATTTCGCAAGGTCATAAACTGACGCCGGATGATTCTCATGAATCAGCCGGAAAAGCTGCAGGCGGTTCTCCGTCGCGACGGCCAACAGCGCTTTAAATGAGGCCGAACGGATCTCGTTTTTTTCAATATGTGGCTTTCCTGATTTGGCAGCTTTGAACAGCTGGTCCATAGTGCCTTTCACGGTAGCCTTTGGATCATACCGAAATGTAAATGTCTTCATTCTAAACCTCCACATCTGCGCCAAAATGTCTTTTGATGGCGGCAGTGAAAATTTCTCGAACATCGTCCAAGGTCTCGGCGGTCACAGATTCATGTGGGCCATTGTCAAAATGCACGTGGACGCCAAAAGGCTCGTGGCAATCCACCAACACCCGGCGCATTGGATTTTCGACTTCAAAGAATATCCAACTGAACCTAAATCGGTCTAAAAATAACCCTTTTGCACGACCCCTGACTCCAAACCAATAATGCGTTCAACTTCGAAAACCTTGGTGGCCCTCGTAGCTAAAGATACCTCATAGTGGATATTTTTGTCAACTATTAACTTTTTTAGAGGGCAAAACCAAATATAACAGAACCTGCAATCGAACCGCAACGCGATCCCGCAGTTTATACACTTCCAGCCCCCAAAGCCCCTCTTTTCAATAAGTGATACTACTCGCCGCTATTTGTAGACATGGGTTCTACAAACGTATGGGAGGGGACGCCAACTTTCACTTGAGGCCATTTTCGACAATACAGAAAATGGTTTTTTCATTTCATATCGAACAGTCAATCTCGCCGATAAGATGGAAAAAGTTTTCGAGCGCTGAACCTGGGCGAAATTTTAGGGCTATGTGCTGAAACCACTTAACGGAAAATGTGTGGATTACGGCTAGGCCGAAACAAATAGTGGCTAAGTAATCACTTATCATAGGACCTTTCGTGAACTGTTGATCCAAGTTCTGATAGGTGAGATTTTGTGTTGCAGAGAAAAATTTCGATAGTCTTAAGTTCGCTACTGATATTCTGAATATTTGAAAAAATGAGTGTGTAGCTCTTATCTATGGAATCAAGAGTGTCTTTGCCAGAGCGGGTGAGTGAAATCATTTTCTTTCTGGCGTCCTTTGGGTCATTGCAGACGAATATGTACTTCTTTTTTTCTAGGCGCATTGTTGTTTGTGACAGTGTGCCGGGAGAAACTCTCAATGCCTTTGCCAATGCAAGAGGGGCAATTGCGGGCATTCCGGCAAGAGTTTTTAGGAAGGACCACTGGACAATACTCAGGCCATATTTGGCCTCAAGGGTTTTATTGATGGCCTGAAATATTAGATTCAAGGACATTAGATTGGACAAGGGCTCTTCAATTTCATGGATGCTTGTGGACGCCAAGCGATTCTCCTTTTTCTTTCGATACGGTACTATCTAGAAAAGATATTAATGTTTTCAGAAGTAAATTAATTTGAGTCTGTCGACGAATAAAAAATTTGGCGTGCGATTTATTTTTTTGACCAACTCGAACCGTAAAGAGTCTCGAATCCGACAAAGCAAAAATATCTTCATCCGTATCGTCATCGCCGATATAGAATGCGGACCTCGTGTCTGACTTTAGCATTAACTCCAACAGCGCAACCCCCTTATGGGGTCCTCCGGTTGGCACCAAGTTTACTACGCATTTCCCCATAATAATTCTAGGTGGTGGCTCCATCTTGCTTACCGATTCCAGGATGTATGTTTTTGCCAGTTGTTTTTGCCTAGATTTTCGGTAGTGAACCGCAATGGAGTAAGTCTTATCCTCGATTTCTATACCTCTCGGAGATGATTCTTTTTTCAGACTGCGTTCCAACTGAGTTTTCCATGACACACAGAACTCAAGGAAGACCTCTCTTTTCTGGCTTTCAGAATTGATTCCCTCAAGGCCGTGATTGCCCACAAAATAACCTACTGAAGAATTGAATTTAGATTTGAGGTCGTCCAAGCCCCGGCCAGAGATCACTGCTATCGGCGCAAGTTGTCCTAACTGTTGGAGCAGATCAAAGGTGGACTCGTTTATTTTTGCCTTTCGCGGGTCTTTAACTATTTTTGAAAGTGTCCCATCAAAATCAAAGGCAAAAAGCGTTTTGGTAAAACTCAGGGACTCTAAGATCTTCAATCCACTACTTGAGAATAAATACATTATACCTCTTGGGGTGATCTCAAATTTAAATCAGAATCACCAAATTTTCCTAAAAATCTATTGTGTTGTCTAATTCTACCGGCATCTATCAACATTCTTCCAGCCCATCGATAGACATTGAACTCCTGAATGAGTCCGCGCATGGTTCTCATCCGATCTCTTTGTTCGTTCTCTGGCATTTCAAGTGCAACCTTGATCGCGGCAGCGCATTGATCGATGTTGTAAGGATTCACGATCAGAGCCTGCGGAAGTTCTCTAGAGGCACCCGTGAATTGGCTGAGAATCAATACGCCCCGTTCATCATCTCTTGCTGCAACAAATTCTTTTGCGACAAGATTCATCCCATCGTGCAGGCTACTTACAAAACAGAGATCCGCACCTCGGAAATATTCATAGACCTGCTGTGGCTCGTGGTGTTCGATTTTCAGGCAAATCGGCTCATAGCCATTCTTAGAGAACTTGGAATTAATTCTCCTGGCCGTATCCCTAACCTGTGATTCAAAATGCTGATACTGTTCTATGGTTGATCTGCTTGGTGCAGCTATTTGGA
>MEPT01000040.1:5924-6208 GCA_001769925.1 Bdellovibrionales bacterium RBG_16_40_8
AAGTCTATCGATCCCAATTCCCAACCGTCTATCTGACGGAAGTCCATCGTGAGTCCGAATCCGTTCTCGACATTCTTTGACTGACTTCTGGGTTTTTATCCACCTAATGGGCCATTCAATTGAAATGGGGTAATGATTTACAGCGGTGAGTTTGCTGCCGTAAGAGATGGTGGATGTTTCTCTATCAATACGACACTCAATGAAACGATCTACGGAGTCGATAAAGTTATTGCAGTGGAACCGAGTGTGAAATCCAAGAATACTACTTCCAAGTAGCCCATCCA
>MEPT01000041.1:0-194 GCA_001769925.1 Bdellovibrionales bacterium RBG_16_40_8
GTAATGCAAGCGCTCAAGCCAGGCGTGCAGTTTTAGCCCAAAAGCTGGCGTCTCAAGATGGCGTTGTAAATTATCAGGCTTTACAGAGTACTTAATGTCGCTTGAGTTTTTTGTCTCTTTAATTGATTCTGCAGTTATCTCTTCAACTAATGACGTCACCGAAAATCTACGAGTTGTATCTGATATATTATCTT
>MEPT01000041.1:207-5493 GCA_001769925.1 Bdellovibrionales bacterium RBG_16_40_8
GCGTGTCTCTTTCGTGCTCGTTGCGATTGGTGTATAGTCAGTCAATGTTAAA
The DNA here is from genome assembly GCA_001769925.1 of Bdellovibrionales bacterium RBG_16_40_8. GTDB lineage: Bacteria > Bdellovibrionota > Bdellovibrionia > Bdellovibrionales > UBA1609 > RBG-16-40-8. The sequence goes on from MEPT01000041.1 coordinate 260, forward strand.
ATGTTTTTTTCTACTTGGTAGCTATAATTAGATTTATGATAAATACCCTCAGAAAGATCCCAATTAAAAATTGACGCCCATGATTTTGCCTGCAATGGCTCTTGCCAATGCATTACCACTGACTGTTCAGCGCGAGTAAGCGCCACATAGAGAAGTCTAATTTGTTCTTTTTCTTCTCGCTCACTGAGTTTTTTAAAATATTTTTTCGCAACTAAATTATGGGTGATTTTTCGCTCTTCTCCTAAGCGAAGAGCAACAGCAAAATATTTGGTGTCTTCATCGAATATAAATGGTCGCTCATGGCCTCGCGAAATAGACGTTACAAATCTACGATTTAAATTCGGCAGCAGTACATGTTTAAATTTTAACCCCTTAGCCTTATGTATAGTCATTAAATTTACGCGATTGGGTTCTAATGCAGCTACGGCATCTGACTCTTCGTCACCTTCAGCTGAGCGCAAGCCACGAAAGGCTTTTTGCACAAAGGACATATAACTAAATCCTGGAATTTTTTCACTCTCACGTAGAAGCCATAAAAACTTCCAGATATTAGATTCACGACGCCCCGTTGAGTCATGAAAATGTGAAGCATCAATCAACCCATAATCAATGATAACGCGCCTTATTGCTTCAAAGTAGCCAATTTCGCGAGAAGAATTTAGTAATGAGTTTAAAGAAATAATTGTAGAATGCTCTTTAACAACTTGTTGCAAGTGCGACCAATAAACCGCAGGGCGGATTGAAAGATTATTAGCTAATACACTATCAGAAATTTTAAACCACGGCGATCGCACTAATCGAATAAAATTTAAATTATCAATTGGATTCATCAAAAATTTAAGTAATGAAAGTAAATCTATAATTTCTCGACGACGAAAAAAACCTTCAGCCGAATGTACGTGCGTAGGTATCTGCAAACTATCAAAATATTGTGCAATCTGCATAAGTTCAATGTTGGTGCGTGCGAGCACGCAAAATTCATCAAATTTAGACCCTTCTTTTATTTTTGTTAGTATTTCGTCAGCCAAGGGTAAAAGCGGTTCTTCATTATTCTGATCTACAATTTTAAACTTTGCGACAATAGCAGCAGCATCTGTTTTTGGCTCTTTTGGCTGCATTGTCATAAAATCACTTTTAAACTGACTAAAAAAATCGTTAAAGAAAAAAAGTAGCTCTGAGCGAGAGCGATAATTTGTTTTCAAATCACTCTTTACTCCACCATGCCTAATTATATTTTTTTCTTCTTCTGCAAAAACTTCGCTGCGCGCACCGCGAAAAAGATAAATGCTTTGTTGTGGGTCACCCACCATAAAGACAGGTTTTTGTCTGATAAAATTTCTTAGCAAAGACACTTGCGTGGGGCTGGTATCTTGAAACTCATCTACAAGCCAATAATCCCACTCAGAAGAAAATGCCTGCACAACTTCTGGGTGCTCTTGCAGCGCTAACAAGGCCAAAGGCTCTAAGTCACTAATCTCTATTTGCCCGCGATCTAATTTAAAACTACTCCACTCATCGCTGTGCGCTCTTGCCAATTCACCAAATATCTTCGCACGCTCAACAAATAATTTAAAATTAACCGTACAAAACGTATCGTCAGAAAAATTTTCTGCGGCCTTAAGACAACCTTTAAGCTCATCATGAATGGCGTCAGAAAACGGCGGCGATTTTGTCATAAATTTTGGTTTTGTTATTGCGGTTAAATGCTCGAACCATTTTGGCCCATCGATAATAATATCATTTTGCAAAAGCTTAGCGCATGAATGTAAATGGATAGCATAATTTTGCCACTGTATATTCGTCGTGTTTTCAGATATTTGCAAAGCACATGAAGATAATTTTGAAAAATAATCGCTATATTCTTCGCGAATAAGATCTAGTAATATTTTTTCAGTACAAGGTTTAAGATCTTTATTTACCGAGTAAGCCTCGGTAAAGCTACTTATCATTTCAATAAGAATATCAATAGAGTAATCTTCAAGTAAGCCTGCAAATTCATCATTTTTAAAAATAAGATCGCGTAATATTTTTCGCGACATTCGCTCAGCAACCGCACTATCGATTACGCGAAACCCAGAATCGATATTTAACAGATGACCATATTTACGTAGAAATAATGATAGTACCCCATGTATTGTCGAAATATGTAAACTTGAACGAGTGGTAACAAAATCAATAAGCTTAGGGTTTTCTCTGCGACACGCCTCACGTACCAGACGTTCGCGCAATTCTTCGGTAGCCTTACGCGTAAAAGTCGTAACTACAATTTTTGGCAAATGCTTTTCTCGTAGCAAATATTCTTCTGCCACTGACAAAACTTTTTCTGTAAGCCGTGTAGTTTTACCCGCCCCTGCGCCTGCGCGCACAATTTCGCTCTTTAATTCAAATGTGGTGCTCGGCACAAAGTTCTCCAATGACATGTTAAACAATCTTTTTTGTCTTTAGGCGCTGGGCTTAATAGACCATCATAAATTTGCGCTATCACATGAGCGATTTTAACCCTTACTTCATCTAAAAGCGCTTTTAATTCTTCTGCATTAAGCGAACTACGATTTCTTGTTTTCGGAGCAAAAAGCTCGCCGTCATGCTCTGATATACGAAACCCTTTTTCTCTATTCATGTTTTGTAAAACATAATAAAATGCGCCAACCACCGCTCCAGGAGAAAGCTCTGCAAGCCCTTGAGTTACCGCTATGGTATAAAAAGCCAATTGAACTTCATCTTGTTTCAACCAGCTACCATAGTTATGTAAATTGGCCCCAGATGATTTATAATCTAAAATTACATACTCGAGCGAATCATTATCAGAATTTTTTCTGCAATCTATGCGATCAATTCGACCCCTAACCTCTACAGACAGTTCAGGCGTTACCTGCCACTCACCTTTCACATTAACCTCACGTCCAATTGTATGAGTTTTTGGGTACTGAATACGCCAGTTTTTCTCAAACTCTAAAAAATTTTTAGCTATTCGCAAAAAATGCTGACGTTTTGCCGGCCACAGCCTTTCATCAGCAATTAAAATTGCTTGCTCAACACGCACAACATCAATAAGTTTTTCGATTTCAGTATCATTTTTAGTTAAATTTAAGGGTGACTCTAAAAGTCGCTCAAGTAGCGCATGCATCATGCGACCAGTGGTCATTGCATCCATATCTAGATCTACGTCGGGTAAATCACTAAGATTAAATATTTTTTCAGCTGTAAAAATAAATGGGCACTGCAAATATTTTTCGATCTGTGACGGCGAAAAACGAAGCGTATTACTTAGCTTTACTTTTTCAGCTTCAACTGTGCCTAAATCTTGTTGTATCGCCTGTTCGAGTTTTTGGCGTTTATGGCTGCTAAATACTGCGCTCTGAATTTCATCCCAGCGTGTGGGCATTGGCTGCGAGCAATTATCTTGAGATAAATTTTCATGCAGAGCCTGCTGCAGCCAAAAAAGCGATGGCGACTGTGCTTGTCCAGAAAAATTAGTTGCCGCAAAGTAAAGTTTTACCTCGTTGTCTGAGTTGCAGGCCAATCGTTCAGCAAGATATTCGTTATATTCGCGGTCGGGAGAATCTAAATAAATGCCAAGATCGTAAATTATACTATGTACGTCGCGCGTATCAAAACTTAATTCTGAACGTTCACGCAACGCAGTTTCACTTAAATCAAGCATTATTATTTTTTCAAATATAAAATTTTGTGCAGAAGAAAAGTTGCAGCAAATAAGCGCATCAGAGGCTGAATCTTTCATTTTAAATTCTATTTTTGCTACAAGGGCAAACATGTAAGAAAGCCATGAATTTAAATTAAGCCTAACATGAGCAGAACACTCAGACAAAAATTCGCCAGATAATCTCTCGATCGGCGCAATATCATCAACCCAAAATTTTAAAGCCCAGCTGAAAAATTGTTCACGCGTAAGTGAATCATCTTTAGAAAATTTAAAGCTAAAAAGCTCACTAATATGCATATCTCGCTGTAAATCACTTTGATCATAAAGGCGGCTAAACAGTTGTTTAAAACGCGTAAACTCTATTGGTGGCTTTTCATTTTCGTGAAATAAACACATTTCTAGATCACCACTATCAATATCTTGGCTTTCAATTTTTAATCTAGATAACCACCGTGAAATGCTCGGCAACGAAATCGCTTTGACAACAATATTTTTTTGAACCGGTATGCCCTCTAGCTCAAAATAAGCTGCAAGAGCCGGCCAATAAGGCTCTATATCGGGGGCTAAAAGCCCAATTTTACTAATAGGTGTGCCGTCATCGAGCCACTGGCGTATTTGCGCCGTAGCAGCCTTGACTTCAGAAATCTGTGTGGTGAAGCGTTCACAAGCTATCTTTGCTTTTGATGGCATCGCACAATATTTTTTTTCTTTGATTGAAATTTTACTCTCTGAAAGAATGTTATAGGGCCAAAGCATCGCCGGGTATTTTTCACGCCAATTTAGGCCTGGTTGAAAAATAGTGACATCATATTTTTCAGATATTTTCTCAAAAAGGTTAATTTCTACTCCAGAAATATCGGGGCCAACATCAACGATTAAATTTCGCCGCCATAATTTGCATGAGTTTTCTTGCCCCGGTAAGTAGGCACTAACCCACGATGTTGCTAAAATTTTTTCATCACAAAAATATTGCCAAGCCTCACATGATAATAAAAACCAATTACCCCAACGCAAAAGTGCTGACGAATTCTGCGATAGCCACTCGCGCATACGCAGCTCATGATCTTTATTTGATAAAATTGGTAAAAATATCGCTACATATTGTAATAAAATATTGGCTGCCCCTGGGTGCCTTGCCCAAGGCAAATCGCGACGCTTAAGCCACTCTGATAAAATAGTTGATATGAATTGATTCGATACTACATCTAAATCTGAAAACGTTCGGCGCATTATCTTTTGCCATAGCTCGCTAACGCGTAAAACAGTGTCTTCTGGCAAACAAGAATATTTTTTTAACAATTCTGTTTGTATTATATTTTTTGAATTAAGATCTGCTACTACCCAAGTGTCTGTCTCAGGATCTAGTAAATTTAGCACTGACGATTTTTCATTAATGCTATTATTCTCGATAAGTTTTAACATGCAGTGAACAATTGGCCAAATTAAGAGGCAACAGTCACGACATAACGCACAGTAACTATAACAGCAACCTTAGCGACGTTTCTTTACTCTACTAAAAGCGCTACTTGATGATCCTGATGATCCTCCACTATTGCTGCCGACAAAAGAA
>MEPT01000042.1:0-1627 GCA_001769925.1 Bdellovibrionales bacterium RBG_16_40_8
TATGAGTGCCATTTAAATTTCTTAAGCGATCCATGACGCTCAGATCAGCCATCTGGTAAAGCCGGTCAAATAAATCGGCCAGAGTAAAAGGGTCATAACCCAAGCGTTGTGCCGCCTGAGCACCGAACTCGTCGGCCTCTTGCTCCTTCTCTCGACTGAATTGAGAAAAATTGAGCCCGTCAATTTGGGTTTTCAACTCAGTCGGGATGGTCACCCCTGTTGCTTTCTCAATGGCGCCTGTAGCCACCTTGGCGGTTTTGGATTTCTTATACTCCCGCTCATCGTGTTTGAGTTTGAGGTGCCCCACCTCATGCCCGATCAGAGTAGCAAGTTCAGCTTCGTTGTGAATTGCGTAAAGCATGCCCCTCGAGATAAAAATAGTGCGACTGCTGAAACTCAACATGGCCTGAGTCTGTGTTGTATCGGCCACAATAACAGGAACTGTTTGAATGCCGTAAAGTTGGCAGATTTTTTCTGAAAGTCTATGGAGGTAAGCCAATAGTTTTTGATCTTCAATTGTCGGCGCTTCGTCGATGTGAAATCGTAGATCTTCGGAAAACTCGTCTTTGATTTCAAACAGGATATCTTTTGCGGAATCAGAAACAGGTAGCAATGAACACGAAAGGGTAAAGATTATCGCGAGGCAGAGTAGAAAAGGCCTTGTGAGTGAGCACATTTTCAAACAGTAGTGGCGCCTTAAAATCTAGTCAAGACATAGGGATGGCTATTTGTCCCCGAGGTATAGGTTAAATAAAGCATGTTTTTCGATTTTTCCAATCTACAAGCCTTCGCGAACCGACTCAACTATTACAATCGTTGAACTGCCGTTTGGCTTTTTGATCTCTATTACAAACATTCTTTGGATTCAAAAGTATATTTTCACACTTGGCAAAATAAAAAATGGTCACTACATTTCGCGATTTTCTATTTCAATTCCCCAAATCAAATTAAAAGCGATGGTGTGTTGACAGCCGACTGAATCGCTGAAATCATTGATAAATCTTTGGCGGCACCAATCGTGGTCCGTGCCAGACACGGAGGACACACAAACAGTGAAAGCATTTTTACTTTTGGCACTTCTAGGCACAGTGCTTTATGGCCTAGGCAGTTCACTTTTACCGCTCTTGCTGGCGGCTATTGCCGCTTTGCTCTGCGAACCTTACATCAATTGGTTAAAAACCAAGGGTATACGAAAGCCTTATTCAACCATTTTGATTATCGTCGGCGTATTTTTGCCAATTATCATTCTTAACGCGATTTTGCTGCCGATAATTTTGCGTGAAACAAAAGAGTTTTTGGCAGTTCTGCCCGACAACATGACAAAACTACTTGATCAAATCGAGAGCCGGGCCGTAGCTATTGGAGTGTCGCTCGATTACAGTCGGCAAGACGTGCTCGATCTAGTAGAAACTCATGCCAGTAAACTTTCTGACAGCACTATGAAAATGTTAACTGAGGGACTGAAAAAATCCGCGGGTAATGCTACGCAAGTGCTATTGACTGTAATGAATGTCTTTTTGATTCCAATTTTTTTCTTCTATCTGGTTAGTGAAAAAAGCTACTGGTTGGCATCGCTTAAGGCCCTTATTCCCAGTGAGCAGCACGTCCGCTTAGCGCAGACCTTTGA
>MEPT01000042.1:1689-2672 GCA_001769925.1 Bdellovibrionales bacterium RBG_16_40_8
CTTTAATTTATTCCATTGGCTTGCAAGCCGTCGGACTGAAATTCGGAATTTTAATCGGGCTTATAACAGGCTCGTTCAGCTTCATCCCTTACGTCGGATTTAGCATTGGCCTTGTGCTCGGCCTAATCATTGCTTTTTCAATGGGCAGCGGCCTTGGTTACGTGGCCTTGGTTTTGGGTGTATTCATGGTTGGCCAAGCACTTGAGACTTTTGTCGTTACACCAAAGCTAGTAGGCAAAAATGTTGGCCTGACGGCTCTCGAATCAATATTGGTTTTGATCATTTTTGGTAATCTTTTTGGCTTTGCCGGAATGCTCATCGCTGTACCTGCGGGAGCTATTATTAAAACGGCACTCGCCGAATATGCTGTAAGCTAAGTTGATCGGAATCACCGGCGTTTGACTACGGCGACGAGATACAAAACCCACAATAAATCCCTGCGCAAAGTTGACAGCCAAAACTTGTAAGTCGGCACTCAGGGCAGGTGGTACCCTAAGTACATCAACGGGTGATCTTTTGATCGTGGTGTTAAATAAAAAATAAAATAGGATCGAACATGCAATAGCCACAAAGCTGAAAACAACAGATTCAAGAACAAGTCCATTTTCAAGCTGGCTCAGCACAACCTGAAGGGCTGCGCCAAGCTGAAAAAGCGAAAACACTATAACTGAAACAAGCACAACGCCCACAAGAAACCTGAAGCTCATTGCTGAGACTTCATTACGGATCATACTTTTTAAATAGTTAACAACCATATACCCCTCAAATTTTGTCAATTTCGTCGACGCAGCGCCAAGGTTATGAGGCATCCCGCTACGAGGCCAGCAGCAGCAGCTACAGCAACGCCTTTAGATGGATTTTCTTGAACGTACTCGCGTCCCGCTTTCACATAACCCGAGGCAGTGCTGGCAATGTCAGAAGCCAGAGCTCCAACTTTTTCGCCAGCTTGACGAGATACAGCTTCTAACTGATCTTCGCTGCGC
>MEPT01000042.1:2679-19368 GCA_001769925.1 Bdellovibrionales bacterium RBG_16_40_8
TGCTTTTTAAGTCATGAACAGGTGTGGTCGCTTTATTAAAAATTTCACTAGTTGCTTGGCCCATAAAATTCTCCTTTGTCTTGTGTCTTGTTATGGTAAATGCAATCGCTGCACGTACCATATTCTCCTCCTAAACTTTTTGTTACGCGAGCACGTACTCTGAATCATGCAAGTGTGATGCCGTCGCCAGTAGAGTGCGCGCAAGCAATTAGGTGTACATGGTGAGATAGAGGCATTCTTTGAGGGGGACGTATTGGTATACTCAGAGACGAACTGTCTCATCCCTGTTTTTATGTATTTTTCGTCATGAAATCTTGAAGATAATTTCACACAGAGCATTTGTTGCACATTTTCAAATTGATATTCTTATTATTGAGCTGTTAATCCGGTTGGTGCTCTGGGCGGAGCAGAAATCGTAGTACGATCGCCTGAAATGAAACTGGAAGTGTGGTATTTTCGGCCGTTGTTAGGCTGAGAGATTGGTTGAATTTTCACATAACAGGAAGCTGAAAAAATGTTTGTTAAGCAAATGAGCGGCACCTTAGTCACAATCGCCAAAGACGTAAAAATTCAAGTGGAATTTAACCCGGCCTATGTGTCTTCGTATCGCTTGGTGGGATATGAAAATCGTCTGCTCAATAAAGAGGATTTTAACGACGACAAAAAAGATGCCGGTGAAATCGGCCAAGGTTGATGCTCTTAAATACCAGGCCACAACTGCAAAAAATGACAAGGGTCATTTAAATGGAGAATTGTTAACAGTCAAACTTCGCTACAAACAGCCCGAGGGCGATGTTTCAAAACTTATCGAAGTGCCTGTTAAAAATGAACCGCATAATTTTACCCAGTCAAGTTCGGATTTTCAGTTTGCTTCCGCCGTGGCCTCTTTCGGAATGTTACTGAGAGATTCTGACCACAAGTCCACAACTAGTTTTTCGGCCATTGCTGACCTGGCAAGTAAACACACTTCGGTAAATGACAAAGAAGACCCTTACCGCAAAGAGTTTGTAAAGCTGGTTAGAAAACCAGCTTAGAAGATTTAGGCTGGACCGCTAAACAAAGAATACGATCAATCGTTACCTTCTGTCGGCTGCCGGATAAAATACCTGTCACGGCACTTCGCGGGAGTTTTGATTTTTGAACTTTTACGTTTCATTTTAAATTCCTGTTAGTCGCTTTTTGACTAACTCGATATTTTGTTTTGGCGTTTCCACCTCCAACCATCACATAAGCGCTATACGTCACGAAATGATTCTATTTCTAGACAGACAAAATTTTCGTCTATAGTATGTGTGAATGAAAACACGTATTTCGGTATCGTTAATCTTTTTAAGTAGTATTGCTTTTGCTGAGCCCCTTCCTTGGGGTTTGATGATCAAAAAGGATCAGTGCGCTAAGTTTTGGTCAGGAGACGAATGCATCTATTACAAATTGCCCGCAGGATGGAAGGAAACATATCCTGACGATAAAGGCTTCATTAATTATAGGGAAAAGAAATGTAAATTTGAGGCGGGCAAAGAAAAGAACTGTTGTGAGCAATTAGGTCTGAAATTTGTCGACACTAAAGCTGACAAAGATCTTTCTCAAGCAGCTCCTGATTTTTGCAAAGACAGGTAATGAAGTTGAGCCTGGCCTAAAGAATAGGTCCAGTTTGTAGTAATTTATGGATATTGATATTAATCAAAAAGACCTGTAGATAAAAACACACAGATTGGGGTAATTTAATGATCGGTAAAAAGAATCTCTCTTACATAAACGCTAAGCAGAAACTAAAAATAGCCGAAGATCTTTTTAATTTTGCCTACGAAGTTAAATCATATCAACTTAGAAAAAAACATACCGATTGGACAGAAAAAATAATTCATCAAAAAACTATGGAGCTAATAGAAAAGGGTTGCGCCTAAATGGTTCCGTTTATTGAAACGTTTCAAAATGCCCTTAAGCGACTTGAAGGGGCCGACATTTCTTATATGATAGTTGGGTCTATCGCTTCAATGATTTATGGTGAGCCTCGACTGACACGCGATATGGATATTGTGATTGATGTCGAGCCCGAAGACGCCATAAAATTCGAAAAACTTTTTACTCAGCCAGAGTATTATTGCCCACCGATAGAGATTTTGAGTGATGAGATCAGAAATCGTGGGCAATTTAATTTATTGCATGTGCTTACTGGGCTTAAAATTGATGTTATAGTTAAAAAAGTTACAGCATTCGACCAGTCTAGATTTGCGCGTAGACAGCGAATCGAATTATGGGAGGGCTTCTCTGCAAATCTCGCATCTGCAGAGGATATAATTTTAAAAAAGTTAGAGTATTTTCGCGAAGGTGGCTCAGAAAAACACATTCGTGATATTCGCGGGATTATTTCAAACACCGAGATTGACCATGATTATTTAAAAAGCTGGATTACAAAATTACATTTAGAACAGGAGTGGGCAAAAGTACGTTAGCAATCGCCCACAAATAATGTATTTACTTTATATTAACCACCTTTGACTTGCGGCTAAGCTGATAAAGCTGCCCCTGTAAGGCAATGCCCTCTGATGAGTTCTCGCCAGTAGCTAAAAATTTAGCCGATGAAGTTGATGTGACAGTGTTGGGCACTTCGAAAAATATGCCAATGCCGCTTGTACCACTTTGAGAACCAGTGAATACACCAGCGAGACCGTTTACTTTTTGTTTTGCTGAGAAAGGTAGAAATAAATTGGCCCCTGGCAAATAACGCGAAATACTGTCGAACTCTTTGATGGCAATTGCGACCCCCATAACAATTTGTTTATCTGTTGAGCCAATATAAACTTTAGAGTTACCACCAAAACGTGCAGCAACCACTCCATTTAAACCACCAACCGGAATCTGCCCACCGTTTGGCAAACGACTGTCCTGCCCTAACCGATATTTTGCTATCTCGGTTACATTTACATCAGCTGATATAATATTGTTACCGTCTAAAGTTGTCTGCAGCTGTATTTGTCCCAAAATAACTCTAGGGTCGTTAGGGCTAGCTATTGGTAGCGACAGGGCCGGAAATTTTAACCCACCCATATTTAGTGTAGCATCCATCTGTACCCACGCATTTTGCGAAGAATCTGTATCAGTTTTAACTGTAATACTTTTTAATATAGATTTTGAACCCCCACAGGCACTTATAAGTAATGAAGACCAGCAAATTAGTAGCCCAAAAATAGTGTTTCTTTTCATGTAATCCCCCCCCACACAAAAAAATTCTAATTACAGAAGCTGCACAACTTATGCCGAATAGAAATATGCGTAATACTGCCTAGACACTCATGATTCTATTTTTGATATTTTGCTAAAATTGACCAATTTCTGTTTTTGTTAATAATTTAATCAAAGTCATAATCTTTTATGTATTTCTGCTGTTGTAACTATTTAACGCCGAAATCTGCTAAGGTAGTAAAAAAAATAACTAATAAAATAACCAAGTTGGCTTAGACGCTGTCTCGCCAAGGCACAGAGATTGCTCTCATTAAGAGAAATGAAATTTATTTTGTTAAATTTACTATTTGCAGCCTCTGCGAACGCAAGTTCTTCAGAGGTACTTATAGGGTCATACCCAGTGATAGGCTCACATAAATTTAAAATGACCTGTAACAAAAAAACAGCAAAAAACGAATGAGCATATAAATCTTAATGCCCTAGAAAAACTAAAATCTATACAGTGCGAGGGCGAACCTGATATAATAATCGAACTTATTGACACTTTTATTGAGACTGTCGATACTGTTTTAATGAAATGGAAAAGCTTAGATGTTCTTATTAACAATGCAGGAGTTTGTTTTAGAAGTGTGGCCGAGCAAATGGACGCAAAATCAGAGCTTGAACAAATGCAAACAAATTATTTAGGTCCCATGATGCTAATTCGCAAAGTTTTACCAACCATGCGCGAAAATGGGCGCGGTAAAATCATTAATGTCTCATCAGCGGCTGGTTTATTAGGCATGCCGACAATGGGCTCTTATTCGGCTTCTAAACATGCGCTTGAGGGGGCTTCTGAATCACTATGGCATGAACTAAGGCCATTCGGCATTAATGTAACTGTTGTTAGAACATCTAAGAGCATTTTAGCTGAAAAAGTGAGTGGACCTTTTTCTGATTTTTATTACTATATGGCAAAGTTTATTTCTATGCTTATGGGTCGGTCAGATAGCACTTCAGCCTCAATTGCAATTAGAATTCGTGAAATTATTAAAACGAGTTACACCCTCAAGATTATTTAATTGGATCTTTTTTGCTTTTTTCATAACTCTATTCGATTGGTCAAAAAACCATACACATATCCAGGCGCAACGTAGAAATTGGTTTGAGTCATTATGCTGGCATATTGCTGATTACAAAACCTTAGCCGGTAAATCTAGATTCAAGCTCTTTAAGTAAAATACCATCACGCAAAGCCAAATCTGTTACTGCCAAGCGACTACTTTTAATAGCATAAAGTATTTCTTCAAGAAGAATAGCGCCTGGTAAAATTAAATCTACTCTATTGGCCTCAAGCCCAGGAATCGATTTTAATTGTTTACGTCGCATAACTTGCATTTCAGCCACTAGCGCACTTAGTTCTGCACGCAGTATAGGCTGACCGGCTAGACCAATTTTTTTTAATATTTTACCGATGGTGCGAATAGTGCCACTAGAGCCAATAGCAAAGCTAATTGGGTGTTTTTTTACAAAAAGCGCTAGCGGATACAACTCTGTTTTTAAATGCTGGCGCAGTGCCAGTACTGGGTGTAATTCTCCTTTTTTAAAATTTGGCGGAATAGTTTGTAAAAACATCTGCTGCAGTCTATTCGCCCCCAACTTAAAACTGTAACCGCTGACTACTTTTTTACCCAGACAAAGTGAAACCTCGGTGCTACCCCCACCAATATCGATCAGCGCATAATAACTTTTAGGAGCTGGCATATTTGAGATAATACCGTAGGCGATGAGTTTGCCTTCATCACGGCCTGAAATAACTTTAATTTGCACCCCTGTACGTTTATTTAATTCAGCTAAAAACTCTTTAGTGTTACTTGCCGAGCGTAAAGCACTAGTGCCAAATGCAGCCACTCTATCAACTCGCATTTCGCGAAAAAGTCGCTTAAAACCTAAAAATGCCTTCATCGCACGCTTCATACCCTCTGGTGATAGTCTGCCAGTTTTAAAAACATCGTCTCCTAGACGAATCATTATTTTACGACGATAGGTGCGAAGAACACGTTTGCCATTAATACGATAAACATCAACGCGCACTGAATTAGTGCCAAGATCAATAATGGCTAAACGAAAAGGCGAAAGTTTAAGCTTTCTCTTTGTGGGCAAGCCTTTTTCGATTAACTTTTTACTAAATTTGTCACCTGCGAAGGTTGAATTAAGCATTTAAGTGTCGCCTTTCTTTTTTCAATAATATTCAAAAACTCAACTATCGCAAACCCGCTTTTTTTAATATCAAAATAACTGCGGGTAGAGCCCGTCAAGATAAAACTTAAAAATATACTCAAATGTGGCTCATGCCCAACTATGGCTATTACGCCTGCGTTATTAATCTTCTTCAAAGACTGAAGTGTCGCCTGCGGTAAGCTATGTGGCATAAGATTATCAAGATTGATAATTTCGACATTTTTATAATTTTTTGCTAGCACTTTGGCCGTTTGCTGAGCCCTAGTGTATGGTGACGTTAACACAAGATCTATGCCAGGCTCAATTTGCCTAAGAAATTTTGCTATTTTTTGTATTTCTTCTTTACCCTTAAGGGTGATTGGGCGAAAATTATCAGACTTACCGGTATTTTTTTTAAATTTTTCGCGATTTTCGGCATGGGCATGACGAATTATGATAAGTTTGTGATGTATGCGCTTATTGACCATGAGAAAACCCGGCGTAATATTTTATTAGCTCTTCATGTACCCCTTTACTATCAGTTTTTTGTGGCTTACGTAAAACATATTCTCCTTGCGAGTCAAGATCCCACGTCTGCACATTATCATTTAATAGTTTCTGCAGTACAAACCAAAGTTGTTCGCGAGAGAGCTGATTTTCAACCGGGGCAATAACCTCAATTCGATTATTAAGGTTACGATACATCCAATCGGCCGAGCCTACATAGAATTTTCCTTCAAGTGGGTCTTGTGCCCCTCTACGAAAATAAAAAATCCGCGAGTGTTCAAGAAATCGCCCGATGACAGAAACAACCCTAATATTTTCACTAAAATTTTTAATTTTTGGGCGTAAAATACAAAAACCACGCACTATAAGGTCAATTTGTACCCCGGCCTGCGAAGCAACGTAAAGAGCATCGCAGATTTCTTGGTCTTCAAGACTATTCATCTTAGCTATAATTTGCCCACTACCTTGTGTTTTTTGAAACTCTATTTCTTTTTTTATATACTGTAGAAATTGTTTACGCATATTTACTGGCGCCACAAGAAGTTTGCTATAACTTTTTTTCAAACTAAGCCCAGTTAAAAAATTAAAAACTTCGATTAGCTCATTACCGATACGCTTGTCTGCGGTAAAAACACTTAGATCTGTATATAATTTAGATGTATTAGAATTATAATTACCAGTGCCGATGTGCGAATAATAACGATAGGTATCACCCTCTTTACGTATCACCAATATAGTTTTGCTATGAATTTTTTTTCCCATTATCCCATACACGACGTGAACACCAGCGCCTTCGAGAGTTTCACTCAAATAAATATTGCGCGCCTCATCAAAACGCGCTTTGAGTTCAATCACGCAAACCACTTGTTTACCTTTTTCTGCAGCCCGTATGAGCAGCGGAATTATGGGGTTATTTTCACCGGCACGGTACAAACTTATTTTAATTGCCAGCACGTTAGGGTCTTTGATTGATTCAATAATAAATCTTTCAACTGAATCATGAAAACTTTCATACGGATAATGTACTAATATGTCTTTTTCGCGAATAATAGAAAAAATATCACGGCCGTCATCAAGTAGTGCGGCTGGACGTACTGGAATATGCGGTACATATCTATGTTCAACAATATTAAGGCTAACTATTTCATTAAGACAATTGTAGCTGATCTCACCTGGTATCTCGAACAGATCTGACGGCGTCAGTTCAAGCTCATCGCGCAAAAATTGAAATATTGATGAGTCATTAGCTTTACCATGTTCGAAGCGCACAATACGGGCAATTCTACGAAGGCGCAGTTCTTCTTCAACCATATCTAAGCGATCTTCGACATCGTCACTGGTTTCGCTGATATCTGCACTTCGCGTAACTCGAAACGGCATAACGCTTTTTACTATCATTTCAGGAAAAAGTTCTTCTAAATTCTCAGAAATTAAGTCAACCAACCTAATTAAGCGATAAGTCTTTGCTAATCCAGCGCCGCTAGTTGCGTTAATCTGTATCCATTGCGGCAACACATCTGGGATTTTTACTCGTGCAAAAAAAGTTTCTCCCTTTTGCGGATGGGTGAGCACAATCCCTAAAGAAATAGATAAATTCGACAAAAAAGGAAATGGATGTGCCTTATCAACCGCAAGCGGCGTTAAGATCGGAAACACTTTACTATGAAAATACCCTTTGGCAGATTTTTTCTCATCTTCAGTCAAGTCACTCCATTTGAGAAAATGAACACCATTTTTTGTAAGCTCAGCTTGATTTTTTTCGTAGCAATACTGTCTGGCCTGTATTTGCCTTAAAACAACTTGGCGTATTTCAGTTAATAGCATTTCAGGCGGCAGAAGATCTGCTCCTACTTGCGGGACAGATCTGCCTACCACCCGCTTAAGATACCCCACGCGTTTCATAAAAAATTCATCAAGGTTTGATGAAAATATTGCTAGAAAGCGAATTCGCTCTAAAAGCGGCACCCGCGCATCTTGCGCTTGATATAAAACCCGCTCGTTGAACTTGAGCCAACTTAAATCTCGGTTAAAATAAGGACTAGAATCTAGACGCGTCATAAAGTTCGAAGTATCCTACCAAAAATGAACTGTTTTATCACAGATTTTATGCTCAAATATATTTATGAATTGGTTGCTGCTACGCGGTCTTGGTCGTGAAAAAAGACATTGGCTTGGCTTTCAAGACAAGCTGCAAGAACTATCATACGATAGTAATGATAGTGACTCACACGTTCTCTGTCTTGATTTGCCTGGCTTTGGCGACGAATCATCTGCCAAAACACCATTTACCGTTCAAGAAAATACAGATTTCTTACATGAGCGCTTTCTTGAAAAACGAAAAAGTCAAACAAATTGGGGGGTTATAGGGCTTTCTTTAGGAGGGATGATCGCGCTAGATTGGGCTTATCGATACTCAAAAGACTTTACCGCACTGGTAATTATAAACTCTAGCGCCAGAGATCTATCACCCACTTATCAAAGATACTCACCCTATGCCATGTATACAGCAATTTTGACTACGTTTTTAAAAACCCCCAACGATTTTGTTCGTCAGCAACTTAAAATGATTTCTAATTTAAAAATTAATGATAAAGCCGTATTAGACGACCTAATTAAAATTGCCCAAGACTCTAAGGTGACAAAAGAAAAGCTTTTTCGCCAGACATTTGCAGCATCGCGTTTTGTCTGCCCTGACAAAATATCCATTTCGACACTGGTGCTTACATCGATGAAAGATGCTATGGTCGATGTGCGTTGTTCGAAAGCCCTTGCCGAAAAACTTAATGCACAAATCAAATTTCACCCCACAGCCGGTCATGATTTAACGTTAGATGACCCCCAGTGGGTTATTGATAGAATTCAAACATTTATAGGAGAACTTTCTTCGCTATGACCTATCATCACGGCAATCTTAAAGAATCGCTTATTCAAGCAGCAAACGAAGCACTAAATATTAACGGCATTGATGAACTAAGCTTACGAGATATTGCTAAGCGCGCCGGGGTAAGTCACAATGCTCCCTACAGGCATTTTCGCGATCGCGTCGATCTTCTCGATAACATCATTGAAAGAACACTATGCGAGCTAGCAGAGCAAATTTTATCTGCCCCACTTCTTTACCCAGCATCTATAAGATTACAAATTCAGTTTGTCGGTCGTCTTTTCGCTCAACTTGCTATTCATCACGCGCCAAAGGCCCATTTGCTATTTGGCGGGCTTTCATCAAAAAGCAAATCAACAAGTAAGAAAAAAAATATTTTAGCAGCTGGATATAAACTTTTGCTGCTAAATATCGAATCAATTCTTGAGCCTACCGTAGGGCACGAACTAAAAAATGGCACAAATTGCAAAGAACTAGCGCTGTTAATTATGGCGACATTTCGCGGCTTAGGAGTTCTTTATGCTACTAATTCAGTCGATGAATTATTAACCTCTGAAGACGTCATTTTTGATTTTACAGATATGGCTTCTGAAAATCTCTTGCACCATCACTTAGCTTAACGTAATTCACTTTATTATATGGATTCTCAACACCTACATTGGCCGCTGGCTGTTTTAAGTAAAGCTGTTCACTTTAAGAATCTAACTGGTGCAAGCTCGCATGTTGGCCTAAGCCAACCACAACTTTCACGACTGATTTCGCAATTAGAGCGTGAATATGACGTAATACTGCTAGATCGTAATACAAAAAGAAAATCTGGCTGGACACCAGTTGCCTTTCGTTTGGCAGAAATTTACACGCAAAGTTCGCGTAAACTTGAAAGTGCAATTCAAGAAGCTTTGATGGCGCAAGTTCCTACCCATATTAATATCGGTAGCCTTGAAGGATTAAACGAACTAGCATTAAAAGTAGCGCACTCGCTACTTGATAGCTCAAATATTGCTACTATTGAACTAGATGTATTTGATCAGAACGAATTAGAAGAAAAGTTTTTTAACGGTGACCTAGATTTAATTTTCGCTTCACATGAGCCTGGCAAACAAAAATTTAAACACTTACTCGAGGTGGGTTATCAATCGCTAAGTACGGTTGCGACAAATACGAATTTTAGTGTATTAAGTCCCTACGAATACGGTCGCCTTAAGAAAAAACCAACAAATAAAACTCTTATCAGTAATTCTTTAGCGGTTCGTCGTTTATGGCTTGATAAATTTGGCGGTGTTGGCACACTGCCTTCAAGTGTCAGAAAAAGTCGTGGTAGTGATCCAACGCCTGTTCTTATAATAGGCACCGAACTTTTTAATGAATCTCTCTGGAGCATCGTTGAAGGTTCAACTAAGAAACTTATAGGCGAGTAAATTAAAACGCAAAGCTAAATTATGGCTAAAAAAATATTTTTTATTTGAGAAACCATGAAAATCTGCCTGCAGAAATTTTAAAAAATGCTTGCAAAGAAAAACGCCCAGGGCCGGTGAAAAAAAGCGCTCCGTAAATTGTCAAAAATAATATAGCTAATTCTTTTTTTGAAAAATCATCCGTCGCATGAATAACAAAGGCTGCCACCGCCATAGTGGTGATTAACGGTATAAGTGCCAATCGAGAAAAAAGCCCTAATGCCACTAAGGCCGAGCAAACAAATTCTGCGAAAACAACCAGGCCAAGACTTATATTTACCCCAACACCAAGTGGGTCTGGAAATTTAAGTATAAGATCAGAAAAATGGAGCAGTTTGTGTAGACCGTGCTGCCAAAACATAATTCCACCGACAGAAATACGTAGCAAAAGTAAGCCTAAATCTAAATTCATACCGGCCTATTGTGTAATATCTTTGTCAAAAAACAAGTCTGTAGCCGCTAAGCTAGGCGAAAGTCGTGCTTAATGGGTAAGTTGCCCTGTGAATTCAAGCGGATAATGATCTGATGTATTCACTTCATAGAGCACCCGGGCTGATTTGGTCTCAAGGCCACGAACAAAGATGTGATCAAGAATTAAATAATCGAAACGTTGATTCTCCATTAATACATATTTGAGTCCTAAACTGTCGGCCATATCTTTAATCACCAAATAACGATCTGGCATGTGTGTGTTGAAATCCCCCGTTACAATTAGCGGCCCTTTATGATTTTTCACGGCTTTTTTGAGTTGGGCAATTTGGCTTTCATAAATCCAGGTAGTAACAAAATTAATGCCGTGGATATTTGCCACCATTAGCTCATCACTACTACCAGCAATTTTATACTTTGTTATCGCAATCATTTTAGGCGTACTAAAAATTGGCTCCCTTGCCTCGCTCTGCACGAAACCCTCATAGGTCGGCTTAGCCCGCGAGGCAGTCATTACCCCGGTACCACTGGGACCATCGAAAAAACTTATGGCGCCAGTCCAGGTTAACCCGGTCATACCAGTATAGTAGCTGGCGTAATTTTCTCCCATCATCGATTCTTGAAGAAGCACTAAATCAGAATTAGTCGCAAATTTAAAAAGATCTCGATAGGCAGGCCCATTGGTAAACTTCTGCACATTCCAAATTGTTATTCGTAGTTCACGATCAACTCGTATTTCAAGGTCAGAAGATTTGCCGTATTGAACGAGAATTTGATCATGATTTGGAATTGTTGGGAGTGCTTTCGCGTCTAACGATATGAAAGCAAATGATGCGAACGCTACTATAATTATTAAAAAGCCCTTAATTGAACGCAAAGTACCCCCCCAATTTTTTTTGACCTATTTTATTTACATATTTTCTTTACCTACTACTGGTTCACAAATCTAGGTTTTTCTAGTAGAAGCTTTAACTTATACAATGAAATCATCTAGCTGCCGCCTTAGCGTAAATGTAAATAAAATTGCAACCCTGCGTAATTCGCGGGGTGGAGATGTGCCTAACCTTCGACAGTATACAAATGACATTATTCGTTATGGGGCCCAGGGCATTACAGTACATCCCCGCCCTGATGAGCGCCATATTCGTCGGGACGACGTTTATACCCTTAACCAACTGATAAAAAAAATTAACAGCTCTAGAAAAAAGAAAATAGAATTTAATATCGAAGGCTATCCTAGTAAAAGTTTTTTGAAGCTTGTAGCTACAATTCGCCCCGACCAAGTAACTTTAGTGCCTGACCCGCCTGATGTATTAACTTCTAATGCAGGATGGCAGGTAGCAAAAAACGAAAAATTATTAGCCAGAGTGCTTAAGTTTTTTCGTCAAAAAAAAATACGTAGTTCGCTTTTTATTGATGTTCTTACCATTAATTCTTTAGACCTTGCTGCACTTTCGCGCTTGCAACCTGATCGCGTAGAGCTCTACACCGAGCGCTTCGCCAAAGATTATGTTACAAAATCTCGCCATAAAACCACAATGATCTATAAAAAAACGTCACAAAAAATTTATGCTCTTGGCATCGACATTAACGCTGGCCACGATCTAAATTTACAAAATATACGTTTTTTACTTCAATCAATACCAGAGATTAAAGAGTGCTCAATCGGCCACGCCTTAATTGCCGAGTCGCTTTATTTAGGGCTAAAAGCCACCATCAAAAATTACCTCAGTCAGATGCGTCGAATGCGTCATGCGAAATTAGATCAATGATTGAAGTTCACGTTATACCAGCGCTTATCGATAATTACATTTATGTGATACGTGCGCCGAAAACCGGCCAAATAGCAGCTATCGACCCATCTGAGGCCAGCTTTGTTATGAATTTTTTGCAGGAGAAAAAATGGGAAAAACTTAATTTTATTTATAACACTCACCACCATTTTGATCATGTGGGTGGCAACCTTGAACTTAAGTCGCGCTACAACTGCGAAATTTATTGTTCAGAATTCGATAAACCTCGCGTGCCCGGGGCAACTCATGGCCTTAACGACAATCAGCAGATCAAATTAGGCGATAATTCTATAGAAACCATTAATGTACCAGGGCATACTCTTGGGGCTGTTTGTTATTACGCTAAAGCTTCAGGGGTTATTTTTACCGGAGACACGCTTTTTACCTCTGGCTGCGGAAGGCTTTTTGAGGGTACAGCATCTGATCTTTGGCAAAGTCTAAAACGCCTTAGTAAGCTCCCACTTGAAACAAAAGTATACTCTGGCCATGAGTACGGGTTACAAAATGCCGCCTTTGCCAAGCGGATGTTCCCAGAAAATCCTGAAATTATAGCCCGTTATGAGGCCTTTAAAGAGGCCCACCGCACCAATATTGCTACTGTTTCTACTACAATTGGGCAGGAACTGCAGACAAACCCCTTTCTAAGATCCCAGAGTTTAGAAGAATTTATTTCTCTCCGCCGCGCAAAAGATGACTTTAGGCTTGAGGATTAAACCTCTGTGAGGTAAACATTTAAGAAGAAAGATTAAGAACAGGGAGCATTTATGGCGAAAAAAGGTAAAATTAGAATTATTACTCTTGAGTGCACCGAGGCCCGCGCACTTGGTAAACCTGTTTCTCGCTACACAACCCAAAAAAACAGCCAAACTCATCCAGAGCGCCTTGAAAAGAAAAAATATAACCCAAATTTACGTAAACACACCCTTCATCGCGAAATCAAATAATTAGGAGGCATCTATGAAGTCTTTCGCCATTATTCTAAGTAGTCTTTTTGTCATTTCATGTTCATCTCAAGCCGTAAAAGACAGCAAAGATGATGCAGAAACTGGTAACAAAGTTCAAGATAAAGCTGTTACTGAAGTTAAAAAAGTAAATAAAGCCTCGACTTCAACTGGTTCTGTAAGCTGTACATATGGCGACATAAAACGCGAACTAAATATTGTGCAAAGCCCTGATAATTGTACAGTTGAATATACTAAAGACGGCACCAAAAACGAGATCGGTTCAGGCGCACCCAATTCACCATTCTGCGAAGAGATTGTTAATCGCGTAAAAAACAATCTCACTGCAGCTGGCTATCAGTGTAAATAAATATTAGATTTATTTTCTCGCTAAATATTCTTCATGGTGATGGCGAACGATTTTGCCTTCAACCATATATATAACGTCCTCGCTAATATTAGTGGCGTAGTCTGCAATACGCTCTAAGTGGCGCGAGACTGAAAGATAGTGAATAAGTGATTCCATCTGGTCAGGATTCTTACGAATGCCTTCGTATACCTTATCATACATTGACATGTTAATGGCATCGACCTCGTCGTCATCTTCACAAACCTGTTTAGCTAAGTTTAAATCTAACCTAACAAATGCATCAAGAGACCTTGCCACCATATCAAGAGACAACTGCCACATGTGCTCAAAATCAAATGGTACCGGTGTTGGCGGCTGCTGACTTAGGTACAAAGCTCGCTCGGCAATGTTGACCCCGAGATCTCCAATGCGCTCAAGATCGTTATTTATTTTCAAGGTTGCAATAACAAGCCGCAAATCTATAGCAACCGGCTGATAAAGAGCTAATATTTTAAGGCAATCTTCTTCAATTTCTACTTCTAGCAAATCAATCTGGTGATCAAGCTTAATAACTTCTTTGGCTTGTTGCTCGTCAAGATTTTGCAGCGAAATTCCGGCTTTGCGCACGCTCTGCTCAGATAAGCCCCACAAATCAAGAAGTTTTTTTCGTACAAGATCAAGTTCAAGTGTTAAATGTGCTGACATAAATTACCTTTATCGTATGTGTTTTATTACCTATCCAAATCTACCAGTTATGTAATCTTGAGTGCGGGCTTTTGCCGGGTTCGTAAATATTTTTTTTGTTTCACCTGATTCAATAAGTTCGCCATCATAAAAAAATAAAAGCTCGTTTGAAACTCTGGCTGCCTGTTGCATATTGTGGGTTACTATTACAATGGTATAGCTACTACGTAACTCACCGATAAGATCTTCTATACGCGAAGTAGCGCGTGGATCTAGGGCTGAGCAAGGTTCATCCATTAAAATAATTTCTGGTTGCATAGCAATAGCGCGGGCGATACAAAGCCGCTGCTGTTGCCCACCTGAAAGGTTAAGAGCCGAATCATCAAGACGATCTTTTACTTCATCCCATAGTGCCGCACGCTTAAGAGAAGATTCTACTAGTTCATTCATATCGCCGGTATAGCCATTAACTTTCGGCCCCCAAACGATATTAGCTCTAACTGATTTCGGAAAAGGGTTTGGCCGCTGAAATACCATACCAATGCGACGACGAATTTCTACCGGATCAATTTTACGAGAAAAAATATCTTTGCCCTGAAATAAAACCTCACCTTGCACGCGCATATCTGGCACAAAATCATTCATGCGGTTAAAGGTTCTAAGAAGTGTACTTTTGCCGCAACCAGACGGCCCAATTATTGCCATTACCTTATGTTTTGCTATTTTCACGCTCACATTATTAATAGCCTGTTTTTCGCCATACCAAATCGATAGACTATTTGTTTCTAATATCGTCATTTATACCTCTGAAAACGACTGCGTATGATAACTGCCCCAAAATTTAAAGCAAATAAAAAAACAATAAGAACAATTATCGCACCGGCGGCAAGATCATGAAATGCTTCTTGCGGCCGACCCACCCAATTAAAAATTTGCACTGGCAAAACAGTATATGAATCCATTATTGATTTGGGTACGAATGCAACGTAGCTGAGTGCTCCTAGTAATATTAGTGGGGCGGCCTCACCCATGGCTCGTGATAACGCAAGAATAATACCAGTCATTATGCCGGGCACTGCCGCCGGTAAGACCTGACCAAATACTACCTGATAGCGGCGAGCCCCTAGCGCAAAAGCAGCCTCTCGTAAATTTATGGGCACAGCACGGATAGAGCCCTGCGCGGCAATAATAATAGTCGGCAAGACAAGAAGGCTCATACATAGCGACGCCGACAATACACTTCTTTCAAAACCCAAATAACGCACAAACACCGCAAGACTCATTAGGCCATAAATAATAGCGGGCATACCGGCAAGAGTCGCAATATTAATTTGCAACAAATCAGCAAATCTATTTTTGGGCGCATACTCCTCAAAATAGAGAGCCGTTGAAACCCCTATAGGAATAGAAATTATCGCAGTCAGTGTCATAACCCATAAACTGCCAATCAACGGGGCATAAATCCCCGCCTTAGCTGCAAAACGCGACGGAAAGCTGGTAAAAAAATGTGGCTTTAACACATGTAAACCATCACGTAAAATTGACCAAACAAGAAGTAGCAGAACTAAAACTGAAAGCCATGAGAAAGAAAAAGCAAAAAAATGAAATATTTTCTCGCGAAGCTTGCGTCTACTCATCCAACACCTCGTGGCGCTTTAAAGATCAAATATGTGCCGAAGCCATTTAGTAGTAGCGTGGTTACAAATAAAAGTGCTCCAACAGCAAAGCTACTCAAATATTCAACGCCACCCATCACAATATCGCCCAACGAAACTTGTACAATAAAAGCAGTCATCGTTTGAATACTTTCAAAAAAATTTATATGCGAATTAGGTGAATTACCCGCCGCTATTGACACCGCCATGGTTTCGCCAACAGCGCGCGATACTGCAAGCATTACCGCAGCGACTACCCGACCTGAGGCTGCTGGCAACAGCACTCCCCAAATTACTTCATTAGATGTTCCGCCCAGCGCGTAACCGGCTTCACGCAAATTTCTTGGCAAAGCACGAAAAGCATCGTCACAAAGAGAAGCAATCATCGGTAAAATCATAATAGCAACAACAATTGATCCGCTTAAAGCATTAAACACTTGCACATCAGAAAAAATATGACGTAAAAATGGTGTTACTGAAGTGATAGCAAAATAACCGTACACTACAGTTGGTATGCCCGCTAAAATCTCAAGCGTAGGTTTTAAAATAGCACGCATCTTGGGCTGGGCTATTTCGCTTAAATAAAATGCAGAAAATAACCCAAACGGTAGCGC
>MEPT01000042.1:19425-19798 GCA_001769925.1 Bdellovibrionales bacterium RBG_16_40_8
GCTCGATAAGAGGCTCCCAATTTCGGCCGAAAATAAACTCGCGAAAAGAAACAATATCAAAAAAATGAATTGTTTCTCGACAAAGAAAAATAATAACCGCCGCTGTGGTTAAAACAGATAAAATAACCCCCAAAAGCAATAAAAAGTGGCTAATTTTATCTGCTATCCTTGTGCCCTTGAACATTTTTACTGGGCAATCTTGGCAAATTCAGCTTGTGCCGATTTATATTTTTCTGCTGGCAGCGGCACATAACCAACTTCTTTTACTAGTGTTGCTGCCTCTTCGAGATAAAATTGCACAAATGCTTTCACCTCTGGCCGGCTGACTGCTTTTTTTGATACGTAAATGTAAATCGGCACAAGCTGAATTTGC
>MEPT01000042.1:19867-20082 GCA_001769925.1 Bdellovibrionales bacterium RBG_16_40_8
AATAGGCAAAACCAAAATAGCCAAGCGAGTCTTTGTCGCCCTCTACCCCCTGCACCAGCACATTGTCATCTTCACTTTTAGTAAATTCAGCACGCGAAAGTTGAGCCTTACCATTAATTGACTCAGTAAAAAAATCAAAAGTTCCTGAATCAGTACCAGGCCCGTATAGACGAATAGGGCGATTTGGCCAGCCAGCACGAAGATCTTGCCATGTT
>MEPT01000042.1:20207-33119 GCA_001769925.1 Bdellovibrionales bacterium RBG_16_40_8
TGAGACTTAGCCGCCTTTATTTCTATGTCTTTAATTGTGCGCGAGGCATTACAGATATCTATTTCACCAAGAGCTAATTTTTTAAACCCTCCCCCAGTACCTGAAGCTCCAACCGTTACCTGCACCTTAGCGTGCTTCTTACCAAATTCTTCGGCAACGGCCTCAGTAATAGGAAAAACCGTACTCGACCCATCAATTTTAATTTTACCTGAAAACTCATCGGCACTCGCCTTGTTAAAATTACCTAGCATTTGAAAAGCCGTAAACGAGCTAATAATTAATAGTTGTCGTACCACTACGAGCCTCCTAGCTGTTATGTTATTTTGCTATTGTGTTGTAATGCTCGAGCTCTTATACCGCTGGCAGAAAAATTGTGAAAGTAGTTCCTTCACCAATTTTACTTTTAACTTCGATTCGACCGTGATGCGCAAGCGATATGTGCTTTACAATAGAAAGCCCAAGGCCGGTGCCGCCAAGCTCACGGCTACGCGCCTTGTCAACGCGATAGAAACGCTCAAATATTCGCGGTAGCTGCGATTCTGAAATGCCTATGCCCTGATCTTTCACGCTTATAAGAATCTCTTTACCTTCTTGAACTACCTTTATCTGAATAGGATACGCCTCATCACTGTAACGAATGGCATTATCAATAAGATTAACAATGGCCTGCTCAAGAAGGTAAGGGTCAATAGCAGCCTTAATTTCTTGAGCACAAGATACCTGCAAAGAAATTTTTTTCTTATCAGCTCTTATATGACAAAGCTCTACCGCTGATGAAATAACCGGATCAATAAAAGCTTCTTTAAGCTCTATCTGGCTGAACTCGGCATCTCGTTCAAGGCGTGAAAGTGCCAAAATATCTTCGATGATGCGACCAAGACGCGCGGCATGACGTTGAATAATTTCAAGAAATCTTTTTATCTCATTGGGGTCTTTAACAGAAGGGTTTAGTAATGTTTCAGCAAAACCTTGAATAGATGTTAGCGGAGTTCGTAATTCATGAGAAACGTTTGACACAAAATCACGTCGAATATTCTCAAGCTCACGTAAACGCGTAACATCTGAAAAAACAAGCACAACACCATAACGAAAATCATCAGGCATTTGCATGGGGCTTGCGTGTAGCTGCAAGTATTTTTTACTCCCACCACTAAATTCAATATCTTTTTCAATCATTTTATTACTAACCAAGCTCTCACGAACAGTGTCGAGAACACTTTTCTCTTTTATAACACTATCAATGTTTTGCCCTATCACCGATTCAGGAGAAACCCCCAATATATTGCCGGCTGCGCTATTTATATGTAAAATCTGGTAAGCATGGTCTACCGCAACAACACCTTCGACCATGCTTGCAAGTAGGGCATCTTGCTCGCTTTTTTGCATCAATATTGTGTGTATTCTCTGTTGCATATGATCGCGTATAGTCTCCATGGCATTAGCCAGTTCGTGAATTTCAACAACTTCGGTTTTTAGAGTACGCATGCGATCTGAAATATCACCTTCAGCCATTTTCTTAAGATGGTGCCGTAAGGCCTCGAGCGGACGACTCAAGCGGTACGACATAAAAAAAGCAACTATAATAATTAACCCTATCGTGATTGAGATTGATGCTACTTCTGAAAAGTTCTGCATGAAAGCATGAAGAATAAGCATAAAAAATACGCACAAGAGCGTAATGGCGAAAAAAAGTTGCCAAAAAAAACTTTTATAATTCATGTTTGGTCTTTGCCTTCGTCTATATTTTTAAAACGGTAGCCCACACCGCGAATCGTTTCTATCAACTCACCTTTATCGCCAATTTTTTTTCTAAGTCCAACCATTTGAAAATCAATTGCTCGTTCAGTGACAGTATAGTTTTCACCACGTATGGCCTCAACAATCTGCCCACGCGTGTAAACAAACCCTGGGCGCTGAGCCAAAAAATGCAAAATTTTAAATTCAGATTGGGTAAGGTCAACCTTTTGGCTATTGATAATTACTTCGGCCTTGTTCGCATTGATTTCAAGTCCTGGCAATTTAATCACTTCTACATGCGCTGCCTCGCTATCTCTTCTATTGCGAAGTACGGCCTCAACACGCGCATTTAATACCGCTGTACTAAAGGGTTTAGTTACGTAGTCGTCAGCGCCTAATTCAAGGCCTTTAACCACATCATTTTCTTCACCTTTTGCTGACACCATAATTAAGGGTAAATACTTTTCTTTTTTGTGCTTACGTAATGCCTCACAAACCTCAAGCCCCGAAAGCCCGGGTAACATTATATCAAGTATAAGCAGGTCTGGAGATTTTCTTGCTATAGCGTTTAGACCTTCTTCGCCAGAAAAAAACACTTTAACCGAGTAGCCTTTTAAAACCAAATTGTAACGCATAAGTTCAGCAATATCTTGCTCATCTTCAATAATATAAATTGTTTTCGCAGATAGACACACTGTCTACTCCTTATGTCTTGCCATCAATGTTTGACTATTACCTTCAGTTATATCACGCTATTACAATTACAAACAAAAAATAGGAAGTCTAATATGAAAATGATTTTGACACTGCTTTTACCTTTACTCTTACACAGTACCACGTGGGCTCAATCATTTATTGGCACCTTTGTTGCCATAAAAGGCGATGTTAAGATTTTGCGCAATCCGACAAACGGTGGAGAAAACGGTCCTCTCGCAATTTATGAAGGCGTAAAGTATTCTTACGAAATAGCAAAAATCGGCAAGAAAATAAGGCCGCAAGAAATCGTACAAAGCGGTGCTGATGGCAAAGCCAAAATCACATATCCTAATGGCGATCAATTCGTTATCGGTGTTGGCACAACTATGGTTATGCCGTCGATTACAGATAAATCTGAAGACCAAAAAAGTTCTTCAATTCAACTTCTCTATGGGCGATTGCGCGCTCTGATATCGAAGTCTGGTCCGAGAAATAATATGAAGGTAAAAACCCCAACCGCTGTGGCAGGAGTTCGCGGCACCGACTTTTTTACCCGTGCTAACCCATCGGTAGGTACACAATTAACTGTTATTCGTGGTGAGGTGGCTGTAAATTCTATAGCCAAGCCGGAAGAGGTTGTTCAAGTGAAAACGGGATTTTCAGTTGAAGCAAAATCAAAAACTGAAGCTCCGCCGCAACTTATTGAAACCACCAAAGAAGATTTAATGAACCTGCAAAGTGAATCTACCGTTAAGGTAACTAAAGAACAACTTGCTGAACTTTCACCAGAGGTGAAAAAAACAGTTAATGCGCTTTCTGAAAAAACAAAAGACGCTATGTTAAATGATATAAAAACTGAAAATGCCGCCCTATATAACGAGCTCAAGATGAAACAAAATTTAGATACTGAAGAAATTAATACTGCTGTTGTTGCAAAACTATATGTAAAAGCGCCAAGCGCTAAGAAGAAACAACCATCTCAAGAAGAGATCGACGCTATTGGCCGAGATGTCTACGAAAAATATTTTAAATAATCTCTCGCTCAACTAGCCTTTAGTCGCATAATGTTTAGGCAAAAACGTTTATCTAAATTCTCTGTTTCGATCTACCGAACAGTAGCTCGGTATTATTCTAACCCTAGAAAGGGGCCAAATGAGAATGCTTTCTCGCTATCAAAAACACGGAGGATTCATTCAACTTGTGCAATTGATTGAAACCTGCGGTAAACAAAAGCAGGATAAGTTTATTGAAATTATCGAAAAAGAAGATCCCAACTGGGCTGTCGCAATACGCGAAAAAATGCTTACAATCGAAAAAATTATGTCTTGGGATAATACCATTCTTGCTGAAATAGCTGGTAGGTTGCAGCAACTGACAATCGCCATTGCTATGCACGGATTAAATCCTGAAAGCATAGAACGTATACTATCTATTTTCACCCACTCACAACGACGTAATATTGAAGATCTTTACTCTTCTAATAAACCAAATTCAGGTGAAATCAGCGCTGCTTTTTTAAAAATACTTCAAGAGACCCGCAGCATGATTAGCAATGGCTATTTGCGGGCTGAAAAATTTGCTCCCGAACTAACTATACCAGAAGAATATGAAGATAAATTGGGCAAATATATTCAATCTCCAAGCGAAATAGTTCGTCAGCCAGCTGAAAAATCTAAAGAAAAATCTCCAGGTATTGCAATTGTTACCGCTACCGCAACTGCATCTACTAATAAAAGTGATACTAAAGAAATCGATATATTACGAACACAACTTCTGACTATGCAAAAAGAAAATCAGCAGCTGCGAAGCGAACTTCGCATTTTGCGTGAAAAAATGTTGCAAATTCGCAAGATTGCTTAAACTAATCTTACGTTATATTTTAATATCTGTAATTATAACAAGATTCGGATGAGACATTAATTGTGCTGCTGGCAAATCACAACCCGCAGATAGTATATTTCGTAAAATATTTTTTTTTGCTTCGCCACGAACAATTAATATTATTGCTTGTGTTAGTAAAAAAGCCCCAACACCATAACTGACGGCACGGGTCCCGGCAGATAACTTGTTACGTAAAATTGTATCAGCACTTAGATTCACACAGCCCGAAAAAAAATCTTTATCCAACCCTGGCTCATGAAAAGCCACATGACCATTGGCCCCTAGCCCAAGCACTGCCAATTGAGCTCCCTTGTCTGCTTCATCAATAAACTCAAATTGATTAATAAAGCTAGGCAGTGTTTCTTTAAAAAAAGTGCGAAATGACCCAGCACTAAGTCCAGATATAATTTCGTCTAGCTGGATAAGCTTTAAATTTTCTGAAAATGGAGCGCCGCGAGATTCCCAAAATTTATAAAGTGGCCTTGGTGTATCGCCAGCTGGTAGAAATACTCGACTAATATTATATCTTTCGATATTGATACTAAGCCATGTGTTAATTGACTCGACCCAAGCTATTTCATCCTTGCACACTATGAGTTCCATGATGAAATGTTATATGAGTGTAGATTATATGTCTAAAAAAAAACATAATCTCTTAGTTGTTTCTCACCCAGATGATGAAACCATTTTTTTTGGGGGACTGTTACTTTCAGAAAATAAAAGAAATTGGTCTGTAGTCTGTGTTACTGATGCAAATGCTGACAAACAAGGCGCCAAACGACTAAGCGAGTTTCACCAAGCCACTAAAAAATTAGGTGTTAAAAATCTTTATTTTTTTCATCTACCAGATCTTTATGAAGAAAGATTAGATATTAATAAAATTCAGCAAAAACTCGCACAAATACCTAAGCCAGAAGAAGTTTATACGCATGGCCCACTTGGAGAGTATGGCCACCCTCACCATCAAGATGTATCTTTTGCAGTTCATCAGTACTTTCAACAAAATAGCAATAAAAAAACTCCTGTTTATTCAGTTGCTTATAATTGTATGGCAGAAAAGGTTGTCAAACTTACTCCTGCGCAATATAAGAAGAAAGTCGTAATTTTGTCGCAAATTTATTTCTCTGAGACCGAGAGGTTTATGAATTTTATACCCGCCACTGCTATTGAGTGTTTTACTAAGCTTAAATTTAAAGAAGTTGCAGCATTATATTCTTATTTAACAAGTGATGATAATACCGATAAAAACCAGAGACATCTAGGCGTTCTTGAAAAATATAAATGGTTTATGCCCTACTTAGATTCTTTTAAAATTCGTTTAAAAAATCGGCTGTTTTAAGGCGATCATGCAATTAAACTCTAAATCTACAGATTTTTCTTTTAAATCAATCGGACATGTTCACTCTTGTTATCCAGAGAAATTCGGTACACCTAGACAATCTGGTCTAGTGTCGAAGGCGCACGCTTTTTTAAAATTATATTCGCCTTTTCAGCCTGAATTTTCACTTGAAGGTCTTAATAATTTTTCGCATCTCTGGGTAATTTTCGTATTTCATAAGAATGGAGTAGGCCACTTTCACGCTAAAGTCCATCCACCACGACTAAATGGAGAAAATATCGGTGTTTTTGCAACTCGCAGCCCTCACCGACCAAACCCAATCGGACTTTCACTTGTTGAAATATTGTCTGTTGAAAAAAATGGGGTCTGGGTAAGTGGCGTAGATTTTATTGAACACACACCGATTTTAGATATTAAGCCTTACCTTAAAAACGTTGAAGCTATAACCAACGCCAAAACTGGTTGGGCTGATAATTCTGCGGTTGTACCCGAAGCATCGGCGACTAAAGTTGACATTCAGATTTACTGGTCAGAGCACGCGTTAAAATTTTTGACAGAATACACGCCAAAGGCTGATAAGGTTGCAAAATTATCACACCTGCGAGAGCTAATTGAGCAAACTCTAAAGCTTGACCCAAGGCCTCTTGTCTATCGCGGCTACGAAGGAGAAAATTCACCATATCGCCAAAGTCATGCCGTACGTATTTATGACTTAGATATTCACTTTCGCTTTAGTTCGTCACGCGAAATACAAATCGAAAAAATTGAGTTTTTTAATCCCACCCGAGAACTTGATACCCC
The DNA here is from genome assembly GCA_001769925.1 of Bdellovibrionales bacterium RBG_16_40_8. Taxonomy (GTDB): domain Bacteria; phylum Bdellovibrionota; class Bdellovibrionia; order Bdellovibrionales; family UBA1609; genus RBG-16-40-8. The sequence goes on from MEPT01000042.1 coordinate 26,662, forward strand.
TTATCAGCCAGACACTTGTTAACAAATTGTCTTTGCAGTTGTTTGGGGCTTAATGCGCCGGCAGTACCAGCAACAGCAGCCCCAGCCACTGCGCCTCGAGCCATTCCGCGAAGTCCACCTGAAAACAAGCCACCAACAACACCACCCATTACGGCTCCCTTGCCAGCACCCGTAGCAACTTGTTTGGCTTTTTCGTTTTCTAAATAAGCATCGGCTTTAGATATACAGGCATCAACATCAGACTTTGCTGCCTGCGCGCCAACTTGTTCAAATTTCTCGTTTGGGTAAAGACGCGGTCGTGAGGCACAGGCCGTAAGAAACAAAGACAAAATAATAAGTACACCCAACTTTTTATTCATAATTTCTCCAATTTCTTAAGTAGAATTATGCGTATCAATAATATGTATATTCTTGGGGATTTCAGCAATTAGTCGCCCTGGCAACCCCAAAAGAAGTGCTGCACCTACAATTGTTTTTTTACCTGGCTGCACAGTCATAAAAAACGAATTACATTGCTCAAACATCATGTAGCAGCCAATGCCCGTGCCGCCGTAACTTTTAATGTTCATCGACGAGCTAACGCCATTTTTATGACAATAATCAATTCGCTTAATAACTTTATTTGGCACAAGAGAGCCATATGAATCTTCACAGTAAATAAATAATAACTGCTCACTGTGGGCCACGGTAATTTTAGCTTCATGATTATAATCAATTTCTAATGGTAGGCTTCGCGCCATCTTTGCAAATTTTGGCTTACCCATATCATCTACCGGCGCATTAAACACCGCATTTGTATAAAGCTCATCAGCTATAGACAAAATATTATTTAATATTGGCGAGATTTTATCAATGTCTTTTAGATAGGTTTCGATAACATTGAGAACTGAAATTTTATCGCGAGAATTGCGAACCGAAAAAGATTCAGAAGCGTATTTTGGAATTTCTTTTTGCCGATGTAGAAAAAATATTTCAGCAGGTGAGCTAAAAAAATGCTCTGGCTGCTGAATTAGGGCAGCAGAAAGATTGGCGGCATGATCGAATTTAGGATTTGAAACCTGAATAACATGCTTTACATTTGTTGTTGCCACTATATCCATGACCGCAGCTGTTGAAAATTTATCAACGATAGCTACACAATTTTCATCTGTTTGAGTTCTTTTTAGCTCATTAGTATCTAGCAACAAAATATTATCAGACCAACGGCTCAACGTTTCTTCGTGAATCATCTTTCGCCATTGGGCCATTTCTGTAATAATTTTCATAACTCAGCAACTTTCATTGTTTTATCTTTTAATCAGCGAATTCATCTTCCACATCGGTAAGAATACACCTAAAGCTAAAAATAGCACTATGCCAAACACTGCAATTAGTAAAATTGGCTCTATAGCTTTAGATAAATTATTTAATTTATACTCAAGCTGTATGCGATAAAATGCGCTCATGCGGTTAAGGGTTTTTTCTAACGACCCGGCTTCTTCGCCAATCCCGATAAGGTGAGTCACCATTTTCGGAATTTTTTTGCCTGCATCAAGACCATCTCGCAGAGAACGCCCTGATTCAACACTCTTTCTTGCTGTTTCAATATCTTCTTGTAAAATGGTGTTGGCCAAAGCGCCTTTCACAATTGGTAGTGCCATCGTTATTTGAATGCCGCTGCGAATTAACATTTCTAGTATGCAACAAAAACTTAAAAGATCATTTTGCATAAATATAATACCAAACACAGGTGATTTAAGCAGAAAAGAATCCCAAATACGTCTACCCTGTGGATTCGCGACAAATTTTTTAAAACCAAAGATAACACCAGCAATACTTAGCAAAATCAGATACCAATAACCCACCATAAAATTAGAAACAGCAAGCATAGCTCGAGTTACAAAAGGTAGTTCTGCCCCAAATTTCATAAAAAAATCTTGAAATTTGGGGATAACAAAATAAACCACGATACAAAAAACAATCACAATCATACCTAAGACAATTTTGGGGTAAAAGGTGGCCGATTTAATTTTTGCTTTTTGTTCGAGCCGCTGCTGCAAAAGTTTTGAAACTCGATCAATAATTTCTTCAAGCTGGCCTGAGGTTTCTCCCGCACGAATTAGATTTACCGTCACCGTATCAAACAGGTCCGGAAAATCTTTCATCCCTTCAGACAGCGCCTTACCTTGAGAAACTGAAGCAATAATTTGCTTAAGTGCCTCTGCCAAGTGGCGGTTTTCACACTGAGATTGAATCAGGCTTAGCCCATGCAGTAGCGGAATTCCTGTAGCATAAATTGTTTGTAGTTGTTGAAAAAAGAACATGAGGTCTTCTGTTTTGACTCTATTGAAAAAATTTATAAAATTATTTGCAAAGTTTTTTAACGAAATATTTTGCACACTTGATTTTTCACGAGCCTCATCAACATCAAGCGGAATTAATTTCAAAAGTGATATTTTTTTTGTGGCCTCACGACGCTCCTCGGCCTCGATCTCACCCCATATCACTTCGCCCGTGGCACTCCTCGCCCTGTACGAAAACTTCGCCATAGATCAGTATGACAAGAATATCACTCGATGATAAGAGTGTCACAACCAAAGTCGTGAGTAATAGTCAAAGTGAGTCGGGTTTCACCGACAAATGTGCCGGTGGGGGTACGAATATACCCAGTTCGATTGCCCGAGTTTACATTTTGTGCTGGGTTAAGCACAGCCGGAGTGTCTTCAGGAATACTTGAGGGTGCGCCACTACAGCCGCTCGTGAAGCCACCGGCACAGGTGTGATTCACACCGTTAAGACGAAACCTGTCGACGACTCTGTTTAAAGTGGTTAAATTAAATTGTATACCTGATATCACTACCGTGGCCGGTACGACATTCAACGTGAACTCGATTCTCGTTGTCGTTAAGACACCAAAATCAGCAGTACCTGCGACAAAGGTTATAGATCCGGCGCTGCAACCTCCGCCGCCGCCTCCGCCTGCTCCCGTGTCGGTGTATTCTGTCGGGATGACAAAATTATTTTTGTCCACCACAAAAAGTGCTGGCCCTAGTGTCTGCGTTGGTGCAGCCTTACTTGGAGTATAAATTTTTGCTGAACGCCTACCAAACGGCACGTTGGCAAAATTGAAATATCCGTTCGCTGCGATAGCCACAGCCGTTGTCACCGTAGTCAAAACACCGGCCACAGGATAATACAAGTCCACATCGGCTGTACCTGTGTATGGCGAACCTGAGTTCGAAATAAAACCATGTACAGTCGCCCTTTGCAGAGATAATGGAATTTGCACCACGATATCTTGGTTAAATTGTGTGCCCCCGACGGCGCCATCGGCGCCACGACTCGTGATAGTTGCAGGATTAGTAGTGAAATCAAAAATATAATTGCGGTCCCAGCTGTCTTTCGTGTAATCAGAACTCACTCCCCCACCCGTGATATAAGGACCATTCCACCCCAAGGCAAAACGCGATGTGGTGTTCACGTTCCAGGCCGGCACTCCCGGGTTGGCCAAAAGTGCATTAAGCCCTTGTGCATTTGTCGGTAACGCGCCAATGTCACCTAGGTAGCCAAAATTTGAGCGAATACCACCTTCTTGTAAATCGGTATTACCGATAAGCGCGTCACGAAGTGAATTCATTTCTGCCACGGTTGAACTAAAACGGGCATCATCAATGCCACTGGTGATAGTCAAAACTGAAACCGTGGCCAATACTCCAGTGAGTAAAACAACCATTAGAACTTCAAGTAGAGTAAATCCTCGTAAGTTATAAAGCGAGCGCAATGTCATCTCCGTTACCGCATGTTCGATTAAGCCCACAGCTTGTTAAAAGTGCGGGGGCGTATTGAAACACTGTTCCCCAGCCATCGGTTTTAAATGAATTCGGATCTTGTTGAATAGGTCGGTCAATATAGGGCCCACACCAACCAGTAAGCTTTTTATAATTTAGGCTAGCAACATTGATGTCAACGGCGCAGGCAGGGCCTGTTATTGTTACAAGATTATCAAGATTAGCAGGGCTTGCACCGCCGTGCTGCTCACGATATTTGACAACAGCATTTCGAATAACGTCCATTCTTTTTAGTGTTACAGTACTTCTTTCTTCTTGCAAGGTGGGCATGGTCGCCATCACTCCCACAACTACTGTTGCTGAAAGCGCTATTAATAAAAATAGCACTGTCATAAAACTCATGCCCTGCGAGTTCATTAAAATTGCACCACGATGTCATCGCCATTAGCACAAACTTTATCCTTACCACAACTTCGTAGTGTACGTATCGCGCCACCAGTGTATTCAATTGCTGTGCCCCAGCCATCAAGATTCCATTTAGTGTCTGTAGTTGATACGTAGGGCCCACGCCAACCCAGTTTCGTTATTGGGTCATAAGCTGGCACGGCGACTAACTTAACTTGCAGATCCTCAAGCTGTGTCGGTAATGCTCCGACTTGGGCTACGTACCCTGGGTACAGATACTGACCATTACTAATCGCACTCGCATCACCAACGATGGCTTTTTTGAAATCATTAAGTTTTTGCTGCGTAACCGCTGTCTTGGCTTCTGTGCCAAAATCGATAAATTGCGGCAGCGCCACCGTGGCTAAAATTCCCACCACGATGATCACCATCAAAATTTCTATAAGTGTAAAGCCTTTAAAATAAATCTTCGGTGCCACCGGTGCCAGTACTATTTGCTGAATTTGCCCAGAATGACCCAGTCGTTGGATCATAGCACCAACCGTCATCAGTTGCTGGAACGAAGGCTGTTACTCCATCACACTGCATCCCCGCAACATGAACAACAGCTGCCAATGTTACCACATTTGATTTGTTCGCGCCCCAAGGGTTACCAGGGAGAGTCGGCGTCGAAACAAATTGCGCTTCGGCTGTTATAGGCACTTGCAAAGCTGTACAATCGCCACCTGTTATTACGCTATTATTATTTAAACTAGCCAAGGCCGGAAACGCTCCTGCCGCCGCACCACATCTCATTTTCATTTGTGCAGCCTGAGTTGCAATCGCCGTTCGTAAAGTTCCAAGAGTGGCATGAGTAGCCGCATCTTTTGCCTCAGTTCTAAAATCAATTAATTGCGGAATTGCTACTGCCGCCAAAATCGCAACAAGTAAAATTACCATCAACATTTCTATAAGAGTAAAACCCACATCTTTGCTGAATTGACCACGATGCATAACAACTCCTTCTTAAATGATTCTTCTAAAAGTTACCACTAGCTATCTGCAATTGTATAGGTGATTGTAGCTCGCTAGACCTTTGACTAGTAGAGCTTAATTTCACTCCTGAATAAGTCAACCGATAAAAAGTCTTATTCATGAGTAAAAGAAAACTAGTGGTAAAATGAGACTTAACTAGAATAAATCTTCAAACGCCGTGCCCGAAGAGCCGCCAGCGTTGTTTCTTGAATTTGCCCAAATTTCTCCGCTAGCAGGGTTATAGCACCAACCATCTGAAGTTGGACCGTATCCTCCATCATCACATGCCGTCACGCCATCAGCTTGACTACACCCTCCGGCCCCTGAGCACTGCGTGACCACATTAGATTTATTGGGACCCCAAGGATTTTGCGGTAAATTCAATCCTGGCACAAATTTACGTTCTGCTAATGATACCAATGTAGGATTACAATCAGGTGTAGCGCCCGTTGTAATATCGTTGGCATTAATGCTCGCTGCAGATGGAAAAGTACTGACCGGCGCTCCGCATCTGGCTGCCATTTGTGCTGCTTGATTTACGATAGCAGTTCGTAGTGCACCAAGCGCAGATTGAGTTGCCGCATCTCTAGCCTCAGGGCGAAAATCAATAAATTGCGGAATAGCCACTGCCGACAAAATCGCCACAAGCAAAATAACCATAAGAATTTCTATAAGCGTAAACCCTGCGCGCATAGATAAACGCTACCATCAACACTTTAGACTGTGAATGCTAATATTGCTCACTAGACCAAAGCCGCAACTACTATTCTACGAGACAGTTCCAGTCTTAAGACTGTCACAAAGCGAGGCTTTATTTCCGAAACAGAGAATGTGGAGGATTATCTTGGCAGATCAAATGTTTAACAGTTTTTTTAACCTGCGCGTAAATCCATTTGGCGAGGTGTCTGATGTGCGGCACTTTTTTTCTAGCCGCACCCATTTGCTCACTTTAGGCGCTGCAATTACTGCACTTGAAAAAGGCAAGGGACTAACCTTTGTTCAAGGCGAAGTCGGCACCGGCAAAACACTTTTATGTAAAATACTTTCAGTTTTACTAAGAAATTCTGGCGCAACGTCAGCAACACTAATTCAGCCAATTCTTGAAGGCCCAGATCTTTTGGCACAAATTGCTGATGAATTCGGTCTACAAACTTCTACGAAAGATCCAGCTGATCTCAAGTTTCGTCTCGATCAGCTTAACGAGTTTTTCTTAAGCCAAGCGCAAAAGGGGCGGCCGACAATTTTACTTATCGACGAGGCTCATAAGTTATC
>MEPT01000042.1:33129-40211 GCA_001769925.1 Bdellovibrionales bacterium RBG_16_40_8
CTTGAGACTGTGCGTATGTTAACAAATCTTGAATCGCCAACTGGTAAAATTGTACAAATTGTGCTTTTTGCCCAACCTGAGTTGCAAACTAAATTACAAACCTATCAAATGCGCCAGATTTCTCAGCGCATAACCTGCCACTCAACACTTATGCCGCTTGAGCACAAAGAAGTAGGCGCTTATATTCGCCATCGCATCGAACAAGCTGGCGGCGGCAATTTTGTACAGTTTGACGATGGTGCAATTAAAGCAATATGTAAAAAAAGTTGTGGGCTACCAAGACTAATAAATTTTTATAGCGAGCTCACTCTACAGCAGGCAGCAATAAGCGGCATACGACTTATTGATGGTAGATTTATACAAAATATTTTTAAAAACCATGAACTCCCGATGCCCCATCGCGAAGGGTGGGGTCGTTTTTTTGGCTTGGGTAAGGGGTAAGCCTTCATATGACCGAAACACAGAAAAAACTTGAAAACTTACCACCCAAGCAGCCCTTACTTATAAAGCATACGCTCGATATTTTAGCGCCTGCTTCTGGACCAAAAAAAACCATCGTGATAAAAACTGCCGGCTTGTTACTACTTTTGATTTTAATTGCGGCAATATCATTCACATGGCTAAGTCACCGCCGGTTAGGCCAAAAAGAACTATCAACAAAAGTTTCTGCACTTGAAGAAATGGCACAACTTAGCGCTGCGGCTGTGCAAGTTTATCGTTCGCAAGGTGCGGCTGCAGCCGAGCCTTCATTTACAAAACTTTTAGAAAAATATCCTGAAAATGCACAGCTTCTAGCTAATATGGGTATTATCTATCTTGCTAAAGAAGAATACAATAAAGCCGAACAAACATTGCAAAAAGCATTAGCCAGTGATCCAGAAAACACCAAGTTTTTAACAGATTTGGGCACTTACCATATGGCTAAAAATGAAAATGAAAAAGCTATTGAGTATTTTAATAAGGCTCTTGAATTCGACCCTAGCGAACCTGCAGCTTTAATTAATCGCGCAATACTATTTGAGAAAAAAAATCAATGGCGATCGGCTGTTCAAGACTATGAAAATTATCTTAAGCAAAATAAATTTCATGTTGATCTCAAAATAGTGATCGAAGAACGTGTGCGACTACTACGTTCACTCGCTCATATGTCTACGAATATACTGACCAACACTGAAGAGGCCAGCCATGTTGTTCAGTAAAAAAATCGCTGCCATAGATGTGGGCACCCGAACACTAAAAGGTTTGCAGCTTTGTAAACACAAGGGTCAGGTTTGCGTAGATAAATTTTTCTTTCACGACATGGCTACAAATAACGAGCTCTACCCGCTTGAAATACCAGTATATGAAACGCTAAAAGCCATTATTCAGGTTAATGGTTTTCAAAATGCCTGCATTACCAGTGCCCCCCAAGACAATGAAATTCTCACGCAAGATTTAACCCTACCTGATATGCCAGTTAAAGATCTCAGGAGTGCCATTTTCAACGATATTGAAACCCATCTTAACCTAAGTGCTAGCGAAATTTCTTTAGACTACTTGATTTTGAAAAAATTAAATCCAGAAGGACAAATACAAAATGTAATTAAAGCCTACTGCGCAACCAGGCAAGTTACAGATTCACAAATTCGTTCACTTCGAGCCATAGGGCTAAAACCCCGTTACCTAGAATCTGGCATACTCGCACGAGTTGCCATGCTTATATTTAATGGCTATGTTACAGAAAATAAAAATTACGTACATATTGACATCGGCGAATCACATATTTCTGTGGCGCTTATCAGTGACGGCAAAGTAGTGATAAGTAGTGTTTTACCTACCGGCCAAGGTGCTATTAATAAGCTTCTTTTTGACACTAATGGTTTACCCTACGACCAAGCCGAGAAAATTAAAATTTCATATGACTTAGCAGCAGAAGAAACTTCTCTAAATAAAGATGATCAAGCACTAATCGATGAAATCTATCACCAGTCATTTTATAAAATATGCCGGCTAATAGATGTTTTTAAGGTTCAGCTTAAATCTGACCCAATATATTCAGTACAGGTAACAGGTGGCGGTTCACAGATTAATAACCTTAGTAAAGCTCTAGAAACTTATTGCAAATTGCCTATAGAAATTGTTAATCCTTTTAAAAATATAGAAATTTACATACGATCTAAAATTGAAAATAATTCTTTGGCACTAATCGCCCCATACATGTCAACAGCAGTTGGTCTAGCGCTAAAGGATATCGCATGAAATCTGATCGCATTAATCTTTTTCCAGACGACCTGAAACACTCTTACGTACCATCAAAAGAAAATATGATCGCAATCAGCATAATAGGAGTTATAATATTAATTGCATTATTAACTGTACTAAGAATTCCGCAAATTAAAAAACATGAAAAAGAGGTAACTCAATTATCAGCTGAGTTGCAAACCGTGCAAAGAGAACTTGCCTTTTACAATTCAGAAAAAGGTAAAAATAAAATTGATCTTAAAGCTGAGATTGCTGATAAATTCAATAAAGAACATAACGCCTGGACTGGGTTACTCAAAGAACTAACTTTATTAACCCCGGCTAAAATTTGGTTTACCTCATTTAATGGTAAACTTGCAAACAATCAAATTGTACTTTCGCTGGCAGCAAATGCTACTTCACAAGAAGCTATAAGCGAGTTTTTTGTTAGTTTAGAAAATTCATATTATTTTCGCCATTCAAAATTTAAATTTTCAGAAAATATCGTTTCATCTTCGTCTTCGTTTTATCGCTTCGAATTCGAAAATTTAATAAAACTTTCTGAAATAGAGCAAATGAGGCCTTGATGATTGCTAAACTTTCTAGACGTGAAAAAATACTTGGTTTAGTTGCTACAACGGTTACGTGTCTAGCTCTGCTAAAGTACGGCTATCTTAACCTACTCAGCAAAGACACAACTCTCATTACAAAAATAGCTGAAATAAGAGCTACTTTGCAAAATCAAAAATTAACTCTTGAGCAATTTAAAAATGATCGAAAACCCAGCTCGTCAAACGATACCCTTCAACATTATTTAAATAACAACAAGCAATTTGCGAACCTACTACAAAATATTTCTCATGATGCTGTAAGCGGAGATACGCGAATCGAACGCGTTACCGTAAATTCTGTTGAAAGCGATGGCAGCTATAATAAAATAAGCTACATTATCGATGTAAAATCTTCGTTTCTACCACTAGGCAAGTTTATTGAAAATCTTGAAAAATCACCACTTATGATAGACATCCATTCACTTGAAATTGCTACAGATGAAAATGACCTACAAAATGTTGAAGCCACTGTTGGGTTAAAAAACTACGTGATAAAGGAGTAATTAATAACATGTTACGACTAGTTTTAATTCTTAGCACAATAACTTATCTGCAGCGCGCAAATGCAACTTCGCCGTCAGCTTCTAGCATTGAGGATTTAACTTACATCGATAAATCTTTTTTTCAAAAAAAACCCGAGCTAATTTGGGGCCGCGACCCATTTTTAAAATTACCCGGGTATATATTGGGAGAAACTACAGATCAAAAATATAAGCTTGAGGCTTTAATATATAGTAAAGATAGCCCCCAAGCTATTATCAATAAACAAATTGTAAAGCGCGGATCTGTTCTAAAAGATGGTGCTATAGTAGAAAATATTGGGCCTACCTTTGTAGTTATTCGCGATGGTGTAAATCTTAAACAACTAGTTGTTAAAAAAAGAAGTCCGGCCAAACAATGAGGTACTTTATGAAAAAAAATTCAATACTATCTTGTACAGTGTATGCGTTTATTATCGCGTTGTCGCTGCATCACGAACGTTTACAAGCAGATAGAACACCGGCTGCATTCAGTGAGAAAAGGTTTACAATAAATTTAGAGGGTGGCGAAATACGCGATGTGCTTAAACTTATCGCGGCACAAGGCCAAGTTAAAATGGAGATCGAAGAATCTGTAAGCGGCAACGTATCGTATTCATTTACTGACGTAACCTTAGAAAGCGCATTAAAGACAATAGCAAAAGATCATAATCTTGTTTACTACTTTGAAGATGGGGTTGTTTATATTGAAAAAGGCGCACTTGACAATACTAGTAGCGGGCCAGGTGGCGTTTATACTATTGGTATCAAAAATTCAAATGCTAAGTACATATTCGATAAACTGCCTAAGTTATTTCGCTCTGGCGAAAGCTTAATTGTTGATGAAACCGCTAACTCTCTTATTTTCTACGGAGGTGAAACCTCAAGAAAAAAACTTATGAATTTTATAGAAGCCTTTGATCAAACTCCAACACAAATTTTAATCGAAGCACAAATTATCGAAACCTCTAAAAACTTTATTCGCGACATAGGCTTCAAATGGGGAGAACCTTCTGGAAACATGGAACTAAGCCGCAGCGCTCGCGGCACAGGCCAAATTAATACCGGAGCGCCTAGCAACCCTAATATTACCGGCAAATTTCTACTCGGGTTTATTGATTCACGAGCATTAGAAGCACATGTTATCGCCGCTGAATCTTCAGGCAATGCAAAGATTATATCTAGGCCAAAAGTAATCACTCTTAATAATCAAGTTGCAAAAATTCAGAGCGGTGTTACTTTTCATATTAAAACTTTAAGTAGCACTACAACCGCTAACGGAGAGGGTAATTCTGAAACAGTAACAGGCGGCCTACAATCTGTGACCGCTGGTATGCAGTTACAGGTTTTACCTGTCGTTGTTGGCAACGATCTTATAAAATTGCAACTAACTGTAACAAATAGCGAGCCTGATGATTCGTTGGCGGTCGACGGAATACCAGGAATTGTTAATAACTCTGCAAACACAACTGTGATCGTTCGCGATGGCAATACCGCAGCATTAGCCGGACTGATAAAAACTACCCTTAGCAAAGCTCACAGTCAGGTACCATTTTTGTCGCATATACCAATTCTTGGGTGGCTTTTTCGCTCGCACTCTGACAAAGATCTTAATAAGGAACTTGTCATATTTATAACACCTAAAATTGTATCAATAGACGCAGTTAAATCGTCTCTTTGATAATTTCGTCAATTGAGGTAACGCCTGCCAAAACGCGAGCTATGCCGTCAATACGCATAGTTTGAAAGCCGCCAGAAGATAACATATTCGCAAGCTCATCTGTTGTTTTATTTAAACTTATTGCTTTGCGAATTTGTGGAGTCGGAACCATTAATTCAAAAATTGGCTGACGCCCCCTGTAACCATAACCATAACATTGATCGCAGCCAACCGGCTCATAAATAATTGCTTCTTGTAAATTTGCAAACGCTGGCGAAATTGCTACAAGCTCAGTCGATGCTATATGATTTTTCTTTTTGCATGATGCGCATAGCACCCGCACAAGTCGCTGTGACATAACTGCTGCTAAAGACGAAGCCACCATAAAGGGCTCAATACCCATATCAATAAGGCGTGTTACCGTGTTTATAGAATCATTAGTGTGGATAGTGCTTATAACCAAATGCCCAGTCAAAGCTGCACGTATAGCCAAATCTGCAGTTTCTTTATCGCGCATCTCGCCGATCATGACAATGTCTGGGTCTTGTCTAAGAATATTTCGCAAAATATTCGCAAACGTCAGCCCAGCCTTTACGTTAACTTGTACTTGATTAATTATGCCTAACTGATATTCAACTGGATCCTCAACTGTAATAATATTTTTTTCTATTGAATTAATGTGATTAAGCATTGAATAAACTGTTGTAGTTTTACCGCTGCCTGTTGGCCCCGTTATCAATATAAGTCCATGAGGCATATCAAGAATCCTTTTTACAGACTCTAACATAGCTGCAGTAAAGCCTAAATCATCAATACTAACCTGCAATATTGTTTTATCAAGAATACGTAGCACAGCTTTTTCGCCGCGTACGGTGGGTAAGGTTGAAAGCCTTAAATCGATCACTTTTTTCATATAATTATACTGAAAACTACCGTCTTGCGCGTTACGTTTTTCTGCTATATCAAGACCCGCTAATATTTTCAATCGTGATATTACCTGCGCGTGATGCTCAATTTTTAAAGTACTAACCTCATGTAAAATACCATCTATTCTTGCGCGCACACGTAAAATCTTATCTTCTGGTTCAATATGAATGTCACTAGCGCGAAACAGCGCGCAATTTTCAATAAGCTGATTAATAACCTCTTCAATTACAATCTTACTACTTTCGTTAAATATAATTTTTCTAGTGCCGCCAGTAGTTTTTTCGACGTTAGCACCAACTTCAATACCCAAAGCTGGCGAATAAATGCGCTTAATAGCATCAGTTAATTGGCCAGCCACTGCAATTTTATATATAAAGGGTCTATTTACCGCAGCACTTATTTTTTCTAAGTGAATAATATCATCAGGGTCTTTAATGGCTACAATAAGTGAGCCGTCTTGCATTTGAATTGGCAATACATTATTTTTTTTAACTGTTGCCTCAGGTATTAAATTTAAAATTTCTTGCTCAAGGCTCATGTTAGTAAGATCTATTAAATCTAATTTACTACACTCTGAGAATATTTTTGCTAGTGCTAAATCTGTTACAAAGGCATCAGATAATAGAACCTGAGTCAGTGATAAATTTTTATTAAGCGCCTTAAGCTTGGCTGTATGCAGATCTTTAGTGCTAAGAAGCCCGTCGTCAATTAATTTCTGCTCGACGTTTTTTTCATCTTTATTGATTTTTTTCGATATGCGTAAGCCCACAAGTATATTTTAAAGACAGGTAGAGTCTTACGCAAAGAAAGTTACACTGCTACCGATTAAACCCAGCCCAAAGACGTGCGACCTGATCATTTTCTTTCTTCTTTGTAGAACTAGCAAAATTAACTGGACTCTGTGGATTTCTATTAACGTAATCAGGATTTTGTGATTTCAAATCCGCTATCATTGAGTTGTATTCACTACGCAAAAAAAGCTCATGAGCCTGTGCCGAAGAAGAGGCACGCTCAACTACTATCAAACTCATATGCGCCAAACAAGTTGCTTCTTCATAAAATAGCGTTACTGCGATTTTACGCCCCGATACTTTTGTAAATAAAAGGCTTAAGTCGCGAACGCGGCCTGACATCTGTACATCGCAA
>MEPT01000042.1:40230-42024 GCA_001769925.1 Bdellovibrionales bacterium RBG_16_40_8
CTGCGCCCGTTTTTTATAACCTGATTTTCATCAGATGAATTACGTTGATCACATATCATTTGCCATTTATCATCAGAAAAAGATTCTTTACACAAAAACGCGTGAGTGAAGTTCACTCTCATTTTACCGGTCGTTAAAACAAATTCTGCAACTTCGCCCGATTTTGCGAATTCATATCTGGCGTCGGGTATCCATTCACTGGCTTCTTGCATAATTCTGCCATTTAAAAGCGTTTGTCTTATTTTTTGCATAGAAAGATTGTCCGGAAATTCTACTACTACAGACTGATTAAAATTCTTATCTACCAGTAAAAGATTAGCTGTCATTGCCGGTATTTCATTTTTTGTACCCATTATTACTGGCGAATCCTCACTCGCTAGGCAAGGGAGCACAAAGGCGATTTGTGCCATAACTAAAACTTGTAATAATCTAGTAAAGCCGTGTAATTTCATATTTTTAGCCCCAAAATCTCGCATATTTACTTGTATCTGCATCTTTTGTCTTCACAAGTAGCAATGCTCATGCCGCACATTAAATGATCTAAAAGCGCTTATGCCCAATTTAATTGAGAAAAAATAGAATTTATTACTAACCGGTAGGACAGAATTTGCTCCTTGACAGCTAATAAAAATTTACAAATGGCGCTTATAAAGCTCTATCAGCTTGGTTGCTACTTGAACTTCTGAATAATTTTCTAATAATTTTTTATAAATATTTTGCCCAATACTTTCACGTTTATTATAGTCATTTTTTAATTTAGCAATCTGTTCGGCAATGTCTTTTGGGTGACAAGAGGTTAAAATTAAATCTTCTTTATCAGCAAAGATTTCTCGCACGGCTGGGCTATCTTTAGTGATTATTGGTCTGGCACAAGCTGCGTAGTGAAAAAGTTTATTTGGTATAACTAAATCACTTTTTTTAGTGTCACCAAAAATACCTAACGCTAGATCAAATTGTTGTATACGCTCACGCAAATCAGGAAAATTTACCCAGCCAGGCATATTAATATTGGATAATTTTTTTTGCGCGACAAATTTTTTAGCTTTTTCATACTCAAACCCCGTGCCAATAAGATCAAATCTAACATCGCTTTGCTCATGCAAAATTTCGGCTGCCTCAAGAATATTCATTATACCCTGAAGCGGAATAAATCCACCGTAAAAACCGACGCGAAATATTGAATCAGTAATTCGTTTATTTGTTGATGGGTAGTAGTCAGAAAAATTATTGCCTATATAAAGTGTGTCCATTTTAGTTAAAGGAATACGAAATGTGCTATGAAAATACCCAAGATGCGCTTTGGTGTCGGTTAGAACAAGATCAGCATATTGCATTGACAGCAGATCACGCAAATAATTTCGTAACGCCGATAACCCCCATTTGGTAACCAGTTTATAATCATGAACCTTTGTTAAATAACGCGAAATAAGCGGATCAAATACAATAAATTTTTTTTTGCCTACAGTTTTTCTAACATACCCAACCTCACGGTGGGTAAATGAAGGCATAAAGATAAAATCACAATTATCAGCTTCGACCAAAATCTTTTTTTGATTTTCTCGGCTTCGCTTCTTAAACGGCAATTCAACAATTTGGTGACCAAGTTTAGTCAACCCTTCCCTAATGATAGTAGTTCGGTTGTAAGTTAAATCATAATCGCCCGTAAAAAGAATTCTCATAACCGCTTAGATCTCTTCGAAAAACGCGGCAAGACTGTCTCGCCAATCAGGTATTTTTATATTTAACTGCGATTTTATTTTTGTTTTATCAAGAACACTATAGCGCGGCCGACGG
>MEPT01000042.1:42045-51156 GCA_001769925.1 Bdellovibrionales bacterium RBG_16_40_8
TCTGCAGTCAAAATAGGCTCAACTTTAGTATGAATACCTTTTAAGCGATATATCTCACGGGTAAAATCATACCATGTGCACTCACCTTCATTTGAATAATTATAAATACCGCAAGCCATGGCACTTTCATTTTGCGTCGCTAATATTATTACTCTAGCCAAATCACGAGCATAGGTCGGGGTGCCCGTTTGATCATTAACGATCTTTAAAAGATCACGTGTCTTTGCCAACTCAAGCATACGCTTTACAAAATTTGCGCCAAACTCAGAATATAGCCAAGAAGTACGAAAAATAATTGTGTTCTTATTATGCTCTAGCGCTGTGTTTTCACCTTGAAGTTTTGTCTGACCATAATAATTAATTGGCTTAGGTTCGTCATCTTCAGTATATGGAGACCCTTTATCTCCTGAAAATACGTAGTCAGTTGATATGTGAATAAATTGATCACAGCACTTTGCAAGTTCGCTAACCGCAGTAACATTAATTTGCCTAGCCGCATCTTTTTTTTGCTCTGCTAGATCAACCGCAGTGAAGGCCGCACAATTTACAATAATCTTTGTCTTTGTAGCAAAGTATTTTTGAATTGAGTTCGTATTGCAAAGATCAAGCTGATCTCTGGTTAAATATGTCCACTCTGGTTTAATTTTTTTTAGCGTTAAACCCAACTGGCTTGTTGCGCCTACAATGACTATGCCTGGGCTCACCTAGCTATCCAATCTTTTGTAGCAATCACCGTCTTAAGGCTCGGTAGTTTTTGATCTTTTGCTGACAGAATTCGCCTGTCTTGAGGTATACGCCAGTCAATTTGTAACTCAGGATCAGCATGATAAATTCCGCCTTCATGCTCAGGGCTATAATAATTGTCACATTTGTAAACTACGGTGGCGGACTCACTTAAAACAACAAACCCGTGGGCAAATTGTCGCGGGACAAAAATTTGCAAATAATTTTCAGCGCTTAATTCAACAGCATAAGATTTCTTGTATGTTATTGAATCTGGGCGTAAATCGACAACTACATCAAGAATCCTGCCTTGTATTACGCGTAATATTTTTGCCTGGGCGTACTCACCCCTTTGATAGTGTAACCCGCGTAGTGTGCCAAAACTTGAAACCGACTGATTATCTTGCACAAAATTTTGTGCAAATCCATTTTTTAGCATTTCTTTTGCGTTATAAGATTCTAGAAAAAACCCACGTGCATCACCAAACACCTTAGGTTTAATTAAAACAAGATCTGGTAGCTCTGTCTTTAATATTTCAATCATGGCCTTGGTTCTATGTGATTAAAAACTATTGCGTCAAGAAAAGGTGCCAGACGCTTTTATGTGTCGCAGGCGCGTTATTTATTACACCGGCATCTCCACTGAAATTTTGTAATGTGTGTACTGTTGACAAGTTAACCGATCTAATTAGAATGCCCGCATAAAGGGAGCATCTATATATACCATGAAACGAAATCTACTTATAACAGGGGCTGCGGGATTTATTGGTAGCACACTAGCTAGACTCGCTGCATCTGCGCAAAATTTGTCAACATATGAGCGTTGTATCCTCTATGACAAACTCACATATGCCGGCTACCTTGGCAACATTGAAGAACTGATTGATCATAATCGAACTGAATTTATACATGGGGACATCAGTGACTTTGATTTAGTCCTTAAAACACTAAAAAAATTTGCGATTACAGATATCATTCACTTGGCTGCTGAATCACATGTCGACAATTCTATTACCGGACCAAAACCTTTTATTGAAACAAATATCAGCGGGACTTTTAATTTACTCGAGGCCGCTAGAAAACATTGGCAAGAGTTAGACATCGAAAAAAAATCTGCTTTTCGTTTCTTGCATGTCTCTACTGACGAAGTATTTGGTGAACTTGGCGAAGGTGGTTATTTCACCGAGATGACCCCCTATAGGCCAAATTCTCCCTATTCGGCCTCAAAGGCTGCATCAGACCATTTAGCGCGCGCCTGGCAACACACGTACGGGCTGCCCGTAATAGTCACGAACTGTTCAAACAACTATGGCCCTAGGCAATTTCCCGAAAAATTGATCCCACGTATGATCGATTGTGCCTTGCATGAACAACCACTGCCTGTTTACGGCAAAGGTGAGAACGTGCGCGACTGGATTCATACTGAAGATCATGGGCAGGGTCTATTACTGGCGCTAACTAGCGGGCGCCCCGGTGAAACTTATTGCTTTGGTGGTCGCGCTGAAAGAAAAAATATCGATGTAGTTAAAGCCATTTGCCATACTCTTGATGAACTTCACCCGCGCGAAAGTGGCAAAAAATATGATGAACTTATACACTTCGTAACAGATCGCCCTGGCCACGATTGGCGCTATGCAATTGACGACAAAAAGGCCGAAACTGAGCTAGGATTTAAGCGAAAATATAAAAATTTTGAGGACGGGCTAAAACAAACAATTAAGTGGTATTTGACTAATACAAACTGGATAGAAAAAATAAAAGCAAAAAAACACTGACATAGTTGAATAAATTAATTGGAGAAATTAACATGAAAGGCATTATTCTAGCTGGCGGTAGCGGCTCTAGCCTTTACCCATCAACAAAGTCTGTGAGTAAACAGCTACTTCCGATATACGATAAGCCCACTATTTATTATCCGCTTTCTACTCTTATGCTTGGGGGCATTCGTGATATTCTTATAATCAGTACACCACGCGATTTGCCACTCATTCGTGACCTGCTTGAATCTGGAGAAAAATTAGGACTTAACCTCTCTTATGCCGAACAAGAAAAACCTCGCGGCATTGCCGAAGCGTTTATTATTGGCGAAAACTTCATTAATAATGATCGATGCGCTTTAATTTTAGGCGATAATCTTTTTTACGGAAACTATTTGCAAAAATATTTAAATGAAGCTGTTTCACAAGAAAAAGGCGCCACCGTCTTTGCATACCACGTGATTAACCCCAATCGCTTTGGCGTTATTGAATTTGATGAAAAGTTCACGGCGCTTTCTATAGAAGAAAAACCTGAAAACCCAAAATCTAATTGGGCGGTAACTGGACTTTATTTTTATGACTCATCGGTTGTAAAAAAAGCCAAATCTTTAAAACCTTCGGCCCGAAATGAGCTAGAAATTACCGATTTGAATCGTCTTTATCTTTATGAAAAATCATTGTCAGTTATAGCCATGGGGCGCGGCATGGCTTGGCTTGATTCAGGCACACATGATTCGTTATTAGATAGCTCACAATTTGTAAAAACTGTTGAATCTCGCCAAGGCCTTAAAATAGCCTGCATCGAAGAAATTGCCTATCGCAAGGGATTTATTAATTTAGATCAACTGACTTCGGTAGCAGAGCAGATGCCAGATTCTTCTTACGGTCTTTATGTCAAGTCACTACTTAATTTACGTGAAAGTGATCGGCTACCACTATAAACTCATTTCAATCTTTTTATTACCATATGCAAAACTTCGTTGGCCTCTGGGTGACGAAGTATACGATTAACTAAGAAAAATACCAACACAGCAGCTACTATAGCTAGTAGTAGTGCTAAAAGTGACGGTAAAATACCAGCGACCACACCAGCCATAACTTTAATCACCCAACTATTTACCCACGAAGCCGTAATAGCCATAATCACGAGCGAAGGTATAAGTCGTGCCACCGAATAAATAAAACTTTTGGCGCCTAGGTCGCCAAAAATAAGTTTATATGATGCTAGTAGCACAAGCAGATTTAATGTCCCGGTAAAGGCTGTGGCCCAGACTAAGCCCTGAAGTTGATAATGATCTGTCGCCCAACTCGCCACAAAAAAATGCACCACCAGGCAAAATGCCGAATTGGCTGCAGGCAACCAGGTATTTTTCACTGCATAAAATACTGGCACCGTAACACGGTGAATGCCACTTGCGACCAAAATTACTGAGTAAATTGCGACTATTTGTGATGTAATAATAATGTCATTGTCGGCAAATTCGCCTCTACCATAAATAACTCTAACTATAGGCTCTGAAAGCACATAAAGCCCAACCGCAGCTGGTAATGATAGTACCATCAAAAGCCTAACATGCCTTTGTGCTGTTGAGATAAATTTCTCTCTCTCGCCACGCACCCACAATTCAGAAAGAGTTGGTAAAAGTGCCATTCCCAGACTCACTGAAAGAAGAGACTGCGGAAACTCTAAAAGCCGATCGGCAAAATAAATAAAAGAGTGTGATCCTTGTGACAACCGTGAAGTAAAATTCACATTAAGAATACCCAAGAGTTGCGCCACACTCATGCCTAAAAGACTCGGCAGCAGCACCTTAAAAAACCGCGATACGTTTTTCACTGCCCATTGAAACGTAAGACGTGGAGTCACACCTAGGCCGCGTAGTGGCCACACTGCCATAATTAGTTGTAGCACTCCACCTAAAATTACACTCCAAGCTAGTTGATCACCTGGCATTTGCCATTGCGGAAAAAAAGCCATCGCGATCATAATTAAATTAAATCCAGCCGGGGCCATTGCTGGAAGAAAAAAAATCTTATGGGCATTAGCAACTCCCATATAAAAAGCATAGGTAGTAACTAAAAATAAATAACTAAACATAATTCTTGCTAAAAAAACTGTTAGTTCATATTTGCCGGGTATCTGCATATACCCCTCACCACCCACCAAATGCACCATTATCCATGGCATATAAATTGAACCCAGAACTGAAAGGGTTGCTGTAAGTGCAGCAAGCATCGAATAAATAGCGTTAGAAAAAGCTTTTGCCTCATCAGCGTCTTTATTGAGCGCCTCGACATAAAGTGGAATAAATGAAACAGCTAAACTACCCTCACCAAGAATTCGCCGAAAAAGATTAGGTAGACGAAAAGCCACTACATAGGCATCAGATACCATTCTCGGAAAGACAGCGGCCATGACCATATCTCGAACCATACCGAGAATTCGGCTCAAAAACGTGGCTATCGATATAGCGGCTGCGGACCGCAGAATAGATGGGTTTGCATCTGATATGTCATTATTCGCAGTTTTCACAGTATTCGCAGCACTGGCCCTATAATCACTCATGTTGTTTTAGAATTTCAATGTTCTTCAACATTAAAGGCTACACGTTTATTACCATCAACAAAAGCATGATTTTTTTACCATATTTTATATTAAAGCCTCAGATGACGTGCTTGCCACCTAACCTTGCCTGTGGTAGTGGTGTGCGCTCAATAATCATTCCTGGAGGATACCTTGGCCGAAGAAAAAGCTGCTGAAAAAAAATCTGCTGGAGCTAAAAGCACTGGCGCAAAGAAAAAACTTGTTAAAGGTCGGCACCTATCGGCTATCAAACGCGCTAGGCAATCGCTACGTCGTCAAGCACGAAATACTTCGTGGAGTAGCCGGGCCAAGACTTTTGAGAAAAAGATAATTACTGCCATACAGAAAAAAGACGCCAAAGTAGCTAAAGAAGCACTCATTGAATTTATGAGCCAAATCGATAAGGCTGCGCAAAAAGGCGCTGTTCACTTCAAACGCGCTGCACGTCGCATAAGTCGTATTTCAAAACAGGTCGCTGGGCTCTAAGTTTACCTTGTGGTCTCTATTGAACCAGAGGCCACAAAATTACGAATTTTTCTTTTTATATCAAATTCGATTTTATCAAATTCAATGCCATAGCGATGGGTTGTAACGTCACCATTAGGTTCTACAATATATATAACCTTAGACATTACAACCCCATGTAAGATGTTGGGAATTCTCACTGTCAATACAACCTTTTGCCCCTCTATCAGAGCCAGTGGCGAGTCAATAAGCATACCGCCCTCACCGATTTCGTAGGTATTAACAAGAACGTATTTACCCCGCGCCAGTAGGCCTACAGTTTTATTAATTTTTCTTCTAGGAAGTCTACGGCTTTGCACCGCTATTTTTTTAGTATCAATCTGAACCGGGAGAAAGGGCTTCATTCTACCTCATCGGCTAAAGGTACGCCGTAACTTTACGCCCAGTTTAATTTGATTTGAGGTATTTACCCAGACCTTAGCCAAGTAGCAACTAAGTCTAGTTTGTATTGTAAGTGCTAGCAGGTTTTTAAAATAAAATTTTCTAACCAAATATGCGACGACACAGGTGACGATTTTAGCGCTTTGTCTGTCTCGTGCAGAGCCGAAATGGCGTCAGTGAGTTTTTCTTTACCCCACAAGCGAGTCTGTTCAAGATACTGCTTCATAAAAAATTCTGGCACACCAATTTTTTGTGATAAACGCAAACCACTAAGGCCTGATTTTTGTGCCTCATATATGGCAGCTAAAATTCGAATTTGTCGGTGGATAAGCGCCACCACACCAACTTCGTTTTGCCCATGCTCTAAAAGATTCGCTAGACATACAAGTGCGTGAGCACGATCACGGCGACCTATAGCGTCAGTTAGATTAAATACGCTTTCAATGCGCGCCCGCGATACCACTTGCAAAACATCCTGCAATTCAATGGTTTTAGAAGTAGAGCCAACATATTGCTGAATTTTTTTAATTTCATTATTGATTTCGCTTAAATTAGAGCCAACTAATTCTTGTAAAACCGAGATTGCGTCTTTAGAGAGTTTAGCATTGTTAAGATGAGCTATATAATCGATCCACATAGGAATTTGATTATCAAAAGGTTTTTTAAGCTCAACAAAAACGGCCTTAGCCTGAAGCTGTTTAATATATTTTTTACGTCTATCAATTTTACTTGCGACTAGCACCAACGTTGCCGTGTCGTGCGTATTTGCCAGCACTGGTTCAAGCTCAGACCATGCGTCTTCTTTCAAATGTTCAACATTTTTATAAATAACTAAACGCCTATCACACATAACCGGCAAAGTTTCGACCGCATCACGCACGTGGCTTACTGAAACATCGGAGGCTAAAAAAGAGTCAAAATTAAAATCTTGCGCACCTTCTTTTAACACTTTCATTTTTATGGCACGAAGTGCTTCATCTAATAAAAAAATTTCTTCGCCGTAAAGAAAATAAACGGCCGCTGGTGATTTTTTATCTAGGTTTAGCTGAAGTTTTCGTAAATCCCAATCGACAATAGCCATTAAAAATTCTCCGTCATACGGTCATGAGCTTCAGCCATCATATCGTGAGCCATGTGCTCAATCAAATTTATGCGTGCCGAATTATTATAAAGTGCATTGACAGAGTTAACAACATTTAGACCAACCTGTGGGGCAGCGTAAACACTCTCGTTACTAAAACTACCCTGCCAAAGAACTTTTTGATCAGAGTTTCTTCGCAAGACTATGTCTGCATTAACCAGCACTCGATATTCAACGGTAAGCACACTATTTCTAGGTATACCAATTTTGTTTTCTGAAGACTTATTGCCATTCACCTGGCCGCCAGGAACATATTTAATATCTGTTATCCTACCCTCGATTGTGGCGGGCGCATCAGCCACGCTCACTACATTAGCTACTTGAGAGCGGCCAAATTGATGAATAAGTTCGTTAGTAAAGAAGCGCTCAATAGAAACCTCTTGAGTCATATTCTTAAAAACAGGAATGGCAATTTGCTTATAACCCTCAGGCAAATCTCTTTGCACATATCCAAACCGGTAAGCGCACCCAGAAATCACCATAAATCCTATAAAAGACAAAATGTATCGCGACATAATGTCACAGTAGCACGATAAAAGCGGCTGACTCAACTTCTGAATTTAAGTATAGTAATTGTATGTTTTTTAAGCAAAAAAATCCTTATCGGCTTATGACGCCAGGGCCTGTGCCACTTCACCCAGATATTGAAAAGATTTTGGGTGAACCGATGATTCACCACCGCACACCAGAGTTCGAACAGTGCTTACGCCGTGTTACTGAGAAATTAAAAGAAACTTTTGCAACTGAACAATCGGTTTTCATGCATAGCTCTACCGGAACGGGTGCAATGGAGTCAGCTCTAGTCAACACCCTTTCTCCACAAGACGAAGTTATATGTATTGTTTCTGGTAAATTTGGCCAGCGTTGGGTCGAAATTAGTAACGCCTTTAACCTTAAGGTGCACACTCTTTCAGTACCTTGGGGAGAAGCCGTTACTCCTCAAGAAGTAGAAAAAAAATTAAATGATCACCCGAAAACTAAAGCTATACTGATTCAAGCCTGCGAAACCAGTACAGCTACTGTTCATCCGATTCGCGAAATAGCATCTGTTATAAAAGCACATGATGAAACTATATTTATTGTCGACGCCATTACTGCCGTCGGCGCCATGATGCTTGAGATGGATGACTGGGGTCTAGATGTTGTAATTGGCGGTTCACAAAAAGCTTTTATGCTGCCTGCGGGTCTTAGTTTTATTGCCCTTTCACAAAAAGCTTGGGGTTTTTATGAAAAATCGAAGTTACCAAAATACTATTGGGATTTAAAACCTGAAGAGAAAAGTTTATTAAAAGGTGAAACCCATTTTAGTGCTATTGTACCTCTTGTGCGAGCACTTGACGTTTCACTTAAGTTTCTCTCTGGTAAAAATAAAATGGAGACCTTATCGCGTATTCAAAGTCTCGCCCAGGCAACGCGCTCAGCAGCCGTTCATTTGCATCTGCAGGTTTTTTCTAAAGCTCCTAGCCCCTCGGTAACTGCATTAACTGTTCCCGACGGCGTAGACAGCCAAAAACTACGCGACCATATCGAAAAAGAATATAATCTCACGCTTATTGGCGGACAAGATCAGCTTAAGGGTAAAATATTGCGCATCGGCCATCTAGGATATATTACCGATGATGATATGTTTGCGCTATTTGACATTATCTATCACGCATTAAAAGATTTCTCACATGCCTCACCACAACTTACCAATATGAATCGTGAAAATCTTGATGCCGCTAATGAAGAACTCAAGAAATATCTGTGAAGGCTAAAGAATTTATACTTATAACTGACCGCTATTCTGCCGAGGCTATTACAAGCTTGCGACAACAAATCCAAGGTGAAATCATTCAGGCGCAAAAAAAACCAAGTGCAGAAATATTGTCGCAAGCCACAGCTTTACTCATTCGTAGTCGCACGAAAATCGATGCTAAATTTCTTGAAGTAGCAAAAAATTTAAAAGTTATTGTTACAGCCACCAGCGGGTACGATCACATCGATCTAGAGCTCACTAC
>MEPT01000042.1:51189-53467 GCA_001769925.1 Bdellovibrionales bacterium RBG_16_40_8
ACACCGAAGGCGCAGCAGAGCACACAATGCTTCTTATTTTGGGGGTTTTGCGTAGGCTTTGCGAATCAATAAGGGTTATACGTAGCGGCGGCTCTAAAGATGAACTTAGTGCAGGATATGAGTTAAAGGGTAAAACTGTTGGTATAATAGGGCTCGGGCGTGTTGGCTCACGCGTTGCAGAACTGTTAAAAGTTTTCGGTGCCCAGGTGCGAGTTTATGACCCTTATCAAAAAGATGAAGTATTTAAAAAGTTACAACTTGAGCGCATGGGACTAACCGAAGTTCTCGCTGAGGCAGAAATTCTTACTCTTCATGTGCCGCTTACTGATGAAACTCGTCATATCATCAACGCTGACACTATTGATCTGATGCACGAAGGTGCCATCCTAATAAACACCTCACGCGGGCGGGTTGTAGATGAGCGCGCCCTTGTGGCAGCACTTGAGTCAAAGCAACTGACCGGCGCAGGACTTGATGTTTTTGAAAACGAGCCCCTAGCCAAAGAGTCAAGGCTTCATAAATTGCCGCAAGTGCTTTTAACCCCCCATGTTGGCGCTCATACCGAAGAAGCTTACCTTCAGGCCTCACAAATGGCGGTAGATAAACTCATTAATTTTCTTAAAACTGCTAAGTCTTCAGATAACTTGCCGCTTCAATGAGTGCCTAAGTCAACCCTTTGTGTTTGAGTAAAAAGCTATGCCAGGAATTATTGTTATTGGCTCTCAATGGGGCGATGAAGGTAAAGGTAAGGTTGTCGATGTTTTCTCATCACAATCTGATTACGTTGTTCGCTATCAAGGAGGCGCAAACGCAGGCCATACACTCGTCGTAGACGGAAAAAAAACTGTGCTACATCTTGTGCCTTCTGGAATATTACACCAAAACGCAGTGTGCGTAATCGGCGCCGGGGTTGTTCTTGATATCGAAAAGCTTGCAGAAGAGATTTCAGCATTACAAAAAAATGGTCTTTTAAAAGACGCAAAACAGCTTTTAATTTCTGATTCAGCAACTGTTTTACTTTCATACCACCGTGAGCTTGACCAAGCTCGTGAAAAATCCGCAGGACTAGAAAAAATCGGTACGACTGGTAAGGGCATTGGCCCCGCATATGAAGATCGTGCTTCACGTAAGGCTATTTTATTCGGAGATCTTTTTAATGAAGATACTTTAAAAGAAAAATTGGCAGCATCACTTAAAGAAAAAAAATTTTTACTTGAAAAAATGTATAAAAGTTCGCCTGTGCAAATCGATAAAGTTTTAGAAAATGCTTTGAAAGCGGCTGAAAAACTTGCGCCATTTCGTTGTCGCGATACTTCACTAGTAGTTCATAAAGCGCTTAAGCAAAATAAAAAAATTCTTTTTGAAGGAGCTCAAGGTACTCTTCTTGATATCCTCCATGGGACTTACCCTTATGTTACAAGCTCTTCGACTTTAGCAGGGTCAGCTTGCATCGGAACAGGTGTTGGCCCAGGAGCTATCGACAAGGTTATTGGCATAACCAAGGCTTATACAACTCGTGTGGGGTCAGGGCCATTTCCTACTGAGTTGGGCGATGAAATAGGAGAACGTTTGCGCACTGTCGGTCAAGAGTTCGGCGCCACCACAGGTCGCTCTCGGCGCTGCGGCTGGCTTGATCTCGTTGCCCTTCGTTACGCACTACGCATCAACGGCATAACAAGTCTTGCGCTAATGAAGCTTGATGTACTGAGCGGCTTTAAAGAAATAAAAATTTGCACGGCCTACGAGCTCGATGGTCAGATAGTTAAGGATTACCCAGTTAGCCCAGGCGATCTCGAACGCGCCAAACCTATTTACCAAAGCCTTTCTGGCTGGAACGAAGACATATCGAACATCAAAAACGTGAAGGATTTACCAAAAAACACTCATGATTATGCCCAATTTATAGGCAGCGAGCTTGCCACTCCTATCGATGTTCTTTCAGTAGGGCCAGGACGTGATCAGACCCTTTGGCTTAAACCACTGTTCTAAAAGGTACGCCGTAACCTCCCCCTACCCTACTATTAGACCGCAAAATCATTTTATTTTAAATTTATTCATTTTTTACTCACAAGCACCGCATCAACTTATTGACAGAAATGATCATTTCTCAGAAATTAGCTGACTTGCCGAAATGCAAAAAAGTGATCCGCTAGCTCAGTTGGTAGAGCATCCCCCTTTTAAGGGGAGGGTCGATGGTTCAAGTCCATCGCGGATCACCAATTTTTATTTTAGCAAAAGCGCGTTCAACGCATTTTTTTTGAATTTAAAAATGCGTCCC
>MEPT01000043.1:0-3466 GCA_001769925.1 Bdellovibrionales bacterium RBG_16_40_8
TGCGCTCTTTTGAATTAAGCTAATTATCGTGTCTAGTGTAGGGTTGGCGTCATTTTCAATAGCAGCATAAATTGTACTACGGTTGATCTTTGTCTTCCTTTCTATTTCAGAGATATTTTTTGATTTGATATGGGCGGCTAAAATATCCAAAAAAGATTTTTTGTCACCTGTTACAATTGCCTGCGCAAGTGCTTCGGCAATAAACTGTAGATCTCTGAGTTTACTGTCGGGATCATGTGGCTTAGCTTTAAGACCAGCGCCGGCTTTTACAATAAGAACATCATTTATTGAAAATGACTTTCGCTTTTTTGATGTCTTTGTCTTGCCCATGCTTCGTACCTCCGTACACCAGGGTTATTTCTTTTGTTCCCGAGCGATAAAAATATATGCGAATGCCGTTATTAAATTTTAGTTCGCATAACCCAGCTTCTATATGCCGAGTGTGTCCAAAGTGCTCATCGTTTTTAATAGCTGATAAGCGCTTTTCAATTTGTGCTTGCGACAGTCTATCTAACTTTTCGTACCAACCGTCATATTCAGCACACGTTCGGATCAGAAACGACATAGCTAATTGTCCAGTATAATGGACAATTTTGCAAGTGATTTTTTCGTTGAGCCTTCAAGTAAAAATTCGAATTTTCTTAAGATCGTCGGCCAGGGTCGCGAAAGATTTTTTTGGATTTTGTGTTCATAGCTACCGCCTCCCTTATTATAAGATAGCACTAAAAACTATCATTCTAAGTACCTGATATCTATCATATGGATGAAAACAAAAAGATGCCATTTATACGGCCTTCATATGTTTTTCCAGCCAACTAGCAATTTCATTTATATCGACTCTATTTTTTATGACTTGATCGATAATGAATAACACGCCATTATCAGTATTGACTATTAATCGATAACCATTCATTCGCAAAAAAATCGCAGTTGTGGCAAAGGCAACGCGCTTGTTGCCATCAATAAAAGCATGGTTCTGCGCCAAGCTTTGTAAAAGTGCAGCCGCCTCAAGTGATAAACTTTTGTAGTAGCCTGTTTGCGGCCGCATAAGCGCGCTCTCAAGTAGCCCCATGTCGCGCACTCCACCTTTGCCGCCAAAACGGTCAATAAGTCGGGTGTGGAGCTCGAGCGTTTCCGTTAGGGTGGGGTAGAGTATGGATTTCATTTAGCCAATCGTTTAAGGAGCTCTTGGTGTTCGTCTAAAATCTCATCCATGGCACTGCGAAAAGCGGGACGAAGCTTTGAGCGGTGAAGGTATTCGGCGACGGCCTCTGTGACAACACTTGAAATGGTACGGTCCTCTTTCTTGACGTAATTTTTGAGATCTTTTAGGACTTTTTCATCGATTTGAGTGGCAAACTTCTTAGCTTTCATCGGAACTCCTAATCTTAGGCAGGATATCATGAAAAATCATGAAATGTCAAGAAAGCTCAATGAAATTTCATAAACCCTCACCTATAACAACAGTTTGCCCGAATTCAGCTGCTATAAAATCTGCTGGCAATATATTGTATTTTTCTTTAGCTATATTTAACTCATCAACTGGGTCATTTATTTTTTCAGCAGTTAGCTGAAAAGTGCCGTAATGCATGCCAATGCTTTTTTTTGACTTTAAATCTAAATGCGCTTTTACAGCTTCTTCAGGGTTTACATGTGCATACTTCATAAAAGTACGAGGGTCATAACCGCCAATCGGAATCAAGGCAACATCGATAGACCCAAATTTTTGATAGGTGTCTTGGTAGTGAGAGGCATAGCCGCTATCGCCGCCGAAATATATTTTTTTTGCAGGAAACTCTAAAACGTAACCACCCCAAAGTGTAGAGTTTCGATCAAACAACCCTCTGCCTGAGAAATGCTGAACTGGCACAAAATTAACTTTTAATTTTTCATTCACTTGAGAAAACTCCCACCAATCAAGTTCAGTTACGTTATTCATTGAAGAAAGATGTCTGCCGGCGCCTAGACCTAAATAAATTTTTGGATTATCACGCTCCACTAATCTTTCAATAGTATCTAAATCTAAATGATCATAATGATCGTGACTTATGATAACGACGTCAATTTTTGGGAGGTCTTCAAAACGAACGCCAGGGTTCACCACTCGACTTGGGCCAGCCCACTGTACCGGGCTACAACGGTATGAGTATATCGGGTCGGTGATAATATTTATGCCTTGAGTTTGAATCAGGAGAGTAGAGTGATTAATATGGGTAATATTAATTATTTCGCCATCAACCCTTGCCGAATTTATTTTTTTATATGGTTTTTCTTTATATTCAGGCCAATCTGAATATTCAGCCCACGCGCGCATTTTTAAAAAATCCCATAAACTTATTGAACTAGATACCGGATTTTTAAACTCTCCGTTTTTAAAATGAATGCTTCGTGATCTTTGATCTTTATAATTGGACGCGCATCCAACAAGTAAAATTAAAAAAATCACAGAAAAAATAATTTGATTCATAAGCCGTAGATACTATTCGGCAAATTTAACCGCACGTTTTTCGATAAAAACGTTGTCTATGTCAGCTTGACCACTCGACAAATGAAATCTCAAATTTGTTACACTACTATAGCCAATGCTATAATCTTTTGTATTATAAAAATTGTATGTTGCAATGTATTTACCATTTACACAAATTTGCATTAGGTTTGTACCTGGCTCCTTAACGTAACGAACTCGCTGAACTGTGTTAGTATCAAAACTTATTTTAGTTATAGACTGATTTACGAGTTCAAAGTTATAGGGCGTAATAGCTCCATTGCTAAACTCGATTCTTCTAATGCTTGGATTATCAAGAAATAGGACAAAATATCCAAGAGTATTAATTTTTATATCTGCTCCGAATCGATATAAATGATTAGCATCAAAACCATTGGCCATCGCGATGAGATCGAATCTGAACTGCTGATAATTGCTAGTTCCTGTGGTTGGATTATTTAATCGCACTCCATTGGTGTTGTCTGTTAGGTTATTTAGACCTATGTTGGCCAAAGATGTAATAGTTGGATACCCAAAAATTACAAAATAATTTGAAGGATCAAAGTCTGAAATCATTTGCGAATTCGTTACTTCATTGTAGCTGCTTATTGTGTTGGCATCGCCGTCTGCCATCAAGCATTCACTGTCTATAGATGTAAGGTTGGCCACCGCTGGTACCACAATCGGCGCGGGCGCTTCGTTATCACGAGAAGGAGCGCACAAGATTTTACCGGATCTAGATTTCAAGCAAGCGTGATCAGATCCTGTTTCAACATAATCAATGATGTCGATTTTATCAGCTAAATCAGCGATTACTACTGGTTTAGGGTGCAAATTTCTAGCTATGTGAGAATTTAAATGAGTGTGGCGTAAAATTGCAAAACAATAAGTATTTCTAAGGTTAGTAGACAAACAAAAATTTTCACCACCGGCTTCTATCGTCTCGACTTTTTCATGCGAAGAGATCTCGCCTTTATTCAC
>MEPT01000043.1:3509-9624 GCA_001769925.1 Bdellovibrionales bacterium RBG_16_40_8
CTATGAGTGTTGAGGTGATAGTTAAAACAAAAAAACGACAGAATATCATATGAGTAGAAACTGCGGACTTCATTGTTGCCTCCTTAAACGTACAAAATGTAGAAATACCCTGTAGTCTACTTCTCTATTATTCGGCGCGTTATAATATTACTTTAGGGGTTGTTGAAAATATTTTTTTGAAACAGAAAACATAAATTTTTCTAGAAATATCAAATAAATTCTCCTATAGCTAATGCGGCCGACTCATAAATTCAAAGCTGAAATGTGCGTAAGCCTGATGGGTGATGGCAATTGTGTTCGCATAAAAAAAGGATTACTAATAGATCGATTCAGCTGCACGATAGGTATATAAAGCACCAATTAAGACTCTGATAAGTAATATTATGTTACACCATTCGGAAACTTAAAAAATAGTACAATGCCAATTTCAAAAGACCTGTCGTTGGAATAGGCCGACCTTCTGATCCTTCCAATTTAAAAGTTAAGTAGAATTACACCTATTAAGGACTTATAGCCTGCTATCTTAAAGGCGAGTTTGACTTATATTTAAAATCTTATTTAAACTAGTATAGCAACTCCAGTTTATCAAAACATGAAAGGACCCAAAATGAAAGCAATCTATGTAGCGGTTATTATTGCGTGTGCAGCATCATTATTTGGATGCGCACATTATGGTGGAATAGCGCCAGTCGGAAAAGGCAAAGTAGTTATTTTACGAAATGACGTTTTATTATTTGGGCTTCTAAGAAAAGCTTTGGTTTGCGATACTAGCTCTGAAGGAGTTTCTAACTGCAAAGAAAGTGAACAACCGTAGAGCTCAATATCTCCAGACTTATTGTTAGCGGTATATTAAAGCCCACTGCATATTGACAATAATTAACGCATTGTGCTAGTAAAGGTCTCTAGAATTTATTTTAGTAAATTATGAGGGAACTTTATGAAAAGTCTTATTAGCGCATTAGAAAAAAATATACTAATAGTCTTTGTATGCGCACTTTTATTTATAGCACAATTTGCGGTTGCATCTGAAGAGCATAGCAAAAAAACGTGTCGAAATCTTTTAAGAAGTGCCCCTTATGAAGCAGCGTTTACAGATGAAATCACCTTTAAACTAGTAGATTTAATTTACGGCCCAGAAATGAGACGAATACACGAAAATAAGATTATTATCGAAAAAGAAATTATTGCCGCTGCAGGCTTTTATAAAAATAGTGACAAATCCGCTATGGGTAAGCAGTTAAACTTATTTGGCACTTATATTGAAATATATGATAAAGCTCAGTACGAAACTGATACCACTACTTCTCCATTAGATACTGTTATAGAACTTACTTCGTCTCTAACTAACGGCGATGAATTGTATTCAATTGTTGGCAAGTGCGCTCATGCTAAAAATATAAATTACTGCCATGATTTTGATGTGATCATTAAAAACGGCGCCTCTATAGTTTTTCAGGGAATATTTAAAGGTGAGAGTTCTCGCAATTAAAAAAAATAACATGAGTCATAAAGCTCTAGTCTCTCTCTGTAGGGCAAGGTGGGTTACATGCCTATTTTGAAACAAAAGTACTTGCTGTTGGCAGCCTTGTGCTTTCTCGTTTATGGGTACAGGCATGATAAGAAAGCGGCCGTCCAATAACTAACGATATTTCTTACGCTTCATCAACAGATTCGCGTGGAATAACTATCATCTCAGGCATTGAGTAGATGGTAACCTTGGGTCGTGACTTGTTTACTATGCTGTCGACTTTAATTACTGAGCGCCGTGGACCGTGAGTATTAAGACTAGAGTCATAAATAACTATATCACTCCCCTCACGAGTTAAAATGCCCACGTGACCGTGCTTGCCACTTAGTGATCGATCAACTTGAACAATAACTGCATGAGCTTGGGGCATTTTTTTAAGATAATTAGTAAGACGCGAAAGCTCGAGGGTTTGAGTTTGACCAGTTAGATTTTTATAATTTTCGCGACGCCATAAATTAAGGCCTTGCGCTTTGTTATTAAAAAGCTTGTTAAATTCGTTAGCACTATAGTGGCTGCCCGCAGTGTAACCGCTAAGATTCATTACCGCACGAACAAATATATTGCAGGCATTTTTGTAGATTTTTACGTTCTGATTTACAAATGCCTGAGCAATCAAGCTAATACGATACGCAGGCTCAAATTCTTGCTGACTTTCAATGGGCTTTATTGAAAAAGAAGTCTTAAGCTCTAGGGGGTCTGAAATAAAATTAGATTTTGCTTTAAAAAAAAGTTTTGGCAAGCTAACTCTATAAACAGCATTTAAATCTTCAGTGAGAGTTAATTCGTTAGGCTCGCCTTTCTTAGCGCCACCCATGGCTTTAGGCTTTTCAATAATAGTTTCAAGTTCGACAGAAGATTCTATTGGCAGATCTTTAGTAATTTCTGGTGTTTTTATATTTTCTTTATCAGTATCGAAAAAATCTTCATCTACGCTATCTGTTGGCGGTAGCTTAACTACCAGAACATCTATGTTGCTACCAAAAGTTATGTTAGCCGAATGCCGCTCAACCGGTAGACCAAACTTAATTGCTTCAGTTAATAACTTTTGATCTACGCTCGTCTTATTGTTTTGTATATTTTTTTTATCCGTAAAATATTCTATTTTTCTTTCATACTTAATTTCTGCAAATTGGTTTGATGAAGTTTCACCAAGCAAAAGCCACGCTGATTCACACTCTTCGTTTGAGCAGATCATTCTGAGACCAAATTCGCTATTTTTGTCAGTTGCTAAAATAGATTTGTTAGGCCACGCTTCATCATTAATATCAAAAAAAACTGTTTTAATTATATTATTTTTGCTGATTTTAAATTGAACTTCATAACTGCCTGTCTCAAGATCTTCTTTTTTGTTTACTTTTACACTTTTAATTTTTCTCGCAAGCTCGGTATCAAACTTTATTTCTTCTGGCGCATCACTAGGCCTAAGAACTTGATTTAGATCATTGCGGTTAAAATTTATAACATATTTTGTGGGTGAGTTAGTATTGGCACCTACAATATCTACAAATGTTTTTTGTTCGCGGGTTGATTTTGTGCTGAGAAAAGTTGGCCCACAGGCACTAAGTGAAAAGCTCAGTAAAAGTAACAATAAGGTAGCAAAAACTGTCATTTTATTTACTTTTACTTGCATATAACGCCCTCTATTGTCCTTAGCAATTTAATAGCAAGCCTTGGGCCATATTTTTCACGTTAGTGTATAACTTTTTGCCAAATCAAAAAAACTTGATTTTTTTTGATCTTTTTTAACGTCTGATTTCAACTAGTTTGCGATCTCAAACTGAGACGCCTGTTATACTTTAGAAAAATCAATTAATTAGCTCCAGTGTCTCAAAAGTGTCTCAAGTTAACTAATGGCGCATAGCTCCGACAAGACTTAAGTCTAGTTGCATGTAATCTCTTACTCTTTTTAAAGGAGCTTATATGCGTATCGTAAAAGGCTTTAAACTTTGCATGCTAATATTACTTAGCATCAAAACATTTGGTTGCAGTGGTGGCGGGGCCTCATTTTCACTTCTTGATGATTCGCAAATATTTAAACAAACAAAAAATAATGTTAACGCCAAGGTTGATATATTATGGGTTATTGATAACTCAGGCTCAATGGAGAGTTCACAGCAAAACGTAATTGATAATCTAAATGCTTTTATTCAAGATTTTTCTGCAAAAAATTTAGATTTTAAAATGGCCGTTACCACAACAGATGCTTATCGAGTTGAATTTACTGGCAACCACAATTGCTCAAAGTTTCGCGATGGCTTACTTAACAGTAACTGCACAACTGTTAGTGGGCATTCATACTCAGGCATTAGGGTAATAGATAACAACACTGCTAATCTCAGCAGTGTGTTTCTAACTAATGCGCTGTTAACTGATACGGCAGAATCGATTTATGGTAGTGCCGACGAACGAGCTTTTATGAGTTTAACTAGTGCCCTAAATGAGCCCTTAAATAGTGGTTTTTTACGCTCAGACAGTTTTTTATCGGTTATTATCTTAAGCGATGAAGATGATTTTTCTCATACTAAATCTAGTTTAAATGAAAGCTATACCAACTCTAACCTTTATTCTATTCAGCACTTTGTTGACTACCTCGATTCGCTTACGTTATCAACAGGAGCTAACAGACGCTACAACGTAAACGCTATGGCAATTTTTGACGAATCTTGCCGAAGTACTTTAAGCGCCTCAGGATTTCAAAGAAAAATCGGCGTTCGCTATGAGCAGTTTGTCGATGAAGTAAATGCAGATTTTGAAACAGCCGCAACCAAAGGGCTAAAAACCAGTTTATGTGGCGATTTTGCAATAGATCTAAAAAATATTGCAAGCAACATATTAACCCTAGCCAATCGTTTTACCTTGAACAGAATACCAAAGCCAGAAACGATAGTCGTTGCTGTAAACGGAGCCACTATTCCGCAAAAAGACACGAACCCCTTAGGTAGTGGTGGTTGGGTGTTCGAGCAATCTACCAACAGTATTTTATTTATCGGCAATAACTATATCCCCGCTGCAGGCGCTTCAATATATGTTGGTTTTGATCCTGTGGGTTACGGCAAGTAAAAATCTTGCGCTAAGTCTTCTTTGCACCTAGACTTTGAATCGTGTCAAAATATTTAAAAATATTTTTTTTAGCGGTGTTATTTTCATTTATCTGGGGGGCGTGGTGGGGGTTTTACCGTCTTGAGAAACACACTCCCCGTATCAAAAATAGTTCAGAAATTAGGTTACTAGCGCGCCAGGGGTTATTTACCCCTAAATTTATCGAGTATTATAAAAAAACGTTTCATACTAAAATAGTTCTTACTGAAAAAAAAACCGAATATGAAGTATTGCGTGAAATCTTATCTAACTTTAACAGCTATGACATAATTCAAATCAACAGCTTTATAGTTAAATCATTTATCTTAGAAAATATTTTTTTGCCTCTTGAATTAGATGATATTTCACATTTTAAAGATATCTCAATAGATTTTAAAAATTTTGATTTTGATTCAGACAATAAATACCTGCTGCCAGTTTCTTGGGGGCTTAATGGTTTTTTAATAAATACCGAACAAATTTCACTAGCAAACGAATCTCTCGATGAAATGTTAAGCAGTAAGGCTAAATTTTCTATACTCGCCTCACCGGTTGAGATATATAATATTGCAATAAAATTAAAGCCCATAATTAAAAATTGGATAGAAACCAGTCAAACCGAAGAGCTTCATAAAGAACTAAAAGAAATACGCTCACGTCTAACTATCTTATCAAGCGATTCGCGTAAACAAATGCAAGATGGCTCGCTGAAATTAGCGCAAATGACAAACGGTAACGCAGCAAAACTAATCAGCGAAAACTCTTCATACCGTTTTGTGCTACCTAAAGAAAGAGCAACATTATGGATCAATCTATTAAGCGTAAGCCGTGGATCTCGTGATGCTAGACTTGCACATAGTTTTTTAAATAACCTTTTAAACACAAAAATTCATCGAAAACTTATTGAAGAAGCAGAAGAAGCTTCGGTGCTTGAATCATTAAATGCCAGTAATCTGCCTTTGTTACAAAAAGCAGAATTCATTAGACGTGTGCCACTTTCAAGATTTGAGCTATTTATAAATCACGACGTCTTTGAGCCCACCTGGTCACAAGCCTTACGTAAAGAATGGTCTGAATTTGCTTATTAAGCTAATTCTTATAATTTCACATTGTATTGTGCTCTACGCAGAACCCTCGACATTTCGTTTACATGTACAAAGTGACTTTGAAAGTCTAGATCCCATTAACGCCGCAAGCTCTATCTCATCGTACGTTATTAACGCACTTTATGCCCCGCTTATGCGTTATCAAAATGAAAAACTTGAGCCCTTTGGCGCGCGAATATGCAAAAAAATAAGTAGCCTGCACTACCACTGTGAGTTGAGAAAAGATTGGCTGTGGAGCGATGGAGTTAAAGTTACAAGTGAACAATTTGTTTACGGCTTTAGCCTAATAAAAAATGAAAAATCACCACGACTAGATAATTTTTTAAATCTATTAGA
This sequence comes from Bdellovibrionales bacterium RBG_16_40_8, assembly GCA_001769925.1. Lineage (GTDB taxonomy): Bacteria > Bdellovibrionota > Bdellovibrionia > Bdellovibrionales > UBA1609 > RBG-16-40-8. The sequence continues at coordinate 9,558 of MEPT01000043.1, forward strand.
TGTTAAGGCAACTAACTCTAACAAACTTGATTTTTATCTCAAAACGGCAGATCAAGATTTTTTATAT
>MEPT01000043.1:9666-30370 GCA_001769925.1 Bdellovibrionales bacterium RBG_16_40_8
GGTAAAATTACCTATGGCCCCTACCGACTAACCGAGCATAAATCAGGTAGATCGCTTTATTTAAAATCAAATTCTTTATTTTTTATTAAAAATTCTTCTAGACCTGATGTTGAGTTTCTAATTATTGATTCTGACAATACGGCATTAAAGCTCTATCAAACAAAAAAACTTAATTTTTTACGTCGTTTAACCACAGAAAATATACCAATATATAAAAACTCACCTGAACTCTACCAACGATCACTACATCGTATAGATTATATCGGCTTTGGTCCGGCACTTATGCCTTACGAAGATTTGCGGCGGCGTCTAGTATATGGCTTAGAGCCGCAATTTAAAAAATTTGTCGAACTTTTTGGCGCTCTCGGTAGACCAGGGTGCATAGGACTTGAAAAATCAATAATCGGCGAAAATATTTGTTATGAGTATAAGCCTATTACTTCTTTTAATGATCAAGAGTTAAAGCAATTTCCGAAGCTAATGCTTCAATTCGCTATTTCAGGCGGAGACGACATTCAGCGTGCAATGGAGTTTTTTCAAGCAGGCTGGAAAAAAAACCTAAACCTAAACGTGCAATTACAAGCTACCGAATTTGGTATATTAACGCACAAATTGAAGTCCACCCCTGCACCCCTGTTTCGTAGGGGAGTGCCTCTTGAACGCCCTACATGCCTTGCGGCTCTTGAAGTTTTTACTTCAAGTAATCCTGATAACTTCATTCAACTAAAAGATAAAACTTATGACTCTATTGTTGAAAAGCTTCGCCTTAGCAGAAATGGCCCAGCTTCTAAGCTATGCCGAGAAGGGCTCACTCACCTGCTTTCGCTGCATCGCATGATACCACTGGGGGCTATTCACTACACGATGCTCACTGACCGTAAGTTTACAGGTTTTCTCATAAATGAACTAGGCCAGCCAGACTTTTCGCTTCTTAGCCCACAGTAGTCTTAATATCAGTCTAAAGTCTAAAGTCGCACCTACTAAAGGCCGATAGAAAGACTCATAGGAGAATCATTATGGCTAAAGAAAATAAAACTCAATCAGTCGAAACTATGCCTGATCGCTGCCCTGCTGAGGGTTGCAAAAAACCTATTGCGCGCATGCACTTTTGCGCTGAGCATTTTGCTTGGTACAAAGAAGGCTTGATTAATAAGCGCGGTCAAAAACCAAGCGACTTTGATAAAAAATATCAAGATTACGCGCGCAAAAAAGCTGCCTAGAAGAAAATAATTAAGCTTATAACAAAGCTTATAACAAATACGCGAATAGCAAAAAGGCTAAGGTCTTTCATTAACTTTTTGTCGGAGCTTTTACTCACTTAACTGAGATAGACTATCGTCATATTTTTCGTTAAATATTATAGATAGAATTTCAGGAGGTATTTTGTGGGCAAGGGTTGGAAAAAAGACAGTAAACTTGAAAACGCGCAGAAAAAAGGTCAAATATTCACCAAACTTGCTCGCGAGATTGCCGTAGCAGCGCGCATGGGCGGGCCACATCCCGAAGGCAACTCACGACTAAAAATGGCTGTTGACGCAGCAAAAAAAGTTTCTTGCCCTAAAGACACTATTGACCGAGCCATTCGTAAAGGAGCTGGTCTAGATAATGATTCAATTATTGAAGAGCTCACCTATGAGGGTAAAGGGCCTTTCGGTATAGGGGTAATTGTAGAATGTCAGACCGACAACAAAAATCGTACAGTTGGTGAGCTTCGTAATATTTTTAAACGCCACAATGGTAGTCTTGGCGATACTAATTCATCAGCCTGGATGTTTGACCGCTTGTGTTTAGTTAGCGGCACGAAAGATAACGTGGTTGACCCTGAAGAAGATGCAATTGAAGTTAATGCCAATTCGGTTGAAAAAAATAGTGATGGGTCTTACTCATTTTTTGGCAGTCCGACAGATCTAGACTCTATTCGCACTGCCCTTATTGGTCGAGGCTGGCAAGTTCATGAGGCTGAGCTTGCGTATGTTACAAAAAACCGTACTGACTTAACAGCTGAACAGTTAAAAACTCTTCAAGAGTTACTCGAAGAGCTTGACGATTTTGACGATTCTCACCGCATTTATACGACGCTATGAAACGCTAATGCGTAATATTTGATTTGTTTAACCATTGCATAAAGACCATTAGCTCTACTTGGTGATAAATTTTCTGAAAATCCAAGTTCTTTTACAAAGTACGGTTCTATTTCAAGTATTTCTTTAGGTGTATGGTTTGAGTAGATCTTTAACAAAATCGCAATAAGTCCTTGAACAATTAACGCATCACTTTCTGCCCGGTACTGTACCTTTTTATTCTCATCTAAGCGTGCATCTAACCACACTTGTGATTGACAGCCTTTGACTTTGCGATCATCGGTTTTTAGCTCTATAGCTAAAGGCGGCATTGATTTGCCCACGGCTATAATTTTTTTATAGCGTTCTTCCCATGAGGTGAGAGCCGAAAACTCTGCAATAACCAGGTCTTGCACATTATTCATAATCGTTTACCTAATGCCTCCACACACGTGTGTGTGACTAACTATTAAACACATTGGTGACGTATTTGCAGCAAAACTCATTAGGGCCATCTCAGTAGAGCTTTTAAAATTATCTTAAAGTTATAAGAATATTTAGTAATTACAATATGTTATATCAAATTATGAATCTGGCCCATCACTTGCTATTTAAGTAGTTTGAAACGAAGAAAAGAGGGCTATATGAGAATAAATATAAAAATAGTAATCGCAATTATTTCTTTATTTGCATCAATACCGACTTTTGCTGCTGAAATGAATTTAGCAAGTCAGGCCGCACCTATAATGTCATACCAAATTGTAGATGCTGACGGCCAATATACAGGGCATGGCAGCACTAAAATTGAGGCTAGTAGCGAGGCAAGAGCAGCATGTGTTATGCGTAAAGTAGAAGCTTATGAAAGGGCTCGTGGCGTAACTCCTGACCCTGACAGAGTAGATGATTTTTTTGATGCTTGTATTAATCGCTAATGCACAACTATTTTCTAGCTAGTCAAATTACTAAGAAGTAGCTAGGATCGTTTTATGAGTAGAATTCTTGATTTTCTTTTTGGACGCTCCCCTGAAATTTTTGATAAAGATGGTACTGTTCGTCATGAATTACCAAAAGATAAATGGGATGCCTGGGCTAATCGCTATCAGCAAGGCCCTGAGTATAACTGGCGCAATCACACTGGTATAAAGGCCCCACAAGAGGCCGTTAGACCTAAAAAATAAAATATTTACCAAATATTAACAATTCTAAATGTAGCACTCGTTATACATACGTGGTATAAGCTCCACACTGATCAATATGGCTTGTTTAATCGAGTGAGGTGAGAAGCATGGTCGAACCCACAAAATCTAGTCCAGATGGACAGTGGCGCGCTAGCGCTAAAAAAACTGCTATTCTTATCGTTGATGATAGCGCAGATCATTTATTACTAAATAAAACTATTCTCGAAATGGACGATTATGAAATTCATGCTGCTCAAAGTGGCAAAGAAGCCCTTTCGGTTCTTTCTAAGATCGAATTACCAAGCTTGATACTTCTAGATATGTGCATGGATGATATGTCTGGCCCTGAATTTCTTACGATGCTTGAAGAAAAAAGGCCAGATATAGTTAATTCTGTACCTGTTGTTTTTCTCACTGCTATGGATAAAGTCCCTGCGAGTAAAGCTGTGGGGTTTATTAGAAAACCAATTGAATTAAATAAATTTTTAGAGTCTGTGCGCAACTTTATTAAAACCGGGGCTGGGCATGCCTCTTACAAATATTAAAAAAATTAATTTTAAAACCGTACCTATAGTAGGAATTGGTGCCTCGGCTGGCGGATTAGAGGCTTTTAAAGAGCTACTACGAAACCTACCTATTGATACAGGCATGGCTTTTATATTTGTGCAACACCTTGATCCTACGCGCGACAGTCTTATTCATGAAATTTTATCTCGTATCACCAAAATGCCGGTTATTGAAGTCAAAGATGGTATGAAGGTTAAACCCAACCTAGTTTACGTTATACCAGCAAATTATAATATGACATATTCTAACAGAGCACTTAACCTGCGACCACGAAGTACAAATACTCGTGGTCAGCATATGGTTATTGACGCTTTTTTTAAATCCCTAGCACGCCAGCATAAAGCAAAAACTATTGGAGTTATTCTCTCAGGTACTGCTAATGATGGCACTAATGGTCTAAAAGCTATAAAAGCACAAGGTGGCCTAACAATTGCTCAAGATCCAGCATCTACAAGTTTCAGTGGTATGCCTAATAGTGCTATTGCATCAGGAGCAGTCGATCTGATATTAACGCCAAAAGAAGTTGCATATAAGTTAGCACAAATTGCTAAAAACCCACATCATCATCACGGTAGCAAAAAAGTTACTAAGGTCGAGCCAGGCGCAGCGCTAAATAAAATTTTTGCATTGTTGCAAACATATACGCATATTGATTTCTCAAATTATAAGCACCCAACAATTAAGCGCCGTATTTTACGGCAAATGCAGTTAAAAAAATCTAAAAGTATTGAGCATTATGCAAAGTTTTTAGATAAAAACCCTGATGAAGTCAGCGCGCTTTATACTGATATTCTCATTAATGTTACTGAATTTTTTCGTGATTCTGATTCTTTTAAAGCTCTCAAAGATAAAGTTTTTACTAAACTTATTGAACACAAAACTTTAGATTTACCTATTCGTATATGGGTGCCTGGGTGTTCAACGGGTGAAGAAGTCTACTCACTTGCTATCATGTGGCATGAATTTTTGAATGAAAAGAAAATTAATATACCAATTCAAATATTTGCTACTGATATTTCAGATCAGGTGATTCAAAGAGCAAGGGCTGGCGTTTATTCAAGCGATGTTGAACATACCGTAGGTAAAGAAAGACTAAATCTTTTTTTTAAAAAAGTAACTGGTGGCTATAAAATAAATAAAGAAATTCGTGATATTTGCTTATTTTCAAATCACGATTTAACTAAAGCCCCTCCCCTTTCAAAAATTGATCTTATTTCATGTAGAAATGTATTAATTTACTTTGATGCTACTTTACAAAAGCGCGTTATCCCACTTTTTCACTATGCCTTAAATCCAAATGGAATTCTTTGGCTAGGTAAAGCAGAAGGCCCAGGTGGCTTTTCAAAACTATTTTCTGTAATCGATAAAACCCATAAAATTTTCGCTAAGACAAATATTCCGACACCCATGACTATTAGGCTACCTTTAAGTTCACGAATGCTTGATATTCATGCGCCTATTTATAAAACATCAAAAAAAATTGGCGACTCTGGTGATTTGCAAAAAGAGGTCATAAGAGTTTCTCTTGCAAAATACGCCCCACCTTCAGTTATTATTAATGCTGATTATGAGATATTACAATTTCAGGGTAGAATAGTTCCTTACCTTGAACCAGTATCAGGTCTACCAAGTAATAATTTATTTAAAATGGCGCGACCTGAATTATTATATGGGCTTCGCGCTGCAATACAATCAGCAATGAAAAAAAACGTGTCGGCAAGGCAAGAAGGCCTTTCTTTTGAAGTAGACGACAAACGAAATATAGTTAATATCGAAGTAGTGCCCGTTAATCCTATAGCGCCTTTAAAAAGACGAAATTTCATAGTTTTTTTTGAAAGTGTTTCATCTTTACCTGCTTCAAAAAAAATAAAAAAAACTGGTCACGGCGAATATGACAAGCGTATCTCACAGCTAAAAGAAGACCTGGTCGCTAATAAGCAGTCACAAAAACTAATGGCAGAAGAATATGAAGTGACTAAAGAAGAGCTGCAATCTTCTAATGAAGAATTAAATACTGTAAATGATGAATTGCAAAATAGAAATTCAGATTTAATTGTTCTTAGTAGTGATTTGAATAACATTTTAAATAGCATAGAACTTGCTATTGTAATAATAGGCAATAATCGACGCATACGCAGATTTACCCCGAAAGCTGAAAAAATATTTAATTTAAATTCTAGCGACATCGGCCGCCATCTTAGTGATATTAAACCTAACTTTGAATTATCACTTAACGATATCGCGACTGAGGTTATAACTTCTTTAGCCCTAATAGAACGTGAAATTAAAACCCAGAGCGGCCACTGGATGCGCTTACAAATAAGACCATATAAAACAATTGATAATAAAATTGATGGCGTGGTGATAACTCTTGTCGATATTGTCGATCTTAAAGAGCAAATCAGAGGTTCGCAAAAAGCTCAAGATTACTTGATTTCAGTTGCAGAGGCTGTAAGGCACCCACTGGTTATTTTAGATAATAATTCGAAATTAATATCTGCAAATCGTGCTTTTTGGAAAGATTTTAATTTCTTGCAAAACAATAATATTGATGAAGATTTTTTTGCAAATTTTGGTTTGCCAAACGATGTTTCACAAAATTTACGACTTCAAGTAAGTAATGCCTTAATAAAAAACAAAGAAATTACCGATATTGAGATAACTATTAATACGCAAAACAACAATAATGCGCAAAATACCGAACAAAAAAAATTATTAATTTCAGCGCGCCCAATTATGTGGCAAGGCGAGATGCTCGATAAACTGCAAGAACATAAAGCAATTCTTATAAGTTTAGAAGATATTACTGAGCGAAATAAATTGGGCTTAGAAAAGCAATTATTAGCGGCAATTGTAACAGACGCAAATGACGCTATTATTAGTCAAGACATAAGAGGTGTTGTTTTAAGCTGGAATCAAGCCGCAGAAAAAATTCTTGGCTATTCGGCTAAAGAAATGATTGGGCAAAACGTAAGTATTATAATCCCGCCTAAGTATAGAGGCGAAGAAACCGATATTCTAAAAAAAGTAGCGCACGGCGAACGCTCAGAAGGTTTTCAAACCAAAAGAAGATGTAAAGACGGTAAAATTATTGATGTATTAATGACCACTTCATTAATAAAAACTTCAAATGACACTATAATTGGCTCATCAAAAGTAATACGCGATATCACTGAAAGTCGCGCGTTAGAATTTGCTCTTGAAGAATCTGAAGAAAGATTTCGCACAGTGATAGATTCAGCCCACGATGCGATCATAACAATTAATAGCCAAGGTATAATTGAGTTAGTAAACGAACAGGTACTTAACTACTTTGGCTACACTAAAGACGAACTTGTAGGGCAAACAATTGAAAAACTAATCCCTGAGCGACTGAGAAACGCTCATGTTGGTTATCGAGAGCGTTACAATATACAGGCAAAACCAAGAACGATGGGCCAGGGCCTTGAACTTTTTGCCAGACGAAAAGATGGTAGAGAGCTACCTGTAGATATTTCTTTAAGCCCGATGAAACTTCGCGGCGAAATTAAAGTCACCGCAATTATTCGCGATATTTCAGAGCGTAAAAAATTAATGGAGAAAGAAAAAGGCGCCCATGCTGCTGCAAAACTTGCTCAAGATGTGGCTGAACGCGCCAATGAAGCAAAAGATATTTTTTTAGCAATTTTGTCGCATGAGTTACGAACGCCACTAACTTCAATTCTTTCATGGTCGCAACTGATGCAAAGACAAAATTTTAATCCTGACAAGTTAACCCATGGGCTAGAAGTAATTGAACAGTCGGCTAAAAGCCAGGGACAATTAATTGATGACTTGCTAGATATTACGCGCATTCAATCAGGCAAATTAGCTACTAATTTTGCTGAAGTCTCGCCCGATACCCCTGTAAAATATGCTATTGAAGCGGTAAGCGTTTTGGCTGAGAAAAAAAAAATAACAATTGAACTTGAAATAAAAATTCATACTGAAATAGTCTGGGGCGATACTGATCGTATGCAGCAAATTGTCTGGAATTTACTAACCAATGCCATTAAGTTTTCTGCCGACGGCAGTACTATTACTATTAGAATTGAGCCCGCTTTAGTAAACGCTAAATCATATGTATCAATAAAAATAATCGATCAGGGTAAAGGCATACAACCAGACTTTTTGCCTAAACTTTTTAAGCGGTTTAGTCAGGCTGACAGTAGCTCTATTAGAACCTATGGCGGTTTAGGGCTAGGTCTTTCAATAGTTAGTGATTTGGTAAGCCTTCACGGCGGCACCGTTAGCGCTGAAAGTAAAGGTTTAGGCAGTGGGGCGACTTTTACAGTTTTGTTGCCGGTGATGTCAGATAAACAGTCAAGTGCCACTAAAAAAGTAGATAAAACTAAATACGCTAGCGAAAAAACAGCAAACAAAACACCTAATCTCGCGGGCATAAAAGTAATGATTGTTGAAGATGAGCCCAAAACTCTTGACGTATTAGTTGAAGCAATAAGTTCTTATGGCGCTAAAATAATTGCATGCAAGTCTGCTGCCGAAGCTCTTACCTATTTTAAAGAATTTAAGCCTGATATTTTACTAAGCGACATTGCTATGCCAGGCGAAGATGGTTATAGCCTAATTAAAAAAATTCGTTTACTAGAAAAAGAATATGGCGGCAATATACCATCACTGGCACTGACCGCCTATGCGGCAGAAAGTGATATCAAGACCGCCATATCTGCCGGCTTTAATTCACATATGGCAAAACCATTTGATACTCAGCTACTGGGCCATGAGCTAGCTAGACTCGTTAATAGCATTAATAATAAATCTAAAATTTAATTAAAATAAAGTTTTAATTTATCCGAGAATACTCTAATGAATTGCCCAAAATGTCAGTCGACTTTTCAGACAACACTTATGCGAAATGCCGTTATGGTCGATGTTTGCACTGGTTGCGAAGGCGTATGGCTTGCTCAGGGTGAAATTAATTTTTTTATTAAAGATACAAAAAAACTTAATAAATATTACAATAATGGCATAAACCAAGCGATGAGCTGTATAGATAAGTGCCCAACCTGTGACGGCACTTTTTTACGTAAAGGAGCTTTACCAGAATTTTCTTTTGAGATTGAAGAGTGCCCCAAATGCTTTGGTATATTTTTAGATAAAAAAGAAATTGAAACTTTAAATAATTCTAGAGATGTTAATAAATTTACTCCAGATAAACGTGTGCAGCACACCAATTAGTTATTGCACTCGAAAGATTCGGCGTTATCGCATATGGCGCTGGTATATTTATACTGGTTGGGTTTATTGGACTTCAATTTCTTATAGGACCCTGGCTAATGGATTGGAGTCTTAGTTTATTTGGCTCTCTTGAATGGTTGCAATTTGAGCAGGTGCCACCTAAATTTAAAAGTTTTCTTAATAAACTTTGCCGTGACGAGAAATTACCGCTCCCAAAGGTCGGGATAATTCATGACGACTCACCGCAAGCTTTTACTTATGGTCGAACTCCGCATAGTGCACGGTTAGTGCTGTCAGTAGGTATAATTGACTTACTTGAAAAAGATGAGCTCGAAGCTGTTGTCGCTCATGAAATGGGGCATGTTAAACATTGGGATTTTGTAATTATGACAATAGCTCAGCTTGTGCCGATATTGTTATATCATATTTATCGCATCTGCATCGATCAATCTAAGCGAAAAAAAACTGGTAATAAAAAAAATAGCGGCGAAGGGTTGGTTATTGTGGCAGTAATTGCATACATTTTTTATTTGCTAGCTCATTACCTAGTAATGTTTATTTCACGTGCTCGCGAGTATTGGGCTGATAAGTTTAGTGTGTACTACACAAAAAATCCAAATTCACTTATTTTTGCGCTAACAAAGATTGGTTTTGGGCTAGTAACCACGGCTCCTGATAAGCAAAACGAAGTAGAGTCGTCAAAACAGGCAAAAACCATGGCTATTCAAGCTATGGGTATTATGAATATAGGTAACTCTAAAGAAATTGCCCTTGCATTTCAAGGTGACGCCGCTGCTGTACTAAACCCAGACGTTATTAAACAGGTCATGCGCTGGGATCTCTGGAATCCATGGGCCACCTATTACGAACTTCAATCTACTCACCCACTTACTGCTAAACGTATTAACGCAATTTAGTCGAATTTACATTACCTTTCGTAGCTGGCTTTAGTTTAGGCGGCATTATAAAAACATTGCGCCGCTACCCTAGCGGCCCATATTTAAGAACAGTTATTTCGGCACTTCTAAAAGCTGTAAAAGTATCGCCAGTTAGATCATACCCCGTTATTTTAAAAGGTAAAGTTATCGGTCGCGGCGATGCTGGTAATATATTTTCTGAAGACATGATTCTTCGCGATCAAACAGGGATCATTTTTTTAGATTACCAACTGCCACTTGCTATTTTTAATATTTGGTTTGCTCTTACTAAACTTAATAAATTTAAAAATGAAGAGGTAGTTGTTACTGGGTGGTATCGGCGCGCCCCAGTCCCGTATATAGAAGTGCGGACTATTCAGTCAAAAGATAATAGATCCGAATCATATGTGTTATTTTTTAAAATGCTAGGCTGGTTTGTACTACCAGTTATTTTATTCTTAGTGCTAAAAAGATTTGGCTTGTATATTAGCTCTCTATGACACCGCAAGAATTTTCATAAAACCTAGATTTTTTTATTTGATATAATTGGTGCAATCCGCACAGTGGGCAGACACTCGTTACCCGATCTTGACCGCTATCCGATATTCGCGCACGGCTGACTCAAGACTTTGACTTTGCCGTCGGGTAAATTTTAATCCAAGATTACAGTAACTACGCAAAGATTTAAAACCTAGTCGCACATATAATCTTTTGCGATCGATGACCTCAAGCTGTTCAACCAGGGCACGCTTAAGTTCATGAATTTGCTTCGCCGTTACCCGTGAACTACGTAGGCATTCGCGCACATAATGGGGCTCTTCGTAATAAAGTCGGTGACGAGTCATGAAAGAGATCCTTGCAAAAATAATAACAACTCTAAATTCTGTGTATTGTATTTGAGTATAAAAAGATGTAATAAGTCCGGCGACCCGTAGGACAGTCGGACGATAAACGCACTGTCGTAATTTTAGTTCGGATAGCGGTTAACATCGGGCAACGACCATCCCCTAGCTGCTGTGGCCCCATCCCTGCGCGATGAAATTGGCTCATAGAGATATAATTCGAGGTAACGATAACAACTGGGGCAGAGGTGCTTTTTAGCCTGAGCGTTAAATAAGTAATTTTTAATAATGCAATTTTCGCGCTTTAATTTATATCGATTCTCATAACTACCTGCTGACTTTGTACTCAAAAATCATCTTCATTTAGTTTAAAGTAAGTAGCGTACATTTACTTTTGAGCAACGCTAATTTTATTTTCTTGTTCTTTTACTAAAATAGCGCTAGTTCATTCTACAATAATAACGTTTAGGAGGGTCTATGAGCAAGGTCTTGATTATAGGAGCTGGGGGCGTAGGTAACGTAGTTGTAAAAAAATGCGCGACTAGGCCAGAGATCTTTTCTGAAATCGTTTTGGCAAGTCGTACCTTGAGTAAGTGTGAAGCCATTAAAAACTCTGTTAAAAGCACTTTAAACAAGAATATTGAAATAGCAAAGGTCGATGCCGACAATACTTCAGAGGTCGTAGCTCTTATTAAAAAACATAAACCAAAGCTTCTTATTAATGTCGCTCTACCCTACCAAGATTTAACTTTAATGGACGCTTGTCTTGAAACCGGCATTGATTATCTAGACACCGCAAACTATGAACCACCCAATGAAGCGAAATTCTCATATAGTTGGCAGTGGGCCTATCAAGATAGATTTAAAGAAAAAGGGCTAATGGCACTTTTGGGTTCTGGATTTGACCCAGGAGTTACAAATGTTTTTACTGCCTATGCGGCCAAAAATTATTTTGATGAAATTCACACTCTTGATATTTTAGATTGCAATGGCGGCGATCATGGTAAAGCCTTCGCGACAAATTTTAATCCTGAGATAAATATTCGCGAAATCATGCAGCGTGGTCGCTTTTATAAAGATGGTGACTGGTGTGAAACTGACCCGCTAAGTATTCATCAAACTTTTGATTTTGCCGAAGTGGGCAAAAAAGAAATGTATCTACTGTTTCATGAAGAACTTGAATCTTTAGTTAAAAACTTCCCTACCCTTAAAAAAGCACGGTTTTGGATGACATTCGGGCAAGAGTATCTCACTCATCTTCGTGTAATGAAAAATATTGGCATGACCAGAATTGACGAGGTAGAATATAAAGGCCAAAAGATCATCCCGCTGCAATTTTTAAAAGCTGTTTTACCTGATCCTGGCTCTTTGGCTGAAAACTATACTGGTAAAACCAATATTGGAACAATCATTGAGGGCGTTAAAAGTGGCAAGAAGAAAAAAGTTTATATTTATAATATTTGCGATCATGCAAAATGTTATAAAGAAGTTCAGTCACAGGCTATATCATACACAACAGGTGTGCCCGCTATGATTGGAGCAGCTATGGTGCTCACTAAAAAGTGGCAAGGCGCAGGAGTTTATAATATGGAGCAATTAAATCCCGAGCCATTTATGGCTGAGCTTAATCAATATGGTCTCCCTTGGAAGGTAATTGACAACTACAATGGCGTATCACTCGATACTTAAAGGGCTCGATCTTAAAAAGGTCCCAAGCCCATGTTACATAGTCAATATTGAACTTCTTAAGAAGAATTTAAAAATTCTTAACGATGTACAAATTAATACTGGGTGTAAAATTATTTTAGCCCTTAAGGGCTTTGCCATGTGGGGCGTATTCCCCTTAATTAGAGAATACCTCCCCGGCGTTACTGCAAGTTCGGCTGATGAGGTTCGTCTTGGATTTGAAGAATTTGGGCGAGAGGTGCACGTCTGCTCCCCTGCTTATTCAGACAAAGATTTTAATGAGCTTATTAAATATGTAAGCCACATCACATTTAATTCTTTTTCCCAGTGGGAGCACTTTCAAGATATTTTGGCAAAAAAAACCCCGCAAATTAAGTGTGGCATACGTATTAACCCTGAGCATTCTGAAGTTAAGACTGAAATATATGATCCATGTCAGCCCAATTCACGTCTTGGCGTGAAACTAAATCAGTTTAAAAATAAATCTCTTAAAGGTATTACAGGCCTTCACTTTCATACACTGTGTGAGCTTAATTCTGATTCATTAAAGCGCACATTAGACGTAGTTGAGCATAATTTTGGGCAATACCTTAACGACATAGAGTGGGTCAATTTTGGTGGCGGTCATCATATCACTCGAAGTGACTATGATATAAAACTTTTGTGTAAACTAATTACTGATTTTAAAAATAAATATAATGTTGAAGTTATTCTTGAGCCCGGCGAAGCCATCGCGCTTAATACAGGTGCTCTTTTAACCACAGTGCTTGATATAGTTAAACCTTTAAAAAGCGTTGCAATTCTTGATGCTTCGGCTGCTGCTCATATGCCAGATGTGATTGAGATGCCGTATAGACCTAATATTGTTGGCGCTGGGTTGCCGCAAGAACTTGAATATAATTATATACTAGGCGGGCCCACCTGTTTAGCTGGCGACAATATTGGTGAATACAGTTTTGCTCACGAGCTACAAGTTGGCGACCACCTCGAGCTTCTAGATATGGCCCATTATTCTATGGTAAAAAATAACACCTTCAATGGCGTGCGCTTGCCATCTATCGGAACTTGGGATCCTGCGACCAAGAAATTTACCTTGCTTAAAAAATTTTCTTATGAAGATTACAAAGGGCGTTTGTCTTGAGGCGACAACAATGGCGGGACGCGGCAGTGAATGAAAGCGTTTCTCCTTTTTTGTTTGATTTTAAAGAATTTTGGTGCCCCGGGCCAGACTTGAACTGGCACGTCAGTTTAACCCAACCCAGGATTTTAAGTCCTCCTGAGGCTTTTTACTAAGTCGTTAGAATTAATAATAAAAACAACAATAACATGCGGATAGCCAATTTATCTAAAGTGCACCATATGCCCTGAAATACCCCCTCTCCAGCAAATAAAAATTTGAATTTCAATAGCATTCCGTGGTAATATTATATTACCTTCGGAGTGAGTGATGACTGATAAAATACTAATGATAGCACTAAATGAACTCGACAAGATTTTACACCGACGCTCGTTGAAAATTAAAGATGAATTTAAGGAAACTCTAGATGATCTCAAAAAACTCATCACATAAAAAAACTTTTGAAGAGTTTCAATCTGAGCTCATATATCTTGGCGTGGCTATTGAGACAAAGTCAGCACTCTCTGTTTCGCACTTTGTTGATCTTGAGGAGTTTTTTCTGGCTGCAACTTATAATCTTCAAGCTTCTCGTATCGCAGAGGGTTTTTTATGTTGGCTCATGCGATATGGTCACTTATTAAGTCCCTCAAAAACAAGAAGGCTCATTCAGTTAAACGCAATCTACGATCAAAGTATTTTTGGAGGTTTTGTTGAATACCTAATGAGCCATAATATCAATTCACTTCAATGGCGAATTTTAAAACCTTTTGTGAAGCGAAATAAAACTCGAAGACCATTAATTGATGGTCCGCGACCACACTCCCCAAATCCAGTATTTTTAAAATACAATATTGTTGTACATGATTATAAATGTGACGAAGAGAAGTTTTTGACACCCACGTCACAAGTTTATAAAAACTGCGTTGAGTTAAAAAACCGCGCTTTATTTGGATCTGTTGTTAACGCTGATGTGGCGAGCTACTTAAAATGGAATCCTAAGGCCACTCCCTATCAAATTGCCAAAGCAATTCATAACCACAAGGCACGAGTGTTTGAAGTTTACGAGGATATAAAAGTAGCCATATAAATTTTTTCATAGGAAATCGGATGGTAAAAACACTCGAAGCCCCGTGGGGAGTTTTTAAAGAATTTTGGTGCCCCGGGCCAGACTTGAACTGGCACGTCAGTTTAACCCAACCCAGGATTTTAAGTCCTGTGCGTCTACCAATTTCGCCACCGGGGCATTTAACAAATAGGATTGACGAGAATCTATTCTCGTCGCAAACTTTACAACTTTCGACTCGCTGCTATAAGAGAAAAAATGTATATGAGCTTACCAGTTAAACAAATGTTTCTAGATAGCAGTAAGTTTTACTGGCCTGTTGTTAAGCGTAGCGCCTCTGTTTTGATTCCTCTTTATATCGGCTGTGAGGCTCTTCACCACTATTACACATATATGAGTCAGCTCACCCAACATATGCAAAGCTTTAATATTATGACAAGTATTGGCCAACTTTTGACCTCACTATTAGAATTTGTGGTGCTTGCAATGCTTATCCCGCAACGAGTAATGGAGATTGAAGATAATCGGGAGCCTGGTAGTTTTTGGGCATTTGCAAAAAAGCACGTTTTACCTTTGACGATTGAAGGGCTGCGCGTAGTTGCCGTAACAGCACTTTGGAGCCTTTTGTTAATTATTCCAGGGATTTTTAAATATCTGCGCTATTCTTTTGTGCAGTACGTAGTAGTCGCTGACCCTGAGTATCAAAAAGGCGAGCGCGATGCTCTAAGCTACTCAAATATGCTTGTTAAAGGAATTACCATCGAACTTCTAATAATAATTTTGTTGTTATTTGGGATCGAAATGCTCCGCAGTTCGTTTCGTTTAACTTACCCTATAACTGACGTCCCATTAGAGGCATTTTTTAGCTCAATTGCGTTCTTTTTTATAACAATTTATTCAAACATTTTACTCTTTCGCCTCTATCAGTTAAGAGTAGTTGCCTTAGTAAAGGGAGCCCAAAATGGAGCTAATGTTTAACTGGAAAAACATCAAAAATCGTGGCCACGCGTTAACCTATGATGATGTCTTACTTGTGCCACAAAAAAGTGAAGTGCGCTCTAGAAAAGAGCCAGAACTTACAACGCGCCTTACTAAAAACATTCAAATTAAAAAACCTTTTGTAAGTGCAAATATGGATACAATTACTGAAACTGATATGGCTATTGCCATGGACCATGAAGGTGCATTCGGCATAATTCACCGTTTTATGAACATTGCCGATCAGGTTATGCATGTTGCGAAAATGAAAAAATCAGGTCTTAAAATTATCGGCGCCAGTGTCGGTGTAAATGACGATATCAAAGATCGCGCAGGCGCACTAGTTGCAGCAGGGGCTAACGTAATCACTATTGACATAGCGCACGGTCACTCTCTTTTAATGCTTGAAACGCTTAAATGGTTAAAAGATTCATTTTCTGGAGTAGAAGTAATTGCCGGCAATATTGCTACTCCTGAAGCTGCACGCGATCTTTGCGAAGCAGGCGCTGACGCCATAAAGGTCGGCATTGGGCCAGGATCAATGTGTACAACACGTATTATCGCCGGCTGCGGAGTTCCGCAGTTGACAGCGGTATGCCTTTGCGCAGAAGTAGCAGTCGACATGAATGTTCCAGTAATAGCAGATGGCGGAATAAAAACCTCAGGCGATATTGTTAAAGCTCTCGCCTGCGGAGCTGACTCTGTTATGTTAGGGGGCATTCTTGCCGGCACCCTTGAAACTCCTGGCCCGATTCGCCAGGGTAAAAAAGAATATCGCGGTATGGCCTCAAAAGCAGCACAGGTTTCTTGGCGAGGTGAAGTACCCGAAGGCATGGCGCCAGAGGGTGAGGCTACTTTTGTCCCGATCAAAGGTCATGTAAGTGATGTCATTAAAGAACTAGCTGGTGGAGTACGCTCCGGCATGAGCTACCTAAATGCTCTAAACATAAAAGAAATTCGTGAAAAAGCATATTTCATAGAAATGACACCAATGGGTTACTATGAGTCGAAGGCTCATGGCGTCCGCTAGTAATCCAATTGGCATTTTTGACTCTGGCATTGGCGGATTAACTGTTTTAAAGGCGTTACGAGAAAAACTCCCGCATGAGAATTTTCTTTACCTAGGCGATACCGCGCGCATCCCTTACGGGACCAAGTCGCCGCAGACAATAAAAAAATACTTAGAGCAAAATTTAAAGTATCTAGCTAAGCAAAACGTAAAAGCTGTGGTAATCGCGTGTAATTCAGCCTCAAGTGTGGCCGAAGAAATTAATTTTTCACTACCGATCTATGATGTTATTAGCCCTGGTAGCAGGCTTGCTGTTGAGGCTTCTAAAGCCTGTAGGATAGGA
This sequence comes from Bdellovibrionales bacterium RBG_16_40_8, assembly GCA_001769925.1. Taxonomy (GTDB): domain Bacteria; phylum Bdellovibrionota; class Bdellovibrionia; order Bdellovibrionales; family UBA1609; genus RBG-16-40-8. Next base: position 26,644 of record MEPT01000043.1, read on the forward strand.
GTAATAGCCACAAAAGCTACAGTTTTATCCAAATCTTATGTTACACACATTCAAAAAATTAAACCTCATGTGCAAGTTTACCAGCAGGCAAGCTCTCTTTTAGTGCCGCTCGTTGAAGAGGGATGGGATGACGACCCAGTGACTAATCTTATTGTTTATCGTTATATATCGCCCTTACTTAAAGAAAATATTGATACTTTGGTACTTGGCTGTACCCATTACCCCATTTTAAAACCAGCTATAAGAAAAGTTGTTGGGGCAAATGTCACGCTTATCGACTCTGGCTTTGCTTTAGCTAAAAAGTTGACCGAAGACTTACAACAAGGCGTCATTATGGCAAATTCAAAAGACTTAACCGGTGAAATTAGACTACTAACCACAGATAGCTCAGACACCTTTCAAGCTAATGCAAAAAGAATTATGTTACCCTTAGAAATTAAACCATTAGAGATTGTTGATATTAACTAAGTATTTGCATCTTCGCGTACGGGCATCCAAGCCGTAAGAACCGAGCGCATAGCTTTTTCAACTTTCATGTTGGTTTTTCTAATATATGCACGCGGTATAAAAACCGTGAGTCCTCCCATTTGATAAGATAGCGGCAAAAATACCGCAACCCTGTCGGTTTTCGCGAATTCATCTGGCATATCGTTGAGATTTCGTCTTGTAACAAAACCAATTAATTCAGCTTCAAATCCGGGGAATTTTACTACTACCACTTGTTGTTCTTCATTTGTTTTTGAATCTGGCGAAAAAAAATCAGCCATACTCTTTGCTGCTGAATATACACTTTTTAATATCGGCACATTCTTAAATGGCAGTTCAAAGGTGGCGATAACTTTCTCCATAAATGGCATAGTTGTGAGAAAACCTAGAAGACAAATAAACGCTATCCCAATGATAAGCCCAAGGCCTGGAAAGTAAAATTCACGCGCTATGATCGAAAGCGCTTGTTTTGAGAAATCCTCCATCCAGGCAAGAAACGAAAATAATATTATAAATGTTAACCCAAATGGTAAAAGTGTAAAAGCCCCTCGTACAAAAATTTTCGAAAAATACTTCATTTAACACAAACCTCTTTTGTTTCAGACTGCAAATTGTAATTACTAGACATTACCGCTCCATAAGCGCCTACATCACAAATCTTTAGTATGTCCCCTGCTTTTAAACTAAGTGGCATACGCCGATCAAGACCTAAAACATCTGAAGACTCACAAATTGGCCCAACTATATCAAATAGCTTTGTTTTTACACCATTTGCATTAGGTGTTTTATAAATAGGCTCAATACGATGAAATGCCTCGTAAAGTGCCGGGCGCAAAAGTTGATGCATGCCCGTATCAACAATTAGAAAATTTTTATGACTTGTTTTTTTTACGTATTGAATTTCTGTAAATAAAGAGCCGAACCTGGCCACAAGTATGCGCCCTGGCTCAAAATAAATTTTTTTAACGTGTTCTGAAAGCTCTTTATTAGCAGTCTTCATATATTTGATAATTAAATCTTCGTCTTTACCAATATCACCGCTTTCATAATTAATGCCTAGGCCCCCGCCTACATCTAGCGTTGAAAGCTCATAGCCTTCGGCTAAAAGCTTGTTGTATAATTTTAAAGTTCTTCTAAATGCCTCAATAAAAGGTGAGACCTCTTTAATTTGCGAACCAATGTGAAGTGCCAATCCTTGAAGTTTTACACCAGGCGTTTTTTTTAATACAGAGAGCGCTTCAGAAATTGCCGTGAATTCTAGGCCAAATTTATTTTCTCGAAGACCTGTTTGAATGTAAGGGTGAGTTTTTGCTGCGATGTCAGGGTTCATGCGTAAAGCCACTGAAGCTTTCATTTTTAATTTTTCCGCACATTCAGCGATTCGCTTAAGTTCTGGTACGCTTTCAACATTTATTTGATTAATCTGCAATTTAATTGCAGCTAAAATTTCTTCTTTGGTTTTACCTACGCCTGAAAAAACTATTTTTTCAGGCGTATACCCAACTGCTAGTGCTAAATTTAACTCGCCTAAAGAAACAACATCTACGCCAAAGCCAGCATGCTTAATTACCTTTAGTATATCTTTATTATTATTAGCCTTCATCGCAAAAAAAGCGTTGCCGTTAAGTGGCATTTTTTGTTTAAAAAAATTTACCCGCTTTGTAAGCCCTTTAAGATCATAAAGATAAAATGGTGTCCCTTCTTTCTTGATGTTCTTGACCGTTATTCGAGATTTTGCTTTCATATGAGCGTAAGCTAACACACAGTCGGAGAATTTTGGATACTTTTCAATTTGGTCATACAGTCACAAGACTTCCTCAGCTCGCCTACCGTTTTGGACGCGCCGGGGCCAACGTACTTGTTTTAGGCGGGGTTCACGGCAATGAGCCAGAAGGAGTTATCGTTTCGTTAGGATTAATTGAGCGATTTATAGGGTCATTCACTCACTCCTTACGCATGACAATTGTGCCACAATTTAATTTAGACGGGATTTTAGCACGAATAACCGGTTACAAAATTGTCGAAAATATTGGCTACCCGACACCTGGTTGCCTTGGCACTTATTGCGGTTTAGAGCGCAATATACCAACTCTAACCTACGAAATTGAGCGAGGTCTTTAATGGCAAAATCCCTTGAACTAATTATTAATGAGGCTTTTTCGAGCAAAGCTTTAACTAATACGCATAGCCGAGCCATCTTACAGACTATTAAAAAACTAGATTCAGGAGAGCTGCGCGTAGTTAAACCTTCGGCTCAAGGATGGGTCGTTCAAGAATGGTTAAAAAAAGCAATTTTACTTTATTTTCGTATAAAAAAAATGCAAGTTATTCGTGCCGGTGATTTACGATTTTTTGATAAAATACCTTTAAAAAAATGGACTGGCAAAGAAGGCGTTCGCGTCGTGCCTCACGCTCTTGTGCGTTTTGGGGCGCATATCAGTAAAGGGGCCATACTTATGCCCTCTTATGTTAATATTGGAGCTTACGTAGGGCCCGGGTCTCTTGTTGACACCTGGGCAACAGTTGGTTCATGCGCACAGGTTGGCGCAAATGTTCATATTTCTGGTGGCGTCGGTCTTGGCGGGATTCTTGAACCAATTCAAGCCCGTCCTGTTATAATTGAAGACGATGTATTTTTAGGAAGTCGTTCAATTATTGTCGAAGGAGTTATAGTTAAACGCGGTGCTGTTATTGGTGCCGGCGTAACTCTAACATCTTCAACAAAGATCATTGATGTTTCAAAAGCTAATGCTCGTGAGCATAAAGGAGTAGTGCCTGAAAACTCAGTTGTTATACCTGGTAGTTTTACAAAAACCTTTACGGCCGGAGACTACAACGTCAATTGTGCCCTAATAATTGGTCATAGAACAGAATCAACAGACAAAAAAACATCACTTAATCACGTACTGCGTGAGCTGCAAGTGCCTGTTTAGGTTTTATTCTGCGACAAATAGTCGTAAGTTTTCTGCGGGTGAACGGCGAATATAAAGTCGTACTGGCCAATAAGCTGCAAGAAAGGCAATTAACACACAAAAAATAGTAACTATCCCGACAAAAATATAATTAATTTCTGCGGGCAAAACTGAGTCGTAATAAATATCTGGCAATAAATCAATTGGGTACTTATCTATGAATATGCTAACCGCAAGACCAGAAAATAAACCGCCAAAAAGCCCGATACTTGAAAGTAGCACCCCAATGCTTAAAAAAAGTTTTTGGGTGCTAGCGCGCGAAAAACCAA
>MEPT01000043.1:30413-34870 GCA_001769925.1 Bdellovibrionales bacterium RBG_16_40_8
CGTTATTAAAGAAAAACAAGTAATCAAAACACTCAGAGATAAAAAAGACATCATCGCCACTTTCTCAAGTCGCAACGCCATAAAAAGAGATTGGTTGCGATCGGCCCATGATTCTATTTTATAATTTAGTTTATTGCTTAGATTATTATTAGATTTATTATCAAGACCTTGAATTAATTTGTTTTTAATATCATAAAAACTATCAGGATCATCAAGTCTAACCTCCCAACCAGTTTCGCCACTAGCACTAGTTTGAAATTTAAGTGGTTTATCTCCTAAATGAAAAAGAATTAGTTTTGAGTCAATTTCAGAAAATTCAGTAGTAAATTGCGTTCTGATACGCATACGTTCAAAACTAAACCCCTCGCCTTGTGGGCCCAAAAGAGATTCTGGGGGTATAATAATAACTTCATCTCCCTCAAATAAACCAAGGTCTCTAGCTAAATCAGAGCCCATCAAAACCTCGTACGAAGATAGCTTAATTTGCTCAGAGACAGCTGCCGTTTCAGCGCCCTGTTTGAACTTTAACTTTTGCACTCGAGCTAAAAAATCATCTATTTCTTCATCAGTTAGTCCTTTTGCAACGCCCCCAGAAAATTTTCCTTCAAGGGTTCGAATAATGACGTCTTGTCTGGCAAATTTATTTATATGCACACCTGGTGCTAGCCTTAATATTTCTTCGCTTTTTTGTAAGGCTTCTTTATCTCCAATTATAGTCAAATGAGCATCAATACTTAAAAGCTTTGTGCGAATACTTCTATTAAACCCATTCATAATGCTAGCAACAACGATAAGCGAAAAAACTCCGATAAATGTTGCAAGCCAACATAGCCGCGACATTGTACGAATCACCGCCCCTGCTCGTTTAGAAAACATATAGCGATGAAAAAATAAGAACAATATGTCCATGAACAGATACTACTTACGTTTTTTAAAAATACCAAGTAAGTATGTAGTCAATGTTTTGAATTTTGCTTTGGGCGCTAATATGCCAAAATTTTCGATAATACGTATTTTTTCATCATTACTTAGCCCTGGCACGTGCTCTACAATATCAACCCCTTGATCTACGGCGGGCTTTTGTGGTTTAACATCAAATTTAATAAGCGGACTTGAGCCCATTTTTTGACTTATTTCATCTTCAATTAATAATCCTGTACGTAAACCCTCTGCAATATTCCATTCAATAAGCTGCCCAAAAAACGTGACTTGCTGCTTAATAATATTTTTGTTTTTGTCTTTCCAAATAAATAAATCTGCGTCTTTTTTACTATGAAACCAGCGACTTTCAATTTCGCTGCTCTCGCTTTTAATGACTTCTACGGCCACTTCTTTTAGGCTTAAACCAATTTCTTTGGCATTAAATATAATTATAGAATATTTATTTCCCGGCGGGCTTTCTTTGTTGTTCACCTTCTTCTTCTTTCACCTCTTTTACATTACCACTTAACAAAAATGACTTTTGCATAGCCTTTAAAGTTATAACCATTTGATCAAGTGCCTCTAAAGCCCTATGACTTGCTTTCGGTAATTCTGGCCCGATCTCTTTGAACGCCGGCGCTAAATTTGCTGTTAAGCTATTTAGTTGTTTTATTAACTGACTAAATTCGCGGCCAATTTCTGGAGATTCTTTATTAAATTGTGGTAAAAATCGATTAAACTCAACCGAAAATTTTGTCACTTCGAGAGACATCTTATTAAAATTTTCTACTAACGGATCCATTCTATCAAACACTTTTATAAAAGATTGCATGCGTTTCGGGTCAGCAAATGCTTTTATTAAAATAGAAAGATTTTTCATTAGTCCTTCGATAGTACCTAAAAATGGCCCAAGCTTCTTGCCACTTACAATATCTAACATATCAAACGCAACTTCTGACTCAATAAAATCGCCTGGTCTAACTATAGGCTCATTATGTGAGCCAACTGTAACCTCCATAGCTTTATCGCCAATAATAAATGGGCGACTAATGTAAACTTTTGAGTCCGTATGTACTTGTTTATGAAATTTTTCGAAAAGCGAGAAATGCACAATAATATTATCAGCAGATAATAGCTCTATATCAGAAATTTCTCCGGCTCTTATACCTGAAATTGTAACCGGTGCTCCCGGCCGTAAGCCATCAGCAGAAAGAACGCGTGTTTTAAAATCAATTTTTGTCTCAAACCAACCTTTTTTGATTGCTGCAATAACAGTTATTGCTATTGCTCCTGTTAGTGCAACTACAATGAAAAGGCCAGCAACTCTTTCTACTTTTGAAAACTTGACTTTCATGCTGCGTGCCCCCCTTTCACTTCACGAATCTTACCGTTTTCAATTTCGACTATTATCGGATTAAGCGCTTGCATAAATTCACTATCGTTTGAAGCCACAATCACATGTTTTATACTGCCATTATTTTTTTTCTTTAAAATCAATTCTCTTAATTTATTTTTAGTTTCTAACTTAAGCCCGGTAGTTGGGTCATCAAGTATAAGACACTCTGGTTCATGCACAAAGGCTCTCGCAACACAAGCTGCTTTTCTAAGCCCACCAATAATTGCAGATGGCATTTCATAAACCACTCTTGTTAAATCAAAAACTTTCATATATTCAAGCATGCGTGCTGCTAGCTCATCGGGACTACCAAAATCGTAAACGTGGTATTCGTTAGCAAGTAGCATATTGCTCATTATATCTCGATTATTAATAAGCCCACCTAAATCAAAGCTGTACCCAATATTACAACGATAAGGCATAAAATCTTCAAACGTCATTTCTTGCACTTTTATACCATTAACTAGATAATCACCACTAGTGGGCAAAACTAATCCACATAGCATTTTTGCAATAGCCGATTTGCCAGATTCGCTACCACCTTTTAACCAAATAATTTCATTCATCGAAAATTGATAAGTCGTATCAGTAAATAACTTATTGCCACTGTCTGTAGCAAAGCTCATATTTTTAAAAGCAAATGAATTAATTGTTGCTCTTTTCATTATATAAACCCCATTTTTATAATTTGGTTCATATAGAAAAGAATAGTAACGATCATATTAAATGCTATAACGTAAATTATGCTATTAACTACTCCTGCCGTAGTGGCTTGCGGTACTTCTTGTGGGCCTTGCTTTACTTGCATACCTTGATAGCAGCATATAGTAAAAATAATTGCGCCACCCACAAGATTTTTACAAGCAAACAACAGCACATCTTCTTTTGCAATCACTTGCATAATAGCATCGACATAAAAATTAAGTGGCATATTAAGAAATATTTTTGCAAAAATAAACCCGCTGATATTTGCTACATATAAAAAATAAAGAGCTAAACACATAACACTAATAATGCCGCCCAATATTCTCGGAAAAACAATATAGCTAAGCGGATTAATACCCATAACCTCAAGCGCTTCAATTTCGCGATTAACTCGCATGTTACCTATTTCAGAAGCTACCGCAGTACCTGACCTCGCAATAACAATAAGAGCCGTAAGAAGTGGCGCCATTTCGCGGACAATAAGCATCATCATCATGCGCCCAATCGTATTGCCGCCACCAAACAAATTAAACTGTGATGAAGATTGCAGTACTACCATAGCGCTTGAAGCTATAGCTAACCCACTTATAAGAGGTAGCGATTGATAGCCGGTATAGTATACTTGAGAGCTTACTACGGCCAGTGTTGCGCGAAAACCTTGCATAGGATTAAGAGCAGCTGTGCGAAACGAAAGATATGTCATAAGTAAAAGCTCAGAAGTGTAATGAAGCCGCTTGATCGCGCGGCGACCAAGTCCATCAACAATACCCATTAAAGAAAATTCAGTTTCCATATTCTTATAGAACTATCGGATTTTAATTAATAATTTAGAGATAACCTAGACTATTTAGTAAGCCCACAGCGCATAAAAAAGTGATTTTGTTACTTCCATTAGTAACTCTGCCCTGGTCGGGTCTAAGCGCCCCGCGACAATTGCCCTGTCATATATCTGAAAATCAGTGGGAAAAACAGTGCGAAAAATATTTAAACTTCGATACATATGAAGTTTTGAGGTGACTAAAATTATATTTTTACATCTAAAGGCCTCGACTAATGGCAGGCTCTGCTGAGCATTGCCATAAGTTGTTGTTGATCTTTTTTCTAATACAACGTCTTCTTCATTAATTGATCCATAAAAAGGCCATTGCGGAAAAATTTCTCGTAATTCAGCCCGATGATATACTCCTGAAATGATTAATTTACGTACTCGCCCTTGAGCAAGTAAATTAAATCCTTCACGCACCCTACCTGGACCACCAGTTAACACTACAGCACAATCTGCATGATGATCTTGTGTCCAAGAAGTAACTTCTTGGGCGAGAATAATTTTAGATTGTTTAATATAAATAGCGATTAAACCAATAAGTGTCGCAACCGCAAAGATAATTAAAATGCGACCTCGCCACATATCTATAGTCTCTTAGCTATTACTTCA
>MEPT01000043.1:34966-37397 GCA_001769925.1 Bdellovibrionales bacterium RBG_16_40_8
ACAAAATCTGCCATATCTCGAAGAAAAATAGTGGTCTTAATTATATTGGTAAAATTTAAACCAGCCGATTGCAAAACAGCTTCAATGTTGGTCATAACTTGGCGCGTTTGCTCAACCACTCCGCCAGACACAACTTGACCAGTTTTAACGTCAATTGCAATTTGCCCTGAACAAAAAATTAACCCACCCACTTCGACTGCCTGTGAATAAGGCCCGATGGGGGTTGGCGCTTCTTTAGAAACATGTATTTTTTTAAACATATAAATTATCCCTTAGAAATAAAAAATAATGCCTGCTTTTAATGGGTGATCCCCGATAGTGCGAAATCGCACCTGACTCTTAATCGAAGTCACCCCTACCCCTGCCTCAAAACTGATCCCTAGATTATCTAATCCGGTTAAGAAAAACTCCCCTCCACAATAACCTGATAATTCAAAACCAGAATCGGTTTTACTCGCCTGTTCTATACTAATCACTCCAGCACTTGTGCCCATATAAAAGTTCATATTATCTTCAGTGAATATGATGCGATAAAGTCTTACCATGACTCCGAATTTCGAATTATCTTCGTAAGTATCAACTCCAAGCGCTGCCCCAACGCCTAATTTTGCATCTGGATAATAACGAATAGCCACACTTGGCAACTCTTCAGAAAATTGATTTGAATAACCGAACCCTAGGCGATTAGTAAGCTCTTTGCCCCAGCTAATAGTCGGGTTAAAGGTTACAAAAATTGCTAGCAAAATTAAAGACGACAAAAGACGCATAAAGCCTCCAGTAATATATCGTATTAACGCTTTAAGTAGAGAGAATTTCAAGATATTATTTACTTGCATGAATATGGCTCAGAGGGTTAAATGCACAAATCTTGGGCCCGTAGCTCAGCTGGGAGAGCGCTAGCATGGCATGTTAGAGGTCACCGGTTCGATCCCGGTCGGGTCCACCAAATATCAGGAATAAATTGAAGCTCCGGCTAGGCTATACCAAATCTTTCGACTGCAATACATTTGCAAATGTCGTGATCGCATCGGTCATATGCGCATGAGTGGTGACCTCATCAAAACCTTTGGGTTTTGCATTTGAGGCATCAGCCACAAAATTCATTTTGAATCCACGATGGTAGCCATCGATAATTGTCGACATACAACACATGCCTGAGCCATAACCAATAACGTAAATGTTCGCATCACGATAATCATTCATCAGACTTGTAAATTCAGGAGCAGAAAAACACGAGAAATTGCCTTTGGTGATATGGCTTTCATTTTCGCGAGGCTCAAAGCCTTCTACGAAATCTGCAAACTGTTCATTCGGATTAAAAATGCTGCCCTCTTGTAAGTGGCGAATATGCACTACCTTCCAATTATTTTTACGCGCATGGGTCAATATCTTTTGCCCGGCCCTGAGCGAAGGCCCAATACCACGTATATAAAATGGTCGCCCTTCAGTTGTGTATTCTTTTTGCACATCAATTACTAATAATACATTTTTCATTATTTTCCCTCGATTAGAATTTTTAAGAACGCCACATTAAATTTCAATCTTTGGTCATACCCTGCTTTTGACATAAACTCACTTCGCGTGTGCATGCCGCCGCCATAGGGACCTAGACCAACTAAAATTTCGTTACCATTGCCGCTTGCTATAATGCCGCCATCACTACCGTAACCCACATGCTGACCACGCAATGCCTGTCCCAAAGATCTCGCTGTCTTCACGGCTATACTTTCAAGTCGTTGCGAATATCTTTCCTCGAGCATCGGCAAGAGCACCAATTGCCTCATTTCACTTTTTGGTTGAAAATTTTCGACATGATTTCGCAAATAAAATAGCTCTGCGATAGCGCGAACCTTGCCCTCTGTTGTCTCAAGTTGGATTGGGTTTAAAAAACGAACGTCAATTTTAGCACTTGCTTTGTCACAAACTATATTTGGCTTAGTACCGCCGCTGATACTGCCCACTGTAACCGCAATACCTTCGTCAAAACGATTCAGCATGTGCAGCTTCACAGCTTTATATGAAAGCTCCACGCACGCACTGTACCCATTTTGAGGCTCAAGACCCGCATGAGTTGCTTTCCCAAAAACCGATATTTCATACCAGGCAACACCTGATTGTGATGTAACTAGGCTGCCGTCGTCAACACCAGGCTCAAATACCAAAACTGGCGCGCCACCTTTTGTTTCAGCAAGTAAAACCTCTCGAACGTCCATCGAGCCGGCCTCTTCTTGGTCATTAATAATCACTTTAACAGAATTTCGCTGAGAGATAGTGAGGCTCTTAAGCGACTCAAGCATCAAAGTTATACCGCCTTTCATATCGATAACACCGTCTCCATAAAAATTAACAGCATCTTCAGTAAGCACGCGAACAGGTTCGACTTCCGAAAATACCGTATCGATATGACCAAGTAAAATAACTCGTGGAGTTA
>MEPT01000044.1:0-3163 GCA_001769925.1 Bdellovibrionales bacterium RBG_16_40_8
TTTTGTGTGGTTAGGTTGCAGGTTATGGTGAACGGATCAGTTTTAGCGCGTGGATCACCCATTGCCACCATGTCGCCTGAAAAGCGCACTGTCGCTTGTTGTACCTGCTTCACCGAGCCGGTTGGGAAGAAGCTTACAATTTGTGCGGCATATGCACTGCTGGAAATTACAACAAAAAAAGTGAATAAAAATTGCGCCCGAAAGCGCCATCGAATTGCGGCCATATATGTTAACCTCTTGATGATTTTTATAACAACTTACAATTGTCTATGGCGCCCTATAAATTGTAAACGTCGAAATAACTGCCGGGGGCGTATGATTCGTCGCGCAAACCCCCCATGAACTTTCGCGGATAAGACGAGCCTCATAGGCTTTTCATATTGACGACTATAGAAAGCTTTGGGCGGCGATCCAGGCGCCTGTCCAGGCGTTTTGAAAGTTAAACCCTCCAGTTATGCCGTCGATGTCTAAAACTTCGCCGGCAAAAAAAAGGCCCGGGCATATTTTACTTTCCATTTTTTTAAAATTGATTTCTTTTAAACAGACCCCACCGCATTCAACGAACTCGTCTTTATACCTATTTTTACCTAAAACAATAAACTCAGTCTTAAAAAGAGTTTCACTGATATTTTGAAGCTCTTTATTTGTCAGATCAGCCCATCTTTTATCTTCGGGCACTCGACAATTGCTTAAAACTTTAGCCCAAAACCGCTTGGTCAAACGCTCTGGATAAATATTTATGGCTTGAGCTTTTAAATTATCTTCTTTTAATTTTCTAACCATAGCCAATACGGATTCAAAACCTTCGCCGCCTAAAAAGTTTACTTGTAGCCTCGCTTTATAATCGGCCATCTTCATCTCGCGGGCCGCCCACGCTGAAATTTTAAGTATCGCCGGGCCACTTAGTCCCCAGTGAGTTATTAAAAGTGGGCCACTATCTTTAAAACATTTTTCTCCAACTATAAGCTGCACGTCGGCGTGTGAAAAACTTAACCCCGAAAGCTCGGAAAGTAGATGGTTTGAGATTTTAAAACTAAACAAAGACGGGGCAAGATCAGTAATGGTATGCCCCAACTCTTTTGCAAAGCGATATCCATGCTGCGAGCTGCCGGTTGTGATCATAACCGAATCGGCCATCATTGAGCCTTTATTGCTCACGTTGACATGAAAAGGGCCAGAGCTTGAACCCGAACTTAGTTTGGTTATTGATGTGACATTGTGATTTATAAGCACTTGCACGCCAAGCCGCTCTGCTTCGTTTAAAAAACAGCGGACAATAGTTTCAGAGTCATTTGTGTTGGGGAACATTCGGCCATCCTCTTCAGCGACAATTTTAACTCCGCGTTTTAAAAACCAATCAACTGTGTCGCGGGCCTGAAATCGCAGCATGGCCGAAAGCAATTCTTTTGAGCCGCGAGGGTAATTTTCACAAAAACGGCGCACGTCAAATATATTGTGTGTGACATTGCAACGCCCCCCACCCGAAATTCGCACTTTTTTTAAGACGCTGTCAGACGCTTCGAGAATTTGAATTTTGACGACTCGACTGCTACTTTTTGCATTTTCAGCCGCATTGATGGCTGCAAAAAAACCTGCAGCCCCGCCACCAATAATTATAATTTTATGTGTTTGCCCCATTTAAATTAACTTAACATAAATTTGAATTTAAAGCTCAGCTGACAACAAGTAAAAATTTAGAGCTCGAAAAATTAAAAAATATCTTCTATAGTTAGTTTCGACGCACGGCCGAGAACGTCATCTATAGCAGCACCGTCAACTAAATCTTTTGTAAGATTATTTTCTACAAAACCATCACGCATGCGTGCTGAAAATCTAAATACAACATGTGAACGATCAAAATTTGTTCCCTCATTATCACGCAAATCAAGAATAGCAATGCCGTTCGCCCAGTCAGAAATGCTATGATTACGTCCATTCCATGTTTTTAAATCTTGTGAGCTGTCGTGTTGAAAAATTACTTTCCAGTTATTACTTTGCAAACCGGTGGGATTTAGTGCGCCGCTTAAAGCATCTACGTTACCGTCTGCCACACCACATTCCTCAAGCGAAGCTTCACACAATTCGACTCGTAAATATTCATCATTTAATTTTTCATCATTTAATTGAAATGTTAAATATTTGAAAGATAATATAGCTGTATTATATTCTGATAGATCATAGCTTCTGCTTATTAAATAAAGATTATGAGTTGAATAGCCTTCGCGTCCGAAAAAATATAGTGCTCTTTCACCACTTGCCACAGGGCCTAGCTCTTGATTGCTAAATATGCGCGCTTCAACGTTATTACCTGTAAGACCTTGCACGGGGGTCCCGAAATCCCAAATAAAGCCCATCCAACCAAAAAGTATTTGATGAATATCATCAGGTTGAAATAAATCTGTGCGTTCAAATGAGTCGCGAATAAATACGTTTTCTTCAGTAACTGATAAATCAGGATCATCAGGTAAATCGGCTGGATCAAAACCACTACATCCGACAATAAATGAGCCAGCAATTATTATCATAACTAATTTTAATTCAGATGATAGGTATCTATGCGTTCTCATTACAATCCCTTCAAGTCCATTAATTGGACGTAGTGCTATTAGTGTTCTGATTTATGCGAATTGCGCGCCAAAGCTTGTTGTTTTATATCTACGCGTAATTATTGAATAAAATAATTGTGCTGGTACAGTACGCCGTTATAGTTTTGTCTATATTTTGAATAGCGAGATGCTGATCTTTATAAATTAACGTGATTTCAATAGGTTATGGTGTCTAATATTTAATTTTAACTAGTGCAAAAAAATGACGTTTGCCAATCCAGAAATTTTCGTATTAACCGTGCTGGCCGCCCTTAGCTATATGAATGGCATGGGGGATTAAATCACCTAAAATTTCGACGCCGTCACGACAGGCTTTTGGGCTGCCCGGTAAAGTTATAACTAAAGTTTCGCCGATAAAACCACAAACACATCTGCTTAAATAGCTCATGGGATTTCGTTTTGCCCCTTCTGCACGAAAAAGCTCACTAAAACCATCAATTTTTCTAGTGAACATTGGCTCGATGGCTTCAGGCGTAATATCTCGCGGGCTAAAACCAGTGCCCCCAGTTGATAAAATTAAATCAGCGCCTAATTCTTTAAAATGGGTAATCGCTTTT
>MEPT01000044.1:3222-5435 GCA_001769925.1 Bdellovibrionales bacterium RBG_16_40_8
TACAAGTAAACTTTTTAAAAGCGGACCTGAGATGTCTTCAGTTTGCTTTTTTGAACAGCGATCACTAATTGTCAAAATAGCTGTTTTGATACCTTTTAATGATTTTTTTGTTGCACAACAATTAACATGCTCTTGAGGGAGCTCGGGGTTTTGCCATAGGCCTGACTTACCGCCTTCTTTCATGACTAAGTGTACATCATGAATTCTTAATACCGGATCAACTGGTTTAGTGAGGTCATAAATACAAAGTAGGGCAGCGCTTACCCCCATCAAGGCCTCCATTTCAACACCAGTTTTATAGGTTGTAATAACCTCGCAAGATACCGCTACCCCGTCAGATTGTGGCTCACACTTTACCCGTACTGATTCAATTGGTAGGGGATGACAAAGTGGCAAAATCTCAATGGTCTTTTTTACCCCCATAATGCCAGCGACTTCGGCCATCACAAGAGCATCGCCCTTCGGAAGTTTTTTCTCAGCAATAATTTTAGCAGTTTCAGGTGACATTTTAATAAAGCCCTTAGCAATAGCTCGACGATGCGTCGATATTTTTTCTGCAACATTGGCCATTTTAAATTCAGAATTTAAAGTCATACTACCCACCAATCATTGATAAATTTTTAGTTAAACCCGTAAACCCAGATTTAAGATCATGCTCAACCGGTTTTAATAATAATGATTTTAAAATTGTTTGCTGTAGTTCTTCTTTTTGATCAGCGTCTTGCAGTAAATTTCTAAGACTTAATTGGCCTTGGCCAAACAAACAAAGCTGAAGTTTGCCAAAACTACTAATACGCAAACGATTACATAATTTACAAAAATCTTTTTCATAAGGAGAAATAATGCCAATACGGCCTAAATAATCTTTATGCGTAAATTCTACGGCCGGGCCATCGGTAATTTGCTTTGAGGCTTCGTACCAACCGCAGTCTCTTAAATATGAGTCAATTACTTTAGTAGACAAGTGATGTTTTTTAAAATAATCACCATTACTGCCTGTTTGCATAAGCTCAATAAAACGCACACTTATAGGAGCTTTGCGTACAAGATTTATATAGTTTGAAAGTTCTGTGTCGTTTAAGTCTTTTAACAACACAGTATTTATTTTAATTGTTGGTATACCAACCAAAACAGCTTTTTCTAATCCGACTAACACTTTTTTAAGATAAGACTTACCAGTAATTTTAAGAAAATTTTCTTCTTGAAGACTATCAACGCTTACGTTGAGATTTGTTAACCCAGCTTCAAACAAGGGGGCGGCAAGTTGCTCAAGGCGAAAACCATTAGTGGTAAGCGCAATTTTTTTAATACCGTCAATTTTAGCAATTTTTTGCACGATAGAAACAATATCTTGTCTGACTGTTGGTTCGCCACCTGTTAGGCGTATTTTGTTAATACCTAATTCAGAAAAAGCGTGTACTAGATTAATAACTTCATTTTCGTTTAGCGGCATTTCACTACAAGAAGATTTATACCCATCAGGTAAACAATAACTGCAGCGAAAATTACAGACCTCTGTTAGCGATAGTCTTAGATATTTAAACTGTCTGTTATACGAGTCACGTAAAGAGTCTTGTAAAGCTCTCATTAAAGTCCTTTCCTATACGGGAGGCGAGTTAGTTTCCCATTCTCGCCCTAGCAAGCAGTATTTATCTAAAATATTTATCTAAAATATTTATCTAAATCTTGCTTGCGGCCTTAATACCTTGGCTATTGTAGCGTTAGGTTTTAGGGCTCGGTAAATGTAAAATCAGCTCGGTTTTTCACATCCTTTGCGAGTATAAAACCACCAATTAATTGCTGTAGCAACGAAGAAAAAAGCTATTGCGCCTACGAAAAAAGGAATAGCTGTGCCAGTTCGCGTGATCGAGGCCCCAATAATCGTTGCGAAAACGAATGGCCCGTAAGCAGCGACGGCTCCTGTCCAACCCAATACTTGAGCGCCCTGACGTGGCGAATGCGAGAAAATAATAGGGTACTGCCGAAAGGTTGCAGCATTACCGACACCAGAAAAGAAAAATAGCCCTAGCATACACCAAACAAACATCGGGAATTGTTCAATAGAGGTCGGACTTAGTAACCCAAAATATATTAAAGCACCACTTAAACAAATCATTGCTATGCCTGTTATATGAGTCAAAATACCGCCGCCGACTTTGTCTGCAATAAAGCCAAATAAAACCCGAGTCGCCGAACCAATCAACGGGCCAAGA
>MEPT01000045.1:0-4499 GCA_001769925.1 Bdellovibrionales bacterium RBG_16_40_8
GGCGAAAAATTCTTAGAAGTTAGCCCAGGGAGCTCTACTGAGCCCGAATTTAATCCCGGCGAAACTGTTCGCGGGATCGACCCCCCACGAATAGATCAATTATTGTCGCAAAGCTATGGTCTTGCCGGTAAACTTATTGATTTTGTAGATAAAAATCAGGGGTCAATGATAGATACGATTAATATGATGAACAAGCTGGTTGTAAATCTCAATAAAGTTCTCAGGCAGATTGATGATACAACCCAGAACAAAAAAATCATACAAATTATGAAAAACATGGCAACGGTGACTGACGACATGGCCTTTTTCACACAAAAATTGCGAACTGAAGACGGGCAGAGAACCATAGAACTTATGAAAAAACTTATATGGCGCATGGAAAACCTTGATGGGCCGTCTTTGCGCAAATTTTTACAAGAAGAGGGAATAAAAGCGAAAATCTTCTAAAGGGGGACAATTTTGCGAGTTTTTTTTCTATATCTAATAATTATTTTTTTAGTCCCGAGCTTGCATGCAGCAATAGAAGTCGATGAGACCTGGTGGTCAGGCTCGCGAGTTGCCAATAATTCATTCACATCTGGTATAGCTTTAAAGAAAACAAAAAAGATGGGTATACAAACAACTTTTGCTGGGGCTACTGGGCTTGCTGGTCTAAACATAGATTTGAATTTCTCCGAAGACTTTGCCTTATCAGTTGGATACGGGGTTTCGCGAGGATTTCAGGCCATTAATATTCATGCTAAACAGTCCTTAGGTGGCACAAGCTTTATTCCCTACTTTGTTTGGGGATATTCTAATTGGCATGCGCATGGCCGAGAGAGCGGCGTCTATAATACGTCACCGGCCATACTAGCGGCAAAATTTTTAGATGCTAAAGAAAAGCGCACCGGAGTATTTGCTAAAAATATTGTATATCCAGGACTGGGTATACAATACATTAATCTAAGCGGGGATTGGCTAGGCCTCGGGTTTTTTGCCGAGGTTCTCGCGCTTGTAGACATTAATGATTTTTTAGCTGGCCCAACTGCTGGAATAGGCACGATTTATTACTTCTAAAATAAAAAACCCCCGATTATCATCGGGGGTTCTAGTGTTGCTTATTTAAAAGCTTAAAACTACTTCTTGCGAGCTTTTTTTGTGGTTTTCTTAGTAGCTTTTTTCTTAGTAGCTTTTTTCTTTGCCATGTTTTCTTTCCTCCCTACTTTTCCTGTTACGAAAAGTGTCGTTTGTTTATCACGCCCTCGCGTTCATCTACATTCTTAACATTGCAAAAACATTCGTCAACGGTTTTTTTAAATATTTTACTAGCATGCATTTTGCAAAAACATTTTGCGGAGGTTGCAAAGTGGAAAGAGTGTTTGTTTTTTTTGAAATCATGTTCGGGATTTGCATCTTCATCCGAATATCGGACGATCTTCGGATGAAAAAATTGATTTCTGAATACATGATGACAAAAATTGTCGCTATTTTCTATCTCTGGCTATTTGTATTGGCGGCTTTACCGAAAATTTCTACGATTTATTTTTCAATTCTAGCCTGGATACCTGCAGTTATGCTTTACATTAGTCCATCGCTGCTAAAATATTTGCGAAAACAACAATTTCGTCGTGAATTTGCAGAATTTTTGAATCAAATCATATTAAAAATGCAGACAGGCGAGGCATTTCGTTCATCTTTGCAAACGGCGAGCTTAAATTTATCTGAATTTTCTCGTTATAAATTCGAAAAAATGCGCGAAAGCTTATGTTTCGGCAGCAATGTGGCACAAAACACACAAAATGACCCAGATGTAGAGTATTTGCTCCAATACTTTCGCCAAGCAGAAGCGGATTCGCACCGAATATTACCACGACTTTTGCAACTTCGAGAAAAAATAAAAGTTACCGAGTCTTTGCAAAAAAAAATAAACCAAGCTTTACGTCAGCACCGCGCGCAAATGTGGGTATTAACAGTTCTTTACCTAGCTCTGCTATTTGTAGTGCTACATAAATATGGTTGGCATGCCCAGAGTCGCTTAATAATGATCTCAATTCTACTATATATATTGGGGTTATATTTATCTCTGCGTATCAGTCGGGGGTTTAAATGGAAGGTTTAGCCCCACCGCTTCATCTTTGCATTGAGGTTCGCATGATGATGGAGCGAGGTGAATCGATAAACTCAGGGCTACGAAAAATAATACCAGAGATTGAGATTAATTTTCGTCAACACGTTATAAAATTACTTTTTGAGTTTGATCAATATGGTAAGGTTAATCATAAAAACTTTGCATCATTAACAATGTATCGTCGTGAACTGCTCAATCTACTAGTGCACGGTCTTTGCGGAGAACCGATTTTACCGCGAATAATAGGTCTTGAACACGAAATCAAGACGGCCTGCCTAGATGAAATTCAAACTTATGTGAATGATTTGCCCTTACGGGGGCTTTTAACAATGTTACTGATTCAATTTCCGGCTTTTTTGCTTTTACTATTTGGCCCACTTATTAACGAACTAACTAGGAGTTTTATGCAATGAAAACCGTTTTTTTAGTACTGGTGCTAATGTTATATGGAGCATTGGCGCAGCCAAGTAATATAGATTTAGATAATTATTTATGGGAGAGGCTTAAGGCGGCACGAAATGTCGAAGAGCTTCGTGAGCAAAGAAAAAACATTGAAGATTTAAAAGTTATTTTGCGGTCCTGTCATATTCAATTAAATGAGAACTTAATTCCTACGCAATGTTACAACGGGCTTAAGGTTGCTCATCGGTTAGCGGTGCAAGATAAAATAGATATTAGGCTAGCAGAACTTGATCGCAAGTGCATAGGGATGGCATCAAAAACGAGTGAAACAGAGGTTAACAATTTAAATCTTATAAGCCCCACATGTCAGAAAGCTGCGACTGAGAGAATTGTAATTAATAGATATAAGTTTAGGCACGTTTTTTGAAGCTATAGTAAGTATGGGTGAAACTATCTATGCAACTCCGCTTGGGTATGAGCTGGTCGAATTTCTTGGCGAAGGGCTAAACAGTTGTGTTTACAGGGCAATTAAAAAAACTGAGCGGTTTGGCGTTAGTCAAAGTGTAGCTATAAAGATTCTTAAATCTGAGAAACTTGTTGATGTTTGGAGAAACGAGGTAGAAAGACTGTCCGCCGTTCGCTCTAGGAATTGCGTAGGTTTTTTGGGCTGGGAAATTATTTACAATAAACCAGCACTGATACTTGAGTATGTAGAGGGCATAACCCTTGAAGATCTTTGCGATGGCGCTAAGCTCTCGCGGCCAGAGCTTGATGAAATATTAGTCCAAGCGGCAGCGGGGCTAGCCGATTTAAATAAGTCGCGACTTTCTCATGGAGATTTGAATCTTCACAACATAATGATAGACGTTGGGGGAGCAGTAAAATTGGTCGATTTTGGTGTTGTCGGAGAGCACGGTGGTCTAATGACAACGCCGAGATTTGCAGCGCCATCTATATTAGCGGGTGAAAAGCCAAATCATCAGACAGATATATATAGTCTGAGATCTATAGGCGTAGATATTGCTAGAAAATATAATCTGCAAATAGTTGATAGTATAGACGCACTTATCTCCAATGAAATGGCGAAAAATTCTTTAGCGCGAAAAGTAAAGCTTATATTAGAGCAAAAAGTAAAAAGGCAGGGACTAACGCAAAAAATCAGTGATATACGCAGAGTTATGAAAGATTTTGGCTATTGGGTTCGCGTAACAATGGCTTTAGGTGTATTTTGCGTATCATTAGCTTCGCGCGGAGATTGGCTCATAAACTATACAAAAGTCGAGGCAATGATTTCTATTAGAACAAAAAATTGGCTACACATTAATATTGATGGGCGCGATTTAGGATATGCACCACTTGATGTATTTCTAACGTCAAATAAACAGGCTGAGCTTAAGTGGTTTTCTGCTAATGGTCGTGGACAAACCACTTTGACTCCAGCAGCAGGTCAACATATCGTTTTAGGGGATGAAGATTTTCTTCGAGAAAAAAAGGATTTTATCAATGAACGATAAGCGTTTAAGTTTAATGAACGAGTTAGTTAATGAAGTTACTAGAGAAGCTATGGATTTCGATAAAATTAAGATCTTATTAGATGAACTTAACATTCCATATAGTAGCGACCCTATACAGCTCCTCAATAACGTATTAAAGGGTATTCATCCTGAGGCGCCAAAGCATGAGCCACAGATCTGACAATAAAGACGAATTAGGTTTTGATACGCTAGCGATTCATTCAGGGCAAGCTCCAGATGTTACAACTGGGGCTATAATGACTCCTATATATTTGACGAGCACGTTTGTGCAAGAATCACCGGGCGTGCATAAGGGTTATGAGTATAGTCGCACAAAAAACCCCACTCGAACTGCATACGAAAGTTGTTTGGCAAGTCTTGAGGGTGGGGCAGGAGGTTTTGCATTCATTTCTGGTTGTGCCGCAACAGCGACTGTTATGCATTTATTAAAATCAGGCGATCACGTGGTATGTGGT
>MEPT01000045.1:4508-8107 GCA_001769925.1 Bdellovibrionales bacterium RBG_16_40_8
CGGATCTTCGACAAAGTTTTTACGCAAATGGGAATTTCTTTTACTTACGTCGATATGACAGACACTAAAAATATCGCAAGAGCTATAAATCCTAATACAAAACTACTCTGGCTAGAATCGCCAACTAATCCACTTCTTAAGATATTTGATATTAAAGCGGTTGTGAGTGAAGCAAAAAAAGCTAAAGCAATGGTAGCAGTTGATAACACATTTATGAGCCCATATTTTCAAAGGCCTATCGCTCTTGGCGCCGATATCGTAGTGCACTCGACTACAAAATATATTGGCGGCCACAGCGATATAGTAGGCGGCGCAATTATTACTGCCAGTGAAGCGCTATCTGAGAAAATTGCTTTTTTAAGTAATTCAATAGGCACGGCCGCCGGGGCTTTTGATGCGTTTTTGGGTTTACGCAGTTTGAAAACTCTTGCAGTACGCATGCGCGAGCACGAAAAAAATGCCACTACGATTGCCAAGCACCTTGAAAAGCACCCGAAAGTAGAGAAGGTAATATACCCGGGTTTAAAATCTCATCCACAGCATTTATTGGCAGCAAAGCAAATGCGCGGTTTTGGCGGCATGGTCACTTTTTTTATAAAAGGTGGTCTAAGTGAGGCCAAGCGCTTTTCAGAGCAGGTGCGTATTTTTTCTCTTGCAGAAAGTTTAGGTGGGGTAGAGTCGTTGGTCGATCATCCTACAACCATGACCCATGCCAGTGTTCCTGTTGAGCGCCGCGAGAAGCTCGGTATTACTGACAATCTCGTGAGACTCAGTGTGGGCATAGAAGACGTGTCAGATCTTATTCGCGACATAGATAGCGCCTTGCGTTGATGGGTGGTCGGTTGACAGGTTGTGTGGCAATAAGTACCTATATTTTCTCTTAAATTTTTATGTTGGCTCGGTAGCTCAGTTGGTAGAGCAGCGGACTGAAAATCCGTGTGTCGGCGGTTCAATTCCGTCCCGAGCCACCATTTGATTTTATAAGGACAAACAAAAACTGGTTCTTATGGAGCCAGCATAATTTTTCTAGCCGACCACCTTTTTAATTAGATCAGTAGATGATGGATCAGAAATTTTAAATGACGCTTTATCTAAAGCTAAAGTCTTTAAAAAGTTGAAAGTCTGAAACCTCGGAATCTTTTTGCCAGATTTAATTTCAGAAAGATAAACTTCGGTAATACCCAAATGCGATGCCAAATCAATTTGTGTACAGTGCTCTCTCTGAAGAATCATTTTAATGAAAATGTTGATCTGATGTGTTATCGCCGATTCAACCACTGCATCCAGGGATCGGGCCTGCTTAGCATTTAAAATCAATTCATTACATTTTTGACATTGAAGCGCTTCAAATGTTTCTGTCAGTAAGACGGCACGGTAGTCTTTCCAAGGCATAGATTGCCCCTCGTAGTCTACCGCTTTAATATTTTTTGAACCACAATTTCCGCACATCATAAATTCTCCCTAAAAAATCGTCTTCCCAGTTACTGTTTTCAATGGCTTCTCAGGTGGATGAAATGAAATCTGTGACAAACAATCGCCGTCAATCGCAAATTTAATATACCAAGGCTTTTTATCTATAAACGCACCATACACATCACAAACAATATCCCATTGATAAACTGACTCTACAAAATCATCGGGGCTAAGTTGCCTCAATCCAGCCAAAATGAAGTCAACGGCGTCTCCGTAGGTCAGCAGTTTGTCGTTAGTTGAATATACTTCGACGACTTTGTCGATCGACCTACTTTTTGCAGGAAACCAAATTTTACTTTCAGCCTCAGAGCTAATGAGCTTAATTACATCTTGAAGTTGATACTTTGGTGACGCCACTAGAATTAGTATATATTAAACTGAGTTTAATTTCAACCCTGTTTAATTGTGCCACTAACCATATAATTATACTAAACAAATCAATGTTTTAATTTTGCTATATCGGTCGATATTTCAGCTACGCTATGTTGGCATCGCTCTCATAGAATACTTAATATCATCTGTTAAAACTTTTATATTTACCAGAGGAGTTTCTTTACTTATTTAATAAATTCAAATAGATAGATTTGTATGAAGGTGTTTTTGTGACGTCCCGAGCCACCATTTGATTTTATTTCATAAATCTGTGACAAACAATTTTCCATTGATAAACTGACTCCACAAAATCATCGGCGCTAAGTTGCTTCAACCCACCCAAAATGAAGTCTTTGTTCTCCTTAATATTTCAATATGCTATACCAATTTTGAAGGTTGGCTGAAATGAATTTACTAGCGTATCTTAAAAAAAATCCTTTTGTTTTAGCGCCTATGGCAGGCATTACCGATTGCGCGTTTCGCTCTTTTATGCGCGAGTTAGGGGCGGGGATTGTTATTACTGAACTTGTATCAGCGACTGGGCTAAAACATTTAAGCGCAAGAACGCGAAAGCTTATGCAGTTTGATGGGATTCAGCATCCCGTAGGTGTGCAATTGTTTGGTGGGGATATTTCTGATTTAGTTATGGCGGCCAAAGAAGTTGAGCAAATGGGAGCTGATTTTGTTGACCTAAACTTTGGTTGCCCAGTACCCAAGGTGGTTAAGCGAGGTGCGGGTTCTGCGGCACTAAGGGATCTAATATTTCTACGTGATGTTTTGCGAGCAGTAAAAAAAGCAGTAAAAATACCGGCTACAATAAAAATCAGAACAGGGTGGGATGAAAAAACGCGCAACACGCATGAAGTTGCACAAATTGCTTATGATGAGGGGATCACATGGGTGGCAATTCACGGGCGAACGCGTGCGCAAGGATATGCGGGGCAAGCTGATTGGGATTATATACGCGAAGTTAAAACTAAAGCATCGGTACCTATTTTAGGTAATGGCGACATAGTAACCGCGATAAGAGCTAATCAACGGCTGCAAGAATCAGGGTGTGATGGTGCAATGATTGGCCGAGGGTGTCTAAAAAATCCCTGGATTTTTAAAGAATCTAATATTTTGTTTAGTGAAAATATAGAGATGAAATTTAATAAGAATTTCTCATTATTGTTTGATTTACTGCAAAGTCATTTAGTGAAATCGCATGATTTGCGAATGACGGCGCTGCAGACTAAAAAACTGGCAGCATGGTATTCGGCTGGATATCCAGACTCTGCGCAATTTCGCAAAAATATTTTTACATTGTCAGATTTAGCTGAAGTAACTAACTTGGCTAAAGACTATTTTCAACAAATTTCATGTACTGTGCAACATGATACTTCTAGCGAGCCTTTTCTTATGGGTGGCCACGGTTAATACGACTCAGAAAGTGCACCGCGCGGATAAGAGTATAGAATAAAATCTGTACTTAATTATAAAAACCGTAGAAAGTATAAGACATGTCATCAGTCATCGAAGCTACTAACCTAATGAAAAGTTACGGTACTTATAATGCGGTAGGCGGACTTAGCTTCTTCGTTCGCGAGGGCGAGTGTTTCGGACTTCTTGGCCCAAATGGTGCCGGCAAAACCTCAACATTTAAAATGATTTATGGCAGCGCCCACATTACCTCGGGCGAGCTTTTTGTATTAGGACTTAATGTAAAAAAACATATAGAAAAAATCAAATCACTAATTGGAGTTGTTCCTCAA
>MEPT01000045.1:8212-13532 GCA_001769925.1 Bdellovibrionales bacterium RBG_16_40_8
TTAACCATGATGCAGCTTGAGGACTATCACGATAAACCCATTGAGCATTTAAGTGGTGGCATGAAAAGACGCCTAGTGCTCGCAAGAGCATTATTAACTAAACCTAAAATTTTATGTCTTGATGAGCCAACAACAGGCCTCGACCCACAGGCGCGCTTATGGATATGGGAAGAACTAAAGTACTTACAAAAAAATGGCACAACGCTTTTACTAACCACCCACTATATGGAAGAAGCCGAAGAGCTTTGTCAGAGAATATTAATTATGAATAACGGTAAGGCAGAGGCAGAAGGTCGCCCAAATGAACTAATTGAGACTCACGTGGGGCGTGAAGTAATAGAATTTGAAATAAACCCAAAAGAAATGGAATATTTTGTAGGAAAAATCAAAGATAAATTTACTTACCAGGTGATGCGTAACAAATTGAAACTATTTCTACGAGACCAACAATCGCCAAAAGATGTGTTTAATGAAATATCAAGTCATAATATTACGATGAGAAAAGCATCACTAAATGACGTTTTTCTAAAAATTTCTGGGCAAGAACTGCATGATTAAATCTAGTGTTAGGCAATTGATTAGTGATGTTTTTTATTTTCCGAAGTTTGGTAGAGGAGTAATTTGTGTTTGGCGGCGAAATTTTTTATATTTTCGCTACACCTTATTTACCTCATTAACATGGATTTTTATAGAACCGCTGCTGTATCTTTTTGCCTTAGGATACGGACTTGGCAAATTTGTCACACAAATTGATGGACAAAATTATGCTCAGTTTATTGCGCCAGCCATGATGGCGACGTCAGGCATGTTCGTGGCCTTTTTTGAAGGTACTTATTCTACGTACACAAAGCTAACGAGGCAAAACACCTACCAAACAATTATTTTAACGCCGATATCGCCTGATGAGTTGGTATTAGGAGAAATTTTATGGGTAACATCAAAAGCCTTTATTAGTGTTGTATCAGTAGCAATTGTACTTACCGTTATGGGTTTAGTGCCAATTGATAGTTTACTAGAATCGCTTGGAGTATTACTTTTGATGTGCTGGGTATTTGCGGCGATGGGGGTTTGGTTGGCGACTATGGCAAAATCGTATGAATGGTTTTCATATTCGCAATCTGGGTTTATAACGCCAATGTCGTTATTTTGTGGAACATATTTTCCGTTAAGCCAATTACCACAAGTTTTGAAGTATTTTTCGTACACATTGCCCCTTACGCATGGTCTTATGAGTGTTCGGATGTTTTTTGCTGGTGAGTGGAACTCAATGTTTTTTGTAAATGTTGGATATTTACTAATGCTTGGAGTTATTTTAACAAATTTAGCATCAGCGCGTCTCGAGCGAAAACTTGTATTGTGATCAATAATCAAAAGCATCATCAGGAATGTCTAGCTCATCTAAGGATGGCTCAACATAATCGACTGTTGAATCAAATTCAGGTATGGGTTCGTCACTAGACGGTTGTGACGGCATGTCGCTATAATCAGGATCAGTAATGGTTAGGATCCCGTTGAGATTATTATTTTGCCAAGCGGTTAGGTCTTTCCACGGAAACTGATCAACATATTCTCTTGCTGCGTAATATTGTCCCAACAAAATTTTTTGAAATCGATACATGCGATAACATAAAGCTAAAATTCTGAATCGTGAATAGGGCGTTAGTTTTTTATTTGTGTACACGCGGTGATAAACTTTAGGATTAGGTATCAAATAGGTCAAGAAAGCAGATTCGAGCAAATTCAAATCTGCTGGCCTTTTACTAAAGTAAAACTTAGCGGCAGCTGTGATGCCGTATATATTTGGACCGAACTCAATAACATTCAAATATTTTTCAAGAATTTGATCTTTTGTCAGTATATGTTCAATATTGTTTGCTAGTATTGCTTCACGAATTTTTCTAGTAAGGGTTTTATCAAAAGGCAAAAAAACATTTTTTGCGAGCTGCTGTGTAATGGTTGATCCGCCGCGAGCTATTCGTTTCGTACTCATATTCGAGCTAAAACTATTTTTTAACTCTGCAAAATCAAAACCTCGGTGCGAGTAAAATGAGGCATCTTCAGAAATAATAACAAGATTTTTAAATATGGTATTAATTTTCTGTAAATTAACATAGTTTTCATTTTTAGCGCATAATTTAATTTTGTAAGTGTGCGTGACCACACAACCTGTTATGTCGTTGACTTTTGGCGTGCCAAGAATAGCCCATATTATAAATGATGAACCTACTACTGCAATTAAAGCAAAAATATTTAGCAGAGTTTTCATTTTAAATAAGACCGTTTTCTTTTATCCAGCGTATGCTATCAGCTATAGCATCATGTGCTGAGCGCGGGTTAAGGCCAAGCTCTTTTTTTGCTTTAGAATTATCGAACCAATGATAAAGTATTGATGTCCACGCGTTTTCAGAGTTGATAGGGCCTTTTTGTCCGATGCTTTCAAGAAAATCGCCAATTTTGCCAAGTGATAAAACTGCAAAATTAGGCAGATAAATGTACGGGGCGCGAGCTCCTGCCTGCTCGGCAATAAGAGAAAAAAGTTTCTGAATTAAAATATTCTCGCCTGCAAGAATATATCTTTCGCCTGAGCGGCCAACTTCCCACGCGCGGTAGATTGCATCAACTACGTCGTCAATGTGAATCACGTTAACCCCGCCAGACGTATAAAACGGAAATTTCCCACGAGCCACTTTGAGCTGAATCGAGCGACTACCTTTTTTAGCATCACCGGGTCCGTAAATAGTGGCAGGATTAAGTATAACGGCATCAATTTTACCTTCGCGAACTGCAGACTTAACAAGCTGTTCGGAAGAATATTTTGTTTCAAAATATCCTAAATTTAAATGATGTAGATTAAATTCAGAATCTTCATTCAATATTATATTTTTATCAAACGAGGCGCCAATAGCGGTTACTGAACTAATATGAACGAGGCGTTTACACCTAGACGTTAGACAGGCTTCTACAACATTTTTTGTGCCTACGACATTGGTCTGCTCCATTTGCGGGCGCATGAGGCGAGAATAGCCGACAATCCCGGCCAAGTGAAAAACCGAGTGAATATCTTTGCATGCGCGTGTCATACTTTCATAGTCGCATACATTACCATGAGCTATTTCAATTGAGGCTGAGTTAAACGGAAATTCAGCAGTGCCTCTGGTTGATAGCACTCGTATGTCATGACCTCGGTCGAGGAGTTTTTTTGTTAGCCAAGTCCCAACAAATCCTGTTGCACCGGTAATAAGTATTTTCATTTCTTGACTCCAGCAGTGACAACTTATTTACTTTTATTAACGGAGACGTTCAATGGGAAATAAGAAAATTTTAAAGAATCTATATTTGTTTAAAGACTTGTCTGACAACGAAATTAAGATCATTGAAAAAGCAACGAGCTCGTGCTCATTTGGTGTGGGCGATGAAGTTTTTTCACAGGGAGATCGAGCAACGGCGCTCTATGTAATACATAAAGGCTCGATCAAAATTTATCAAAAAACTTCGGGCGGCGACAAGGTAGAGATAACAAGAATAGGCGATGGGTCACACTTTGGTGAAATGTCTTTTTTAGATGGTGAGGCACGATCGGCCTCTGCTGCGGCACTAGAGAGTACTGAGATATTGGCTATTGATTATAATAAGCTAAACGAAATTATGAGAGAGCATCAAAGCATAGCGGTGCATTTTTATAAGCAATTTTCCATTTTTCTATGCGGGCGACTCAGGGTCACAACTCAAGATTTAAGTTTTTCTCGCAGTAAGATTCTTTCACATTTTTAATCTAGGGAGCTGTGTGGATATAACGACCATTCTCGGTATAATTATTGGTATCGGGGGAATCGTCGCAGGTAATATCATTGAAGGCGGAACATTTAGTTCGCTATTACAGTTGACGGCTTTTTTTATTGTTTTTGGTGGGACTCTTGGGGCGGTTCTTGTTTCTAATCGCTGGCCGGATATAAAAACTGGCATCTCGCTTTTGGGACTATGCTTTTATTATGAAAAACCAGAAGAAAAACGACAAATAGCTTTAGATATCGTAGAAGCTGCGCGAATTGCCAGAAAAGATTCTATATTAGGGCTTGAGAGTAAGTTAAAAAATTTTCACAATGATTATCTGAAAGTGGTAATGCGATACGTGATTGATGGGATTGACGCAAAGACTTTGCGTGATGTATTTGAGGCTGAAATTATTAATGAAGAAGAAAAAATGTGTGCAGGAGCAAAAATATGGTCTGATGCTGGCGGTGTATCGCCAACTATTGGTATTATTGGAGCAGTTCTTGGCTTAATTCACGTAATGAATCATCTGAGTGATACTGCTCAGCTTGGCAAAGGTATTGCTGTTGCGTTTGTTGCTACGATATATGGAGTAGGCGCAGCGAACCTAATTTTTATTCCTATTGCTAATAAAATGAAAAGAAAAATTCGTGAAATTAGTTTTAAAAAAACACTTGTTGTTGAAGGTGCCGTAGCAATTATTACAAATATGAACCCCTATATAATAGATGAAAAAATGCGTGCACTTTCTGGCGCTTCACCGAGAACTATAGACGAAGTGATTTAATGTTAAAACGTCGAACTGAAGATGATACAGAAAACCCTGATCGATGGGTGGTATCTTATGCAGATTTTATAACGTTGATGTTTGCATTTTTCACGGTAATGTTTGCGACATCGAGCCAAGACGCCGAAAAAGCCAGGCAATTTGAGAATTCTATTCGTCAGTATTTAATAAAATTTGGCGCAATGGGTGAAAGCGGAGATAAGGTCAACCAGGGTGTAGAGCACAACACGCCTATTGAGCAGCCATTAAAAATATTTCCGCAGGGCTCACAAGAAACTCAGAGAGTTCAAAAAAAAATAGAAACGTATTTGCAGGGCAGTCTTACAAGTAAGCAGATAAATACATTAATTCGAGATATAACCCCAGATACATACGGCGTTCGGCTGACACTGGCCGGGGATATTTTATTTGAAAATGAAAGTGTTGAGCTTCGCTCCTCAGCGTTGCCAATTCTTGATAAAATTGCTGATATTATAAAAAGCACTAAACGAAGTGTGATTGTTGAGGGGCATGCAGGTGAGATTTCGACAAAAAACTCTACATTTCCCACAGCTTGGGAGCTTTCTTCTTTACAGGCAGCAAAAGTATTGCGTTATTTTTCTAAGTTTCACAAGATAGACGCCAATAAGTTAGCGGTTATGGCATATGGCGATCAAAGGCCATTGCCACCATACAACAATCGTATCGATCTTCTTATAGTGACAGAAGATTTGCCTTTTTAGATGATAAGTTATTTACGAATTATGGTTATTTTATTAATAA
>MEPT01000046.1:0-5368 GCA_001769925.1 Bdellovibrionales bacterium RBG_16_40_8
CAGTTCCAGATAGAAATCAAGGGATTGTGCGAACCTAAAAGCAAAGAGGCCAGCCGTATTTGTCAGGAAGATTTGAATGAAGTTATCACTGCATTCGTGCAGGATAAAACATCCTTAGAGCGCGGTCTATTTGATGAGGAAATGGTACCGGAAGAGTTGACTCAAGTGCGTATGGGTAAAATTATCAAAGATAAATATCCTGAACTGGATGATGAGGATCAAGAAGCTGTGCGTCAGCATGCTATTGCGGCACTTAACTTGACCCAGCAGGCTAAAAAATTCCTTAATCCCGGTGAAGAACCAGAAAAAGGTGGAAATACTGCGTTAATTGACGGAGTGCGTAAGTTTGCCATGGATGTGCGGGATCTGGATATTGACCTAATCGATCGCATCAACCCATTCGGGGAGGCTTATGCGATTTTGGCCAAGGCTATGAACGAAGATAGTTTAAAGCAGGTGGCTGGAGTGATTGCAGGCAAGCGCGTAAACCTAACACTTGAAGAGGCGCGAGATTTAGTTAAACGCGCCATAAAATTTAAGCAGGAGCGTGGCCGGTTGCCTTCCATCACCGCCGCAGACCCTTGGGAAAAGAAAATGGCAGAGGGCGTGGCCTTCTTAGCCAGAATGAAATCGGAGGCCGTTAATGGTTAAACCAAAATTTACAGATGAAGATGATGCATTATTAGCAGAGCTTGGAATTGAGGTGGAGACTAAGAAGACGGCAGCTCGCACCCCTCGCGAAGAGCGCATCATTGCCGGTTTCGAGGAAATTGAAAGATTTGTGGAGCAATATGGAAGGTTGCCGCAACATGGTGAAGGCAACGATATATTCGAACGACTATATGCGGTACGGCTAGATAAAATTCGCGGATCATCAGAATGCAAGGCTGCATTATCGGGACTAGATTCAAAAGGGCTGCTGGACAGTGAGCCAGTCTTAACTGATAACCTGCCTGACGATATAGACGATGATGCGTTGCTTGCGGAGCTTGGTGTTGAAGAGGAATGTGAAAGCGACATCACAAAACTTACCCATGTCAAAACTCGTGCAGAAAGAAAAGCGTCAGAAGAAGTCGCCCAGCGCACCCCATGCAGAGATTTTGATAAGTTTAAGCCTTTATTCGTAAAGGTGCAGAACGAATTAAAGTCTGATATTCGTAAAAGCCGCCGTTTCAAAGAGGATGCAAGTATTCTGCAAGGTGAATTTTTTATCCTTAGTGGTCAGATCGCTTATGTTGCAGAGGTTGGCGAAGAAATTAAAGCTCCAAACGGTGCAACAGATGCTCGTCTTAGAGTAATTTATGATAATGGCACAGAAAGTGATTTGCTAATGCGGTCACTTCAACGAGCACTATATAAAGATGAAGCCGGACGAAGAATTACCGACCCAAGCGCAGGGCCACTTTTTTCCGATGAAAAAGAAGATGATGACATTGAAAGCGGCACGATATATGTGCTGCGCAGTAAATCAGAGCATCCTGACATTAAAAAAAACTCTGAAGTTCTCCACAAAATAGGTGTAACCGGCGGAAATATTGAAAAGCGCATTGCTAATGCCAAGGATGATCCGACCTTCCTTATGGCGGACGTAGAAGTGATTGCCACCTACAAACTATCAAACATAAATCGAGTTAAACTCGAAAATCTAATACATAAATTTTTTGAGCCTGCACGATTGAATATCGAAATCAAAGACCGTTTTGGGAAACCGATTGCACCACGTGAGTGGTTTTTAGTGCCGTTGTTTGTAATTGATGAGGCAGTGGAGAAGATTAAGGACGGTACAGTTGTTAATTGCCGATACGATGCTCGAAATCAAAAAATAATTACAAAGGAACTATAATGCTGAATATACTTGTAGATACAGTAAGAATTTCTGGATTTCGGGGTATCAAGAACCTTGAGATGACGTTGCCTCGCGTAACAGTTTTGATTGGCACAAATAACTCAGGAAAAACATCACTACTCAAAGCCCTGCAATTAGCTCTAGGTGATTATTCTCGTTACATCAGTGAGGAAGATTTTTTTATTGGCTCGGATGAAAAGCGCGTTAATGAAATTAATGTAGATGTCAGATTTGTGCCGGTTGATAACAATGGTAACCGCGTTGCTGTTTTTGATGATGTCTGGCTCACAGACTTTGGCGATAAAATAAAAGCTGAAGCCAATGGCAATCAGTTTATGGCATTACGAACTCGGGTTAAACCGAATGACATTAAAGGTGGATTTGAATGTACCCGTTTTGCTATGCAAACTTGGCCCGAATTTGCAGTTTGGTTGGATGAAAAGCCGAAAGAAAAAGATAAAATCAATAAAATCATAAGCACCCCTTTTATTTCTATTGAAGCACAGCGCGATATTCATTACGAGTTGAAAGATAAATCATCCTTCGCCGGTAAGGTTTTATCGGGCGTGGAATATCAAAAAGAAGATATAATCGAAATTGAAAAGCTGATTAATGATTTGAACTTAAGTGCCATCGAAAAAAGTGAGGCTCTAAAAAATTTTAAAACTCACCTAGAGCAGCTTAATCAATCATTCCAAGGAGCTGGAAACGTAGAGATTACACCTTTTCCTAAAAAGATTCGTGACTTATCCAAGCACTTTTCCGTTCACTTTGGTGAAAATGCTAATGGTGTTTTTTCGATGGAATATCACGGGATGGGAACACGTAGTTGGGCTTCTATGCTAACAGTTAAAGCCTTTATTGAATCCGCTGCCGCAAAACATGAGGAAGAGGTTGAACCATTCTTCCCTATTCTCGCCGCTGAAGAGCCAGAGGCGCATTTACATCCTAATGCTCAAAAAACACTTTATCAGCAGCTAGCAGATACAAAAGGCCAAGTAATTGTAAGCACCCATTCTCCTTACTTTGCAGCTATGGCCGATATTATGGACATTCGGTCATTACGCAAAGATGCCACTGGCATCACAGCAATGCGGCTTACGAAAGACTATACCGCGGAAGAAAAGAAGATTCTTTCACGCGAAATCACCTCAAAACGCGGAGAAATTTTATTTGCCCGCGCTTTGATACTTTGCGAAGGAATTACCGAAGAGCAAATCATTCCGGCATTTTTTGATATTTGTTCAGATAAATCTTTTTTCAGCCTAGGCTTATGCTGTATTAATGTTGGCGGAAAAAATTATCCACCATTTATTAAACTGGCTTGCAGCCTCGGGATTCCCACTTTCATCGTAAGTGATAATGATGGCGATACAAAAACAACTGTTGAAGCCCAAATCGCAAAAATAAAGACAGACCACGGCCTTGGCCTTGGTACAGATATTTTCGGGGTTTCATATTTGGCAGCGGGCAATGATTTTGAAGCCGAGCTTATGAGCATTGCGCTATTAAGGGATGAAATAATCACGGCAGTTGTGCTTTCAGAAACTAATGCCACGATCAACGCTCAATATAAAGCCGCCAAACTTACTGAAGTCTCCGCTTTGAATGATGTTGATTTGATAGCGCGGATGCGAGGAACAAAATCATCTTATTCAGGTTTTCTGGCCGATGTTGTTAGAGAAAATCCTAACGGTAAAGCTCCTGAAACTATTACACCTGCTGCGATAACTGCAGCATTAACTCAAATAAAAACATGGTTAGTCGTATGAATTTATCTCCATCACAAATTGCCATCATTAATGCTGATATAACAAGGCCAGTGCAAGTTTTAGCGTCTGCTGGGGCGGGTAAAACAAGGGTCTTAACTGAACGTATCCGTCATATATTGAGTAAAACTAAAAAAGAAGGGGTTATTGCACTTACGTTCACTAATAAAGCTGCCGATGAAATGTTATCTCGGCTTGATGATGTAGATGATATCCAAAATCGTTGCTGGATTGCAACCGTTCATTCCGTTGCACAACGCATACTAGAACAATACGGCAACACTATTGGCCTGCCAACCGAACTTCATATTTATGAACGTGAGCAAGACCGAAAAACAATATTTTTGCAATCCCTAATAAATAGTGGCCTAGATGTAGATACGTTTCTAAATGCTCATGATGAAAAAAGTCGAAATACCAAAATTCAAAAATATATGGAACAGTTTTCAATAGTAAAAAGAGAATTATACACAGAGGAAGAAATAAAAGAAACTACACATGAAGAAAGTTTCTGGCAAATTTATCAGAACTACCAAGAGGCACTACTCGCCGGTGGTGGAATTGATTTTGACGACATACTTTTATACGCGCACCGAATATTGCTAGAGCAACCGTGGTGTGGCGATATTTACCGCGCAAAATATAAACATCTGTGTGTTGATGAAGCACAAGACTTAAACCGAGCACAGTATGAATTTGTGAAAGTTCTTTGTGGTGAAAAAATCAAAAGCATCTTGATGGTAGGTGACCCTAATCAGATGATATATGGCTTTAACGGATCGTCCCATGATTACCTATGTAAACTTTTCGTAAAGGAATATGCGCCGCAGCAGTTCGAGCTAAAGGAAAATTATAGAAGTTCAAAAGCAGTTATTCATTTAGCCAATAAATTAAAACCCGGCTCACAAACTGAATCTAATTTTGCCCTTGCAGGGAAAAGTGAAATCTTCAGCGTGGCTAATGAAGAAGCTGAAGCAACCTGGATATGTAATAAAATCCAAGAGTTAATTACGCTGAAAACTCATAGTGAGATTGAGGGGGAAATAACACTAAGCAAAATGGTTGTGATTGCCAGGAATCGCTTTGCGTTCCTTGCGTTGGAAGAAATGCTTAAGGAGCGCGGTATCATGTATTCACTTAAAAAAGGCGAGAGACAACCCGAACCAGCTTCTGTTTTTGGAAAGGTTTTAGATTTAACAATTCGTGTGAAATTAAATCCTAAAGATTGGCTTGATGGCAAAAAACTGTGTGCTGCGCTGAAAATTACCGCACCCAGTGGATGGGGAAAAGTATCCATTTTAAACAATCTTGCTGATAGTGCTAAAACCGCGCCTATTCCGTTCCCAGAGATTCAATCCATGCTAATACAATCCATTGAAGAATTAGACGCTGACAAGCCAACTATTCCAAAGCTATGCAGCGATTATGAATGCATCTTAAAAACAATGGTTAGCGAGGCTGACGAAACAGTACTGCCGGAATTGGAGCGTTCGTTATTGGAATTAGGCGAATTTAGAAATTGTTGGACACACTTTAAGCGTAAAGGTTTAGGCGAATCTCTGTCATCCTTCAGAAACGCTATGGCTCTTGGCCAATTAACTGAAGACTCCAACCCTACAGCGCTTACATTAAGCACAGTACATACCATGAAAGGCCTTGAGCGTGACATAGTGTTTCTATCTTGCATGTGTGAGGGTGTATTCCCTGATTACAGAGCAACAAGTCAAAAAGATATTGATGAGGAGCGAAATAG
>MEPT01000046.1:5382-6016 GCA_001769925.1 Bdellovibrionales bacterium RBG_16_40_8
GGCGTTGGATTTTCATGACATACCCACAACAAAGAAAAATGCCTTGGGGTGATGTAAAAGTGCAGCAGCCATCAAGATTCTTAGCCGAAATGCAGAGATAAATTACTTACAATACTGGATTACTTCTGCTTCCCGCCTTCTAACCAAGCCCTCCAGCTTTTTGCCACCAGCCCAGACCCATTTCATAAATTCAGCTGGTGCGGCGGCGTGTTCTTCGCGGTTTACTTTCCAACGGAGTGTGGAGCGCTGCAGAGCGCCGGAGCCAAGATTGTAGGTAAAAGATACCAGGGCATCGAACTGGTTCTCGGTTAATGGTACAGTAATCAGGCGCAGCACTGCTTTTTCAGCCTCCTGCACATCCTGACGTAATAAATCCTTGGCCTGCGCTTCGGTAATACCGTTCTTAAACTTTTCCATCTCAGGCTCTTTCACAACGTGTCCATAGCCGATAGTCGGATATCCTGCTGGGCAAGTATAAATAGTTTCTGAAAAACCCTCGAAACGCTTGATAAGATTCAAGCCATTTTGTGTAATATGTCTCATTTATAACCTCATGGAGTAAAGTTGATGGAAAAATTATTTTCAAAGCTTGCTGAAGCCGCCCAAATCAGAGCCGCAATGGCAAAACAGGAAG
>MEPT01000047.1:0-2137 GCA_001769925.1 Bdellovibrionales bacterium RBG_16_40_8
ACCACAAGGTGCCGAGCATGAGAGCCAATCGCCGACGCAATTGATGGGTGGGGGTGGTGGAGCTTGGGCCTCAATTTTTTTATAGTTCCAAGCCATAGAACCATCAAAGGTTCTAAACCGGCCGCCAATAGATAAAGTGCCGTCTGACTGAACACTCATTGCTCTAACAAAATCTGTGTTTTGATTTCCGAATCCAGCACCAATATTAAAACTTGAATCCAGTGAACCATTACTATTTAGCCGCACCATCCTGCCAACCGAAGTACCTGAATAAGAAGACAACGAGCCTGCAACTATAATTTTATTATCTGACTGAACCGTCAGATATGTATAACCACAGGTGATTGCACAACTAAAACCAGTCCCTGTAGTGAAACCGTTGTCGAGAGATCCGTCTGAATTTAATCTTGCAACTAAACTTCTGGCAGTTCCATTATAAAGCCCAAAAGTACCAGCTATATATATTTTCCCATCCGTTTGCGGTTTTATATCGGTAATTCCACCAAACGTAACACCAACACCAGAGTCAAAACTTGTATCAAGTGTGCCGTCTATATTGAGCCTGAGAATGTGATTTTTGGTAACTCCGTTGTAAGTGCCAAAGGCGCCACTCAGCAGAATTTTACCATCACCTTGAATAGCAATTTTTGTAGGGTAAGTAAAAAAACCTGGACCAAACTCTGCGTTAGCTAAATTAAATGAAGTGTCTAATGAGCCATTACTGTTAAGTCGGGCCATACCTTTAATTGCCACTCCGTTGTATGAGACGAAATTGCCGACAACAATGATTTTGCCATCGCCTTGTATAGCCATATCAGAAATAGACCCAGAAAATGTTGCATCTTGCTTAAAGCCAGTGCCGGTAACAAAAGTATTATCAGGCGAACCATCAGGATTTACTTTTACAATGCCATTTCGTGCTGTCCCCCCGTTGTAAGATCTAAACATTCCGGCAATCAACACCTGACCATCCGATTGAACCTCTATGTCATTTATATATAAATTTGAATAGTCTTCGACGAATCCTGTTCCTGTACTGAATGACGTGTCGATTGTGCCGTCGGCGTTCAGTTTTGCCAAATTTCTTTGTGGAACTCGATTGTAGGAATCAAAAAAGCCCACAACAAGAATTCTCCCACTAGGCAATTTTGGAAGAGATCTACCCGTAAAAGTTAGCCCTGAGCCTACATTAAAACTAGCATCTACACTGCCATCTGTATTAAATCTCAGAATGTTATTTTGCGGGGTTCCGTTAAATAGGGTAAACCCGCCGGTCACCACAATTTTACCATCTGCTTGAAGGAGAATATCTCCTATATAAGAGCCAGTAGCACTATTGGGGAAGCCTTGGCCTGACGTATCGAAGGAGCCGTCTTCACTGCCGTCTGCATTTAGGCGCGCAACAAATCCGGCACAGCAAAACAGACTACCACCAACTACAATCTTGTTGTCAGATTGTAGTTCAATATCTGTTACACTGGTTGAAGTTGAACCCCAAATAAATGTTGGAGTGAAATCAAAACTCGTATCTACCGTGCCATCAGCGTTTAATTTAGCAATTTGTTTTTTGGCACTACCATTAATTGTATTAAAAGAACCCCCAATTAATATTTTATTATCTGGCAGAACATAAACAACAGAAACCGAGCTATCACTTGCCACGTTAAATGTAACGTCTAAAGACAAATCTGTGGCATTGAGTCTCGCTATCCTGCTTACAGGCATGCCGTTAAAAGAAGTGAAGTCTCCGACGACTATAATCTTACCATCAGATTGGAAGGCAATATCAAGAACCCTACTGTCAAATCCAGAACCAATATTAACACTCAAATCATTTGATCCATCTGAATTTATTCGCGTAATTTTACCTCGTGCAGTCCCACTAAAATTTGTAAACTCTCCGCCGACCACTATTTTTCCGTTGAGCTGAATGGCTGCCTTCCTAATTGATGCCCCGCCTGTGCCCGTTCCAGCATTAAAACTTGCATCACGGGATCCGTCTTGATTCATTCTAAAAATTGAAGGCCAGTTACCTACGAATGGGCCCAATTGAGCGCCATTATATTTGTCAATTGATCCGTACACTAGTACCTGGCCATCGGGTTGAACGGCAGTGCCCTCAATTCCCCCATTAACC
>MEPT01000047.1:2225-2367 GCA_001769925.1 Bdellovibrionales bacterium RBG_16_40_8
AACTGCCACCGACGTAGATTTTATCGTTCGGTGCCACAGCTTGAGTCCATGGATACCCGCCAACAAAACCTGCAGAGGTTGGTAGAGGCGCCGCACACGCCTGAGTGTTACACGTCTGCGAGTCGCCAGAATTGTATGAACA
>MEPT01000047.1:2460-2793 GCA_001769925.1 Bdellovibrionales bacterium RBG_16_40_8
TGTTGCAAGCTTGTGAGTCGCCGCTATTAAACAGGCATGTGGCACCGGTGCCTGATTGGGGCGTGGTAATTGTGTAAGTTTGTGTGCCAGTGCCGCAAGGAAGTGAGCATTCGCCAGGTACGCCTAGCCAGCCCCATGAGCCGACGCAATTTACATCAGGTACGCAGGCCGTAGTGTTGCAGTTTTGTGAATCGCCGTTGTTGTTAGAGCAGGCGATGCCAGATCCTGATTGGGGGGTGGTAATCGAAAAAGTTTGTGTGCCAGTGCCGCAAGGAGCTGAGCATTCGCCAGGTACGCCGCCCCAACCCCATGAGCCGATGCAATCTTGCTTTG
>MEPT01000047.1:2857-8205 GCA_001769925.1 Bdellovibrionales bacterium RBG_16_40_8
AATCGAAAAAATTTGTGTGCCCCCGCCGCAAGGAGCGGAGCATTCGCCAGGTACGTTTAACCAACCCCATGAGCCCACACAGTTGACAAGAGCCGGGCAAGCGGTTGTGTTACACGCTTGAGTATCATCAGTTTCAAACGGGCAGGGAGTGCCACCATTAACTTCTGGATCAGTAACTCTATATGTTTGCGTGCCGCCACCGCAAGGAAGTGAGCATGCGCCAGGTACGCCGCCCCATTCCCACCTGCCTACGCAAGCGAAGGAATTTGACAACATAGCTTGATATATAGCTTCATATTTTTCTAAATTTATCGGCAGAGCTAGCCCCCCGTTTTGGCAAGATGCTGAGGTCATGCTAGTACCCGAAATTTGATGACTTAAAAAAATCATAATTTGTGAGTTACTAACCGGGGCCCATTCGATCATTGGCTTAATAGTGCAACCACTGTCGCCAAAAGTGTTACAAGTTGCACCGTCTTTTGTTAAGCCTTCGGTATCGCTTGTTGAATTTACGATTGGCGTTGCTGTGCCTAACGATGAGCGATCGTATAAATCTAGCTTCATGCGACCATCACCAGAGTGTTCTGTGAAGCAATCTCCGTTTTGCACACAAAGAAATAGCCTTGGATCTAGCCGAATACTTCGCTCAATGGCAGATTCATCTTGTAATTTATTTAATAATTGAGACGTGTTCGAACTACAAGTCGAAGATGTTTTTATCTGTTTATTGACTCGTAGAGTTTGTATCATCACGCTTGAAACGACGCCAAAAGCGATGCTAGTCACACCAAGAGCCATAATGAGTTCGATCAAACCAAACCCGTTACAATGCCTTAATCTGTAGCTATACAAAAAACCAACGCGCATATAATATACGATACGAGGTTTCGTCTGCAATGTAAAATTTTACGCATAATTTTATTAATTTCGTTTCACAATAAAACGTTAGCGTTTCAAAACAATACGTTCTCAATTTAAGAAATCTCATTTGTAGAATTTCGCTTTCAATTTGAATGTGGTGATTTCCTAGAAAATAAAGCCATTACAAATGCTACAATAAATGTTACAATAATGTTCATATGATGAACGCGAAAGGTATTACACTTGTTGAGTCATTAATAGGTGTATCTATTGTTTTGATTTCAGTTACTGGCGCATCGTCGCTCTTTAGAGCCATTAGCGCTCAACAACGAACAAGTGATGTGGCCGCAGTGTTAAGCACAATTCAGACAAATATTACGGCCGCTGTTCAAAATACAGACGCATGGAATAATATAGTTGCAGCAAATCCAACTATGGCTTGCTTACCGGGACCTTGTCCAAATTTTTTTGGCGGTACTGCTGTCCCACCCATGAAAATTTTCATTTACGATATAGCAACAAGCGCGTTTCAACCGTATGACTCAAACAGTGCTACCAGTGGATTTGGTAAGAACGGTAAAATTTGTGATTCCTATAGTGCTGCAGGTAATGATGCATGCCCGATTAAGGCAGTGATAAATTGGGGGGCTGCAGATAATGATGATCCAACTTTTACAGGAGGCATTGTGCGTGTGCGAGTTGTGTTTTCATACTCCCCGTCATCAGGAGTTAGATTAAATACTAGTCGTTATAACTTTAACGTGTTGAGGTAATTATGAAGCGTCTTAATAGTGAAAAAGGTAGTGCGGTATTATTTACGATGGTGATCGCGTCGGCTGTACTTTTTTTTATTGCCACCGGTGCCACGCGCAGCATCTCTTCATCAGTGAAACAGTCAACTAGAGTAAGCACAACTAATGCCGCGTTAACAGTAGCTCGTAACATTGGTGTATATTTAAATAATGATGCAACATGGGGAGCTGTCGGCGCGGATAATACGATTGCCGGTGAGTTTGATAGCAGGACTCCGCTCCCTCATCCTCATGCAACACCTGACAAAATGAACTGCCTTAGCGGCGTGGTCACAACGACTCCAGTAGTATCTCATGATGTTTCACCTTCACCTAGCGTAACGCTCTCAACCCCGACTTGCGTGACGGCCGATTCGATAACATACGATCGTAAGATTATTAATCGATTGAACATTTATAGTACTGCTGGCAACCCAGTTTTTGATTTTAGTACCCCATCTGACGGTTTTGATCTTCAGGGTCTTCCTTGCGACTCATTTAGTGCGACTCTGGGCAATGATAATTGTCCGTTTCGGCCGAATATCTATTGGGTGAAGCCAGATGCATGTAACGCTATAACCATGGATGAAGACGGCAACCCCATACCTTGCCGAATTGAAATTCGTATAGACATAGTCTACAACCCTGCCAGCGATAGTTTAAAATTTCCGATAAATTTATCATCAAAGAAAAGCGGCACCAACGCAGACGGCAGTGCTGGCGCCAGCTCTTTTATAGTTTCACGAGCTCCGTAAGTTATATCTACCTGCGGTAAATGTACATTTTGTATGCTTGCTGATTATAGCTATCTTTTTTGTCTTGCAACTGATACGGTGGCCCATGCCATTAACTTTGACGTTCGAACAATTTAATCTGCCCGCGTCTTTATTAAACACCCTAAAAACTATGAGTTTTACAGTCCCGACGCCTATTCAAATAAAGGCGATTCCAGTTGGTCTAACAGGCAAAGATGTGATGGGCACAGCCCAAACCGGAACGGGTAAAACCGCAGCTTTTAGTATCCCGCTAATTGTAAGTCTTTTGCATAATCCCCAGCAAAATGCACTAATTTTAGCGCCTACTCGTGAGCTCGCTATACAAATTCACAGTGTAATTCGTCAACTTACAGCAAACTCTTCTGAACTTGTCAGTTCGCTTTTGATCGGCGGCTTGTCGATGAAACAACAATTGCGCGAGCTTGCTAGGCGCCCGCGAATTCTTATAGCTACACCGGGCAGATTGGTTGATCACCTAGGTCGTCAATCAAATCTATTAACACAAACTTCACTACTCGTTTTAGACGAAGCCGATCGTATGCTAGATATGGGTTTTATATCGCAACTAAATGCAATAAAAAGATTTCTCCCGAAAAAACGTCAAACATTTATGTTTTCAGCGACGTTTCCGAAAA
Source organism: Bdellovibrionales bacterium RBG_16_40_8 (assembly GCA_001769925.1). Classification (GTDB taxonomy): domain Bacteria; phylum Bdellovibrionota; class Bdellovibrionia; order Bdellovibrionales; family UBA1609; genus RBG-16-40-8. Next base: position 5,921 of record MEPT01000047.1, read on the forward strand.
GTATTAAACAACTTGCCAAAGAATATCTCTTTCAACCAGTAGAAGTCTCGGTTGGTGAAATTGCAAAACCAATACAGAAGGTTTCTCAGGCAATTATTCAAACGACACACAAAGAAAAAAATGACAGACTTGTAGATGAGCTTAATGTACGTCAGGGGTCAGTGCTAATTTTTGCTAGAACTAAACATCGAACAAACAGATTAACGCGTTATCTTTTAGAATTCGGTTATAAAGCAGCAAAAATTCACGGGGACTGCTCGCAAGGTCAAAGAAGATCTGCGCTTGAAGGCTTTAGAGCAGGAAAGTTTCGCATTCTCGTCGCTACTGATATTGCCTCGCGTGGTCTCGATATTAACGATATTGGCCATGTAATTAATTATGATTTGCCACAAGCGCCCGAAGATTATGTACACCGCATAGGTCGAACAGCCCGTAATGGTAAGAACGGCCAAGCATTATGTTTGCTCACCCCTGAAGATCGCAGGGCCTGGCAAGATATAGCGCGTTTTACGGGCCAAACATCTACTGGTTTTCAGCGCTTGCCAAATTAAAATAAGTTAATGTTACATCATAAAGAACTTCGGGCAGACTTGCTTCAAGTGGTTCTGCGGTTTTTTTCGCACCTTGCATTTTTTTTGCACAATTAAATTCACCTTTGTCTTTTAAATTTAAATGTAAAAGATCAAAAGATATTTTACCGGTTTTTGCATCGTATGTAATTTGTGCTGGCAAGTTTATTTTGGTCATCATGTTAGGCAAAAGATCTTTAAGTAGTTCATACTCAGAATAAATGGCATTCATTTCTTTTAATATGGCAAAGCGCTCTTGTGCTGTTACAGCTTTTTGCGAGCGAAATACCATGGCGCGACTTCTACAAGACAAGTTCAGCACTGTAAGCCCACTATAGAAATCATCTAATAAATTCTTTGGGTTTAGTAAAGTGTTTTTGCCAGTTGAGCCGTACACCGCATCTAAGTATGCTTGCAAGCCTATATTGCCAACCCCGAACGTTGCAACTATGCCGCTGTATTGGGCTAACTGAATCATTGATTCTTTACCGCCAAGATTTAAGATTTTTTTATATATATTAAATTTAGAAAAGTTTGTTGCAATTTTAGTTACCTGTACCGGACTTTGAAAGTCTTTTATCGTGTAGCCCATTACGCTGCCACCAGATTTCTTAAAGTACTGTTCTAGAGTCATAGCACCTTTAGGCTCTGCTGCGGCATGAAGTATTTTGGGGGTGCGTGCATTTTTGCCTGCTCTTTTAGCAAGGGCATTACTGTTTATTTTAGTAGATATTCTTTCAAGAAGAGCGGCGATATGGCGCCTTGATGCAAACAAAGCCAGAGCGCCGACAGCAAGCCCTCCCCAGGTGACCCCATTGGTAAATTGATAAAGCTTATCTTTTTTCTTTTGAATTTCTCTAAGCTCAAATTCAGAAAATTTATAATTTTCGATCTGTTTTAGTATAATACTAAGTGGCCCGCGCATTTCTGGATGAAATATGTAGTCACGAAAAAGACTGATAAGAGTTAAGTTCATTTCTTCAATTGAATTTTGCGCAAATAGATCTCGCACAAGAAATAAAGCTTCGTTTTGCATTGCAACTATTTCATCATGACGATCAAAGCGAATTTGCGCGTTAGGCTCAACAAGCCCACGAGTTTTTTCTCTATTAACCTTATAAACCATATTCGCAAAAATATTTTCAAGCCCAGCTTCTTGTGCAGACTGTTCTAGCTCTTCTAGCGAGAGACCGTAGGCAAATTCTTTTTCTTGATAAATTTTTATAAAAGAGTCGATTCGGGTTTGCAGAATATCACCCGTGCTAGCAAAAGCCTGCAAGCCTATGCATAAAATAAGAATTAATGAAATCGCACGTTTGGCTAAATTACTCATAAAAGGTAGCCTTTTTGCCTTAATAATCGATTATATTCTTCAAGAAAGCGCTGCACCTGTTGAGCGCTACCGCCATCACCAAACAAAACTTTTGCATGAATATTTACTAAAGCGCTTTGCCCGCGAATTTGCTGCATGTGCCCACCTAGCCTGATAACAATATTTTCGTAAGCCTCTTGCGCTCTTACGCGCTTAGCAAGTCGTACTTGTGGGTCGATGCTAATTTCATGTAACTTTTCTTTAAGAACTGTAATGTCGAATGAATTTGGAGATCTAAGCGCACGAATATCATAAGAAAGACGATTTTTTTCACGTAAAATCTTTCGCTCTAATTTGGCTTCATAGACGCGCAGTTCAGAATACGACATTTGTTGAATTTTAGC
>MEPT01000047.1:8217-9798 GCA_001769925.1 Bdellovibrionales bacterium RBG_16_40_8
TGTCGAGATTGTGAAATATATTTTGCCCACGCCCAACTACCACCCCATACTACAGTCGGCAATGCTACTATTCCCGTATTTATCCAAAACTGTGTGCGAGTTTGATCAATTAACCGCTGATGAAGGCGTTCTTCACCTCGAGAGGTTTGCCAGTCAATAAGCGGTATTGGGTTGTCTACGCCGCCAGGTTGAAGCGCATCAACATTTTTTAAATCTTTTAAAGTCTGCAGATTAGTTTCAAAATTTGACTGACGCACCCACAAAACACCGCTTTGAACAGCAAATAATCTCATTACGTAAATAGACATTGCACTTGAATAGTTGCTTAAACGAAGGTTAAATTTTGAAAATGCACCGGCTATGGTGGCGCCGCCTAATGATGATGGCATAAAACCGAATGCCCATCTCCCGAGCGGAAAAGCCAAAATCCCGATAGATATAGTTACTTGTGTATTGACAAATTCGTCCCAAATTTCTTGATGAAGACTATCTGCGCGAGTCCATTCATTTTGTAGTTCTTTGTGCTTTTGTATTAATTCAGGCAAAATAAAACCCTCAGTAATAAGATCTGAAATCTCTTTATTCTGAAGCATCGCTAAGCCTGATAGTTGACTATTCTGAGCGGCAAGCAGCGGATCGCCTAATAGCTGATTTATTACATTTGTATGTATAACAAAAAAACTTAAATCTTCTATTTTGCGAGCTTCATGAACCGTCTGTAAATGCTTCTTTAACGAATCGTGACTTTTTTGTGCGAGCGGAATAATTTTTTTAAGAGCTTCGTTACCCTCTCCAATGTTTAGGTGAGCGAGCTCTTCATATAAAAAAGTTTGTTTTCTTGCCTTTGGGTTTAATGGCATATCGAGCAATCTATTAATAGATATAATATTGCTTGCTAGCTCATCGCGGTAAGCTTCGATAAAAATATTCATCTCGCCTTCGCGTAACCGCTGACGTAAGGCAGTTAAACTTTCTTTCATTGTTTTAGGTTCTTCATTAAGTTTAAGAGCTAAGGCATCAGCCACAGTATTTAAATTATCACAGTCTAATTGTGCGGCCTGTTCAGCAGCGACTTGATCAGAAAAATAAGAACGTACAAAATTTTTCGTTTTTTGCCATGTGCCTATGCGGTCACATTCTACACCCGTGCGCTTGGTTTCATCGCGAAGTTTTTGGTCTATAATCTTCCAGGCTGCATGATGCTGGCCGGCCTGATATAATTGGGTCATAATATTAAAATTTTCTTGATTGTAGGCGGTAAGTTGCTGAAGTTGCGGTTGAAGCACGCGAATTATAGCGTCGATATCAAATGGCAGCGTTTCTGGGTTACGCAATTTATTTTTAATATCTACTACTGCTTTTGCACTCATTATCATGTCTTCAGCGAATGCTAATCTTTTAAGATCTGCGGTTTTTTTATTCGTTCGCTCATGAATGACAGCATTAGCCATTTTCTCTGCCCATAATGAGACTTGTGCACGTTCGAGTCGTTCGCGAATCTTTTTTGTTAGGTCGTTTTGTAATTCAGCGCCAATAATTAAACCCATGTCGTCAGCATCTGGTGTTGCTAGAACATCGTGA
>MEPT01000047.1:9825-14398 GCA_001769925.1 Bdellovibrionales bacterium RBG_16_40_8
CATTTTGCAAATAGTCGGTAAAAAATGCTTTCAATTCATCATGAGACATTTCATTCATAGAGTCGTAAACAGACATAATCATAGATTGCATAAAGCTGATAAATAGAAAATTATCCATTCTGTTAAGCATGCTTTTAATTTGACTGTCTGACATATTATTTAAATTTTGGTCTTGAAATTTAAATTCACAGTCGCGTAAAATTTCAAGACTTCGATTCACTATGGTGCTGTCTTTAAAAAGATCTTTAATTACAGAAAAAACAGAATCAGCGCCATAAAGTTGATCAATTTTTTTATCTAGAAATACTCTCATGTTTTCTATATCTGAGTCAGAGACGTTGTAGGCGCCTACAGGCATAGAGGCATTTAGAACAGGCAAATAAGAAGGGATCGCGTAGGCAAGCGCTAAATCACCGTAATTCATGATAGCTGTTAATGTATGTCTATTTACATTTTCATTGGGCATAATTTTCAACTCGGGCAAATATTTTTGTGCTGCCATACGGGTGAGAATTTCTTGTGAGGTGCCGGCATTTTGCTCAACCATTTTAGTAAACTCGTGTGTTTTCGCCCCTAGACAGAATTGTGAATTAGGGTCTAGAGAGGTTTTTGCTGAGTCATTCGAAATTAGCGTTTGATTAATCGTGATTTTACCTAAAACTAAATGCCCGAGTAAGCAGCGTACGGTTTCAAAATAATTAGTTTTATTTTTTTTCATTTCAGGCGCGTTTGCCGCAGCCTGTACTAGAGATTTATAAATATTAGCATAAGACAAGGATACGCGAAAAATAGGTCCAGATTTTTTATTTACAATGCGAGCTTCAAGTCCTGGGGTGATATCTCCGCCTATAGGAAATATTTTACGCATACTTTCAATAGGCATTTCTATTGCAAGATTTTCGTTTGAATTAATTAGATTTGCTTGTGAGGGGTTTCGTAAAAACCTTAAAGAGGTTAGGCCTGATACAAGCTTAAAATACCCTTCTAAAATTTCTTTACCTGCTGTACGACGTGTGGCGGGTAGTATGCGCAAGATATTTGTAATTTCTGATTTTAATTTTGGCAGCTCTAGTGAAATCTGCTCAAGACTTAAAGAGGGGGCAAAAACAGTGGTGGTAAGTAGCAAATCTTGATCACGATGTAAGTTAATTTGTGCGCTTAAAGAGGCAATATGAGATTTTACATCTTTTGTGCGTTTAAGAGTTTCGTCAGAAATTTCGTAATAGCGAGATGAGGGTGTTATAAGCCCAGTGGCTGTTTTTGTGCAATATGGGGCTGCATTGCTTTTCGCTAATTCGATAAACAGCAAGCTTGCGATAAATGCTACTGTGGCAAGGCTTAATTTGCTTAGAGCCATCTGGTTCTCCTTAATTAAAGGAGTGCAAAAACCTTGCCCAGAATCTAATGCCGTTAGGGGTTTTACGGGCATTTAAAAACAAAAAAGCGGCGAAGTGCCGCTTTTTGTTTACGCTATTAGTGAGTTTTATATTTTATTTTGAAAACTAATATTTAATTTTCAAATTTAGTTAATTGCTGCGCAAATTGTTGCAGAAGAAACGTCACAATCATTTGAGCAAAGTTGTTTTAGACGCTCAAGGCCTTCGCCGCTTTCTAGCCCTAAAGTTCTTTCGATTTCAGTGGCCATAGCCATACCAACTTGGCGAGCGTTTAATGAGTCAACTACAGTTTTTCCCATACCTTTTAACGTTTGTAATCCTGCGTTTTGTACTCGCACCGCAGTTCCAGCAGTTTTCGTATCAAACTTTTGGGTTATACATCCATATGCTCCAACTCCAGCCGTTGATGATGCATTTAAAATAGCAACTTCTGCCGCCGATAATCCGCTTGGCATAGCCGAACATTTACCGCCTAATAATTTGGCAGCCTGTTCGTCGGTAGCAGACAAATTCATTCTAGAACCGGCAGTTCCTTGATTGGTCAGTCCACCGATTGGCGCAATTTTACTGATTTGACTTGTGGCACCCAGAGCTGTTTCAGCAGCTGTTTTACCGGCTGATTCGACAACACGAGGAGCTACTCTTGCACCTTTTGCGGCAGCGCTAGCCGCTTTGGCTGCTGCACTTTGCGCAAAAGCGTTACTCGCTCCGGCTAAACTGATTATCGCTATAAAAAAAGCAACTCTTCTCATATTACTTCCCTTTCCTATGTGACGCTCAAGCGCGGCATACTATCACAGCATGGCGCATTGAGTAAATTAAATTAAACACGTAGCGTTATTTCTGTGTTCTCCATTAAAAGCAATAGGTTACATTTGCAAGCCAAAGGCCAAGTTACAGATATAATGATTAAGCCGGTATTGTGATTAATGGCAAGCAGATGGTTAACAACTAGTAAAATTTACGATCTAATGCCGCCCTAAATTGGCAAATTTTTTGATATATAGGCCAAAAAAAGTCACCAAGTAACCTATCTCCGGTCTTTAATAACGCACGTGCGACACATAAAAGCGCCTGTCACCTTCGTTAAGTCAGGGTAACGATGTAAATATTTTTGAAAATTCTTTGCTAGTACGATTTTTCCAGGCGCCTTTGCCATAAGCATAACCTACTATTAGCGGCATGGCGATTGTTGCCTCTGAGTAAACCATTTGTTCATAAGAGGTAGACACTTTACCCCAAGAACTTGCTTCGCGAAGGGTTGACCCAGAAAGTGCGCCGTCGCGCTCGTCGGCAACAGTAATTTGAATTGCGTATTTGTGCATCGGTGCTTCTTGACCAAGTAGTTCAGCTGCCACAACAGTATCTTGCGCGAAATTCTTAGGCACCCCGCCGCCGACCATAAAAAGGCCCGATTCTTTTGAAGCAATTTTAATTTTAGTAAGTTCAAGAAAATCTTTTGCTGAATCGAGGCTTAGATGTTTGGTCGGATGTTCAGATTGATGCATAACCAAACCAAACCCTGCGCTGCAATCGCTAAACGCCGGCACAAAAATAGGAACATTTTTTTTATAGGCAGCAAGCACCACCGATTCTTTGTTTTTACCGTTACGATCTAGATAGGCGCCCATTTCTTTAATAAACTCTCTAGAGCTGTAAGGGCGTGCTTCAAGCTCATTGGCAATTTTGCCAATGATATTATCGCAAATTCTTAGTTCATCTTCGTTGATCAAAGTGTCGTAAATTCGGTCAATGCCCATGTCGCGTAGTGAATTATCATCAAGCGCAGCAGAGCCACGATAGTGCTTAAACCCTAAGCCCTCAAAAAAATCTTGATCAACTATAATTGCACCAGTCGAAACAATCGCATCAATCATATTGTTATTTATGAGTTCAAGAACAACGTTTTTGAGACCAGCGCTAAATAGCGAACCGGCGAGACAAAGAATAATTGCGCAATCTTTATCAGTGAGCATCATATTATAAATTTGCGCTGCTCGGCCCAGGTTTCTACCTTGAAATGCGGTTTCGCCCATTGCCTCAACTAGCCCGACAACATCATACTTTTTGATATCTATATGCTTAACAGTTGTCGAAAGTAGTTCATTTTTATTTTGCCGCACAGGTTCTTTAGCTTTCATGATTTATTTACCCCCGCCCACCCAGTGATCTCTGCCGCTATGGCGAGTCACTAAGATCAGTGTAGAAATATCAATAGATATTGCAAGCTCAATTTTGGGGTAATGCTTGCCACGGGTAACTTATACTATTGTTAATCACCAAAGCAGGCAGGTGTTAATTGGGGCCATGTTCGTGCCTTCAGCACAACTAAATGCCTCGCGAAATGGCTGCATGTTTTTTAGCACCATGTTTACGCGAAATTCAGTTGGCGGGTGAGGATCTGACTGCACCTGCATACGAAGTGCCTCAGGAGTCATCTTACCACACCAAGATTGCGCAAAAGATAGAAAAAATTGCTGCTCTTCATTAAATCCCACAAAATCTGGAGCAGAGTAGCCGCGTTTGGCAGCTTCTTTTTTATAGGTTAGGTAAGCGAACTTTGTGCCACCTTGATCGGCTAAATTTTCACCTAGAGTAACTTCGCCATTAACAAAAAGTCCTGGTAGTGCTTCAAAAGTATTGGCCTGTTCTACATAGCATTGTGCGCGCTTAAAAAATTCTTTTTGCACAGATTCTGTCCGCCAGCTTTTTAAATTTCCGGCGGCGTCATATTGGCTACCCTCGTCGTCGTAACCGTGACTCATTTCGTGGCCAAGTGTTGCGCCTAGAGCCCCCCAGTTTGCCCCAGCACTAGCTGAAAGATCAAGCGCGGGTGGCAAAAGCTGCGCAAGCGGAAAAACAAACTCATTCATACTAGGGTCATAATAGGCATTTACTATCCAAGGCGGCATATCCCAAAGGGTGTGATCCACAGGTTTGCCAATTCGTGAGATAATTTTTTCGCTGGCAAACCTATAAGACTCGTAAGAATTTTGTAAGATTGAATCGGCAGTAATTTGCAGAGAAGAGTAATTCTCCCATTTATCAGGATAGCCTATTTTTCTTTGTAATTGCGAAAGCTTATATATCGCCGCTTCTCTTGTCGGAGTATCTAGCCAATCAAGTTCTAAGAGTTTTTCTTAAAATGTATTTTTTAACTCATCAATCATTGAATT
>MEPT01000048.1:0-2983 GCA_001769925.1 Bdellovibrionales bacterium RBG_16_40_8
TTCATTGCCGTAGTTGTGAGCAACTTTTTTGCATAGATCAATAGCCTCTTCGATAGTCGAGACAACTTGAACGGGAGCATTTGCCGATTCTGCTGATTTTGGCTGGTAGTTTTTATTGCGCGTCACAACTACATTGAGGCGATTGGGTAAAGGATGCTCTACAGCTTCAAAGGTTTTTCTGCCCATAATAAGAGCATGACCTTTGGTGCGGTCACGAAACCACTTCATGTCTTCAGGTATGCTCCAAGGTAGTTTGCCGTCACGACCTATTACTCCATTTTGTGCCGCAGCTACGATGTGTGCAATCATTATAGAATTTTTTTCTGACATCTAAACGCTCACTTCAGCTTTTATGGACGGGTAGGGATCATAATCGAGTAACATGAAATCTTCATACTTAAAGTCAAAAATATTTTTAATCTTGGGATTAAGTAACATGCGTGGTAGGCGGCGTGGCTCACGTGTAAGTTGTAGATGCGCTTGCTCTAAGTGGTTTAGATATAAATGCGCGTCACCGAAAGTGTGAATAAATTCACCAGCGACAAGACCTGTAGCTTGCGCCATCATTATGGTTAATAATGCATAGCTTGCGATATTAAATGGTACGCCTAGAAATACGTCGGCGGAGCGCTGATAAAGCTGGCAAGATAGGCGCCCATTTGCAACATAAAATTGAAAAAAAGCATGACATGGCGGTAACGCCATTTTGTCGACATCGCTGGGGTTAAAAGCCACTACTAGATGGCGACGTGAGTGAGGATTTGTTTTTATTGACTCAACAACCTGAGATATTTGATCAATATATTTGCCGCTGGTGGTCTCCCATGAGCGCCATTGTTTGCCATAGACTGGCCCAAGTTCGCCATGCTCGTCTGCCCAATCGTCCCAAATGCTGACCCCATTATCCTTTAAGTATTGAATATTTGTATCGCCTTTTAAAAACCATAAAAGTTCATAAATAATTGACTTCATATGAACCTTTTTTGTTGTAACAAGCGGAAATCCGTCGAGTAAATCAAAGCGGAGCTGATGGCCAAAAATGCCGCGCGTCCCTGTCCCTGTGCGGTCGCTGCGTTCTATGCCTGTTTCGAGTATATGCCTAAGTAGATTTTGGTAAGCCTTCATAGAGGTTACGGTATTATAATTATATTTATTTTTCAAGTTAGCCTTGATCTAATATTAATATTCCGGCATGTTTCAGCTCGGAGTAAAATCATGGAAATTCGCGACCCGGTTCATGGATCTATGGGGCTTCTCGACGAAGAGGTTATGATACTTGATTCATTAGCGTTTCAGCGGTTACGTCAAATCAAGCAACTGGGTTTTTCAGAATTTAGTTTTCCAGGAGCGACGCATAATCGCTATTTACACTCTCTCGGCGCTGCGCACATTGCGAGTTTAATTTTTGACGGAGTTTTTCGAAAATATAAATTTAAAAGTACTAAGGTTAGAGCTCGTCTTCGGCAAACATTACGTCTGTCAGCCTTGCTGCACGATATTGGGCATGGACCACTAAGTCACGCCTCAGAAGAGGTTATGCCAAAGCTTTCTGAACTAAACATCAAAGCCTATGATAATTTTCGAAGTGACATAACTATTACAGCAGAGATGAAAAAGAAAAATCGTCAAGCTAACCATGAAGATTACACGATAAAATTCATTACAGATTCATCATTAACAAAAGTTCTAAAAAAAGCTTTTTCAGATATCTCACCAGTTCATATAGCAAGCCTAATTGATAAGCGTTTAGAATGTGGAGATGATTTTTTTATTAATCAGGGTATAGATTTTAGGCCTATTTTGTCGCAGATAGTTTCATCTGAACTCGATGCCGATCGTTTAGATTATCTAGAGCGTGATGCATATTTCTGCGGAACAAATTATGGGCGTATTGAATTAGAGTGGTTGCTTGCTAATTTCACATATTGTCAGGTCGGTAGTGAAATGTATCTCGCGCTAAATAGGCGAGCGCTATATGCTTTTGACGATTTTTTATTGTCACGTCACCATATGAATTTAATGGTATATTTTCACCATAAAGCGGTTATATACGAAGAAATGCTAATGCGCTATTTAACTGCAGATGATTGTACATTTCGTTTGCCGTCAAATATTGAAGAATATATTAACTGCACCGACTATGCGCTTTATCAACATCTAAAAAAAGTTAAAAACGACTGGGCGATACGGATATCAAAGCGAAGACCGTATAGGGTGCTTTTTGAACTACACACCACAGTTAAAGAAAAAGGCCAAAGAACCGCCAAAATGAAGAAAATTTTAGAAAATAAGGGGATACCAGTTATTTTTGCTTCTTCTTCAATCCGGTTATCAAAATACCATAGCGGTAATTCTATTGAAAAAAATTTTCCACTTTATGTGGTAGATCTCTACGATAAGCGCGCGAAACCTTATCCTATTGAGCAAACAACAAAGATATTTCAAAGGTATGATGAAATTAGACGAATTGAAAGGCTTTACGTACCGCCAGAGCTTCACGGGGCTGGCGAAAAAATAATTATAAGCCAAAAATTATAGGCCATGGTCGAAACGAATAACTTGCCCACTTAGGCCTGAAGATTGCGGGCTAACCAAAAAAGTTACCATACTAGCAATTTCAGTATAATCGACAATTTTGGCGTGAGGAATGGTTTTAACTAGTTCTTGCAGCGATTGTTGGATAGTTAGGTTTTTAGCGAAATGCGACAACAAATAGTCTTCGCTGACGCCAACGGCAAGAGCATTGACTGCGGTATTTTGCGATGCCAAATCTAAACTCATGCTGCGCACGTATTCAGTAAAATCGATAAATACATCGGTGTTGGCTTTGTCAGCTGTCCACATGTCGAGTTCATTGAAAATATAAAGAATTCGCCCCCGCGTGCGAGATTTTACAAACGCGGCTGCCGCGTTTGTCATCAAGCGAATGTGCTCAAAGACCTTATTAAAGTTTTTTTCAATTTCTTCAAATTTTGAACTAGTG
>MEPT01000048.1:3000-3637 GCA_001769925.1 Bdellovibrionales bacterium RBG_16_40_8
ATCTATGTAGATGTCGGCTCCCCCAAAAATTTCGGCTGATTTACTAAAACTGTTTTTTGCATCGCCTTCTGTATTAATTTTTGCTTCAATTGCGGCAGCGCGACCATATTTTTCGCTAACTTCACGCATATCCATAATATTTTGACAAACACGCTGCGCTGATTTTATGTCATCGGTAATTACCGTAACGCTAGCGCCAAATTCGGTCATGCGAGCGATCAAATTTTGAAGTAGTCGACCAAAGGGGCCAGCCAGTACGATGTTTTTATCGCTTAAACCTGTCATGCAAATAGGTTAGGCTTATACTATAAGGGGGTCAACATGGTGATTCTTGTTGTGGGCTCGGGCGGTCGCGAACATGCATTAATCAGCGCTCTTTCTTCTTCAGGCTTGTATCATGATCTTTATGTGTGGCCTGGCAATGACGGAATGCTTAATAAAGCTAAAAAAGTTCCCGTTGCGAGCGGTCAATGTACAGAACTCTGCCAATGGATTGGGCAAAATTCTATAGATTTGGTGGTGATTGGTCCTGAAGCTGAGCTGGTGGCTGGTTTGTCTGATCAGATACGCAGGTTGGGAGTTTTGGTTTTTGGCCCGTCGCAAAAGGCAGCGCAGCTTGAAGGCAGTAAAATATTTG
>MEPT01000048.1:3657-8312 GCA_001769925.1 Bdellovibrionales bacterium RBG_16_40_8
TTTCACATTCCCACAGCTAGAGCAGATATAGTGAGTTCTGTGGCAGATACTCTAGATTTGGCAAAGAAATATAATGCTCCTTATGTGTTGAAAGCTGATGGTTTAGCTGCAGGTAAGGGGGTATTTATTTGTGAGACTTTAGCTGAACTTCAGAAAGCTGCACACGATATTTTTGTTGAAAAAAAATTTAAGTCCGCTGGCGAGCGCGCTTTACTTGAAGAATTTCAGCCAGGAAAAGAACTTTCGGTTTTAGTTTTAACAAACGGTGAGGGATTTGAACTTTTACCATTATGTCGTGATCATAAACGATTACTTGACGGCGATAAGGGGCCAAATACTGGCGGGATGGGAGTTATTGCTCCAATTGAAATTGAGGCATCTTTATTAGAAAATATTTCACGAGATATTTTATCGCCGACAATTAATGGGTTAAAGACAAAAAAAATGCTTTATCGGGGAGTTTTATTTGTAGGCATTATGCTAACCGATAAAGGGCCGCAAGTTTTAGAATACAACGTTAGATTTGGCGACCCTGAAACGCAAGTGATTTTGCCCCTTCTTGACGAAGACTGGGCTCGCGTGCTGAAGACTGTCAGTGAAGGTAAAATTGCAAAATTAAAATGGCGCAATGAAATGGCAGCTTGTGTGGTGTTGGCAGCTAAGGGTTATCCTGATAATTCTGAGTTAGGAGTAGAAATCAAAGGGGATTTATCATCTACTAAAGACGCCTATGTTTTACATGCTGGAACAAAAATTGAAAACGATAAATTTGTCACTAATGGCGGGAGAGTTCTTAATGTTATATCAAGAGGTAAAAATATTTCTGATGCTTTAAAACAAGTGTACAAAAAAGTTGATGAAATAAATTGGCCAGGTATGCAATATCGCAAAGATATTGGTAGGTGATTTTTTCGCAGCTAAAATAATTTTTAAAATTCCCAGCGAACGCCGATTTGATCGGTTACACCGTTTGCGTTATCAGTATGAGTATAGGCCAAGACATGTGTCCCTATATTTTTTGATACTACTAGAGAGACTTCATTGTCGCTAACATCGTAGGTAAGGTAAGCGTTGGCTCGACCTTTGTAAACGAGCTGAGCCTTAGTTTCGAGAGTTTTCATGAGAAAACTTAGTGAGTGGCCGTTTTTATCAATAGAACCACTTAATGGATCATTCAGTGGCTCTACTATGCGAACAATAGCAGAATCCTTGGCGAATTCAGAATTTAAAAGAGTGCTCATTGTTTGTTTAAAAATGCGGTTAGCAATTACATGACCATTGTCATTTTGCGGTAGATTCTGATACGGAATATATTCGGCAACATTAAAACGAGTAGCATCGACCATAAATTGAATTTTTGCAAAGAGTGAAAGATTCAGCTCTTTAGTGTTTTGATTTACAAGGTCAATTTGTTCGAAATAATTACGGTATGGTATAGCTGAAACAGCCGGTATAGATGTTAAAAATATAATTGTTGAAGCGAAAATTTTGACAGTATTTTTAAGCATTTTTTTTGGGTGATGTCTCATTTTGCAACATCGCCCGCCCCCATGCAGATTATTATTGCAAATGATAAGCCATACAGGCTCGAATACGCTGCTTTTTAAGGGTATTTGCTGTCGAACTTTTATAACCTGTATAGAAAAATAACGCCGATTTAATTCCGGTAATTAAGATTGAGTTAGCCTATAGTAAGTTCGGGGCGTAGTCCTTTTTTCTTAATTTTTTCAACCAAAGTAGTGCGGTTTAGTTTAAGTAAGAGTGCCGCTTGATTACGGTTCCAGCCGGTTTTTTCAAGCGCTCGCATTATTAGTGCATTTTCAAACGCATCAACAGCAGTATTAAAATCAATATCCTCTGGGGGAATATTAATAGTTGATTTTACGTCTAAAGATGATGTTGCCGTCATAGTGGTTGTGTTTTGCCCTTTATATTTTTCTGGTAAATCGTTAACGTCTACTAGTCCGCCATTTTTGAGAATTGCTAAGCGTTCAACCAAATTTTCAAGCTCGCGAATGTTGCCAGGCCATTCGTAATTATTCAAAAACTCCATGGCCGCTGGCGTTATGCCCGTAAGCTTTTCTTTCTTACCTTCGTTGAAATATTCCATGTAGTAATGAAAAAGCAGCGGTATATCAGACTTGCGTTCGCGTAGTGCTGGTATATGAAGCGGTATTACATTAAGACGGTAATAAAGGTCTTCGCGAAAGCGACCTTCTTTTACGGCATTTTCTAAATTTACGTTAGTTGCGGCAATAATACGTACGTCTGATGAAAACGTCTTTGTGCTGCCAACAGGTTCGTACTTTCGTTCTTGAAGTACGCGTAAAAGCTTGATTTGTAGCTGCGGGCTCATGTCGCCAATTTCGTCAAAAAAAACAGTTCCGCCCTCAGCAAGTTCAAACCGGCCCACTCTATTGCTAACTGCTCCGGTAAAAGCTCCTTTTATATGTCCGAAAAGTTCACTTTCGAGAAGTTCTCCAGGTATGGCTCCGCAATTAATAGGAACGAATGGCTTGCTTGCGCGGTTTGAGTTGAAATGAATAGCTTTTGCTACAAGTTCTTTACCGGTGCCGCTTTCTCCTGTTATGAGAACTGTTGAGTCTGCAGCAGCAACGCGTTCAACAAGTTCAAGAACTTGAGTAACTCCATCGCTTTGCCCAACAATATTATCAAAGCGATATTTTTTGTGCAGTGCCGAACGCAGTTGTATATTTTCTCGCTCTAATCGCTTATGTGCCAAAGTTTTGTCGACAAGATTTAAAATCTCGTTTAGCTCAAAGGGTTTAGTGATAAAATGTTCGGCACCATTTTTTGTGGCGCGTACGGCAGCATCAATTGTGCCAAAGCCGGTGAGCACAATAAATAATGAGGCGGTATTTGTGCGTTTGAATTCGTTCATAAAGTCGATGCCGTCGCCATCTGGTAGCCGCAAATCACAAAGTACCAAGTCGGCTGGACGATCGGATTGCCCAAGTTGTAAAGCTTCAGCTTTTGATGCAGCAGTTATGACTTGGTAGCCTTTTCTATCGAGCGCTCTGAAGAGAGCGGTTCTAAGGGATGTGTCATCATCGACAATAAGAATTCTTGGTAATTGCATTCAGCTTTATCCTTCCATGGAGAGGGCCTATGTTTAAAGTTTAGTTGGTGTTTTGGCCCTGTCAAATTTTGTATGTCAAAGTGTTGGCTGCTGCACGAAATCTAGACGTTGATAAAAGAAATTTTTACCGTTGTCCCAACGTTGGGCTGGGAAGAAATATCTAGTTGGCCGCCGTGTTCGTTGATTATCTGAAAGGCTAGGGTCAAGCCTAGCCCCCGATTTTTTTTGTTGATTTTGGTTGTGAAAAGGGGATTTAAAATTTTACTTTGATGTTCAGGAGTTATGCCAACGCCATTATCTTTTATAATAATGGTGATACCATTTGGTGAAGGTGTGGGTAGAACATCTATTTTAATATATCCCTTAAATCCTGGATGTCGGTTCAATTTTTCTGAAACAGCATCAAAAGCATTTTGAAAAATGTGACTTAATGCTTGAGATAAATGGTTGATATTTCCCAAGATTTTGTATTCATTTTCTCTGCCTGTAACTTCAACATTAATGCCTAGGGATCGTGTTTGCAGTTCTATGATTTTTAGAGCCTGATCTATTATGTCGTTTATAGAAATAGTTTCTTCTGAGCCGGCCTCTTCGCGTCGTGAAAAACGTAAGAGATTCTCGACAATTTCTTTGCAGCGAAGGCCGGCATCCTCCATTTGCTCAATGTCTTCACGTATAGGGTCGTCTGATTTTAAATCCATTTTAATTAACTGTAAGAAATTTAGCATGCCGCCCAGAGGATTATTAATGTCGTGTGCAATGCTAGAGCCAATGGTGCCAAGTTCAGCCATTTTTGCAGATTCAAAAATTTGTTTTTCAATTTTTTTTTGTTCAGTAATATCGCGAAACATAACCAATAAAATTGGTGAAGACTCAGAGCCGGTTTGAATGCGCTGAGAAGTTACCTCATAAGCATTTGGATTACTAAACCAAGTAAAACAGTTTATCCCTAAAACCTGAGGCTGTTTCTTGCCAGTAGCTTTTAAAAAGGCATGGTTTATTTTTAAAATATGAAATTTTTCATCTGTCAAACAAAGGGGTTCTGATATTGCGTTGAAAGTACTTTCCCATTGAAGCTTTAATGTCTCGGCTTGATCAAGCTTAGTAAGTCGATCAAGTGCCATAGATACGCTTTCTGAAAGTTCATGAAGTGATTTTTGCTCAGATTTACTAAAAGTTTTTTTATTCTTTCTAGCAAAAACTATTTTACCTATTTGATGTGAGCCTAAAGTTAACGTTGATTTATACAAGGCTAAATCTTTAATGCGCTCAAGTTGCATATCGACGTGTTCTCCAGAATGTGTAAAAATTCTGAGCCAATCGAGATGAAACGGTTCAGATAGTTTTTCGTGAAGAGATGTTTCTATTTCAGCTACTGAGCTTGCTTGATGTATTGCTAATATTGCTTTGTAAAAAAGATTGTTTTTTTCTTTAGTCATTTAAAGCGAAGTCTTTCTTTCATCAATATTACGAAGCGATAAATTTGTAAATACTAGCTCCATGCCACTTGCGAATCGTGGCCAGATCTGCTCATGTGGGGTTTTTTCGGCCTCTT
>MEPT01000049.1:0-4609 GCA_001769925.1 Bdellovibrionales bacterium RBG_16_40_8
CGCCAACTGTGCCTAGTACACGTAATGATTTACGTGAAGTTTTTTTCACCCAATCATCGCCATCACGCATAAGTGCGCGAATAAGAGTAGGCGCTGTGTACAAAATGTTCACCTTGTGTTCGTCGACAATTTCCCATATTCGTGATGGATTAGGATAAGTGGGTTGTCCCTCATAAAGAATTGAAGTTGCGCCGTTAGCAAGTGGGCCATAAACTAGGTAACTGTGCCCGGTGACCCAGCCGATGTCAGCTGTACACCAGTAGATCTCGCCAGGGTGATAATCAAAAACAATTTCGTGAGTAAGAGATGTATATACTAGATAACCACCAGTAGTGTGCATTATGCCTTTTGGCTTACCAGTTGAGCCAGAAGTGTAGAGTACAAAAAGCGGGTCTTCAGCATTCATTATTTCAGGAGAGTACTTAGGAGATTCTGACTTAGTGATTTCATGGTACCAGAGGTCGCGATTTTTATCCCATGGTACTACGCCACCTGTACGCTTAACAACTATGACATTTTTAACTGGAATATCGGTAATTTTAATAGCAGCGTCGACATTTTCTTTTAGGGAAATTGTTTTGCCAGCGCGATAAGCCTCATCGGCAGTGATTATATAATGACTATTGCAATCGTGTATGCGCCCGGCAAGACTTGTTGGAGAAAAACCCCCAAAAACTACAGAATGAACAGCGCCCATGCGCGCACAAGCAAGCATTGCATATATTGCCTCAGGTATCATTGGCATATAAATGGTGACCCGTTCACCCTTTTTAACCCCCGCCTTTTTCATAGCATTACATAGACTGCCAACTTTATCAGAAAGCTCTTGGTAGGTGATATTTAGTGGCTTTTCATTTTTATTTTCAGGCACCCAAATAAAAGCCGCCTGGGTTGCCTTTTTATCAAGGTGACGATCGATGCAGTTATAGCATGCGTTGAGCTCGCCATCTTCAAACCACTTTATATGCACAGGGCTTTTAAAGCTAACGTTTTTTACCTTGGTAAATGGCTTAACCCATTGAATTCTCATGGCTTTTTCTGCCCAAAAAGCATCAGGGTTTTCGCTAGATTTTCTAATCATCATTGCGCGCTCGTCACTATTTACGAGGGCACGCTCTTTCCATTCAAGTTTAGTACGGTAGAGTTCGTTTGACATGGTAAAAACTCCTAGTGTTAAAGTGAATGCAATACATTAAGGGGTGCTTTATCACAGTGTTTGCAAAGTTTTGGCTATTTTTTCTAATTTGTACAGCATTTTGCGCAGCGGGGTACGCTGAGCAAAGTGGCGCGATGAATATGAACATTATGACCCAACCCAGCACAAGCTGGAAGTTATCAGAAAAGTTACTTTCACTTACGGCAACAGGTGAATTTCAATATATTTCGTTTGTAAGAGCTAATAAAGCCTTTTTCGGAGAAGAAAAAAATAGCGCATCGTTAACGGCAGCGGGGGTAAGTGTACAGACCAATGAAAATATTAAGAAAATTAGTTCGCTTCTTGATGTTCACTGGTTTTATGTTCCAGAAGAGGACTTTCACTATTTTAATTTGCGTGAGTTAAGTCGTGAAATACATAAAGACGAGAACACATATTGGCTTGGGCGTCACGTGCACGAATGGTCAGAGGCTGATTCTTATTGGAGTTTAGGAATTTGGCAACCGCAATTTCTTTGGGATTATTATAACCCCCAAGAACAAGGTTTAACTGGGATATTTTCTCAAACTACTTTAACTAGTAATACAAAATTGAATTTTTTTGTATCGGGAATTTATCTTCCAGATCAGGCAGCCCAATATAGACAAGAAAATGGGCAAATAAAATCAAAAAATCCTTGGTTTCATACCCCTCCACCCGTTGTTGAGTTATGGAGCCATAATACCCCGGTAAACGCTCATATTGAATTTGAAGAGTCACTTTTCAAACCATCTCTTGCTGCGCAAATAACGAGAAAGTTTAGCGACGAAATTCAAGGGCAGTTAGCCTATGCATATAAGCCAATGAATCAAATGCGTGTCACCTATGAGTATTACATTAAGGCCGAGCCACTTGATCAAGTTACAGAGATTACAATACGCCCGCAATTTCCTTACGAACATGTGATAAACACAGAACTTAATTGGATGCGTGATGATATGAAGATTAACATGTCACTTAGTCATCAAAACCCCAAAACAGAAAAAATTTCATCAACCAATATTGCCCAACAGATGGTCGACGCGACAACTGCGTCTTTGATATTAAGTAAAAAGGCACAAGTAGGTAGTATTTACGCCGGAATTATTAAAGTCTGGGCGCCAATGGCAGTAGATGAAGGCGAAAACGCGCAAGCACGCAGTCAATTTGATGACCGATCATTATTTTATTTAGCTTCGCGTTTAGGTATTACGGGCAAGGTCAGGTCTTATCGAGGAAGACCCATTACCGCAAACGTAGAGGGAACTTATGACTACGCAGAAAATGCAGCCCTTTTGCAGGCCCGCGCTGATTACTCTTTTACTGGTGAATTAAGTATGGGACTAAGTGTAAATATGATTGGCGAAATAGGTAATACAAAAGACCGATATCAAAAAACATTTTTACGTTCTAATCGCGCTAACGATAACGCTAACATGGTTGTTTCTTATGTTTTTTGATAATAAATTAAAATATGTAATTGCTGCAGTATTTACTATGACTGCATTAGGTTGTAGTAATGAAGATGAGCCTTATTATGAAATTCCAAAAATTGAATTGTCAGGGGCTGCTTGTTTAAACGAAGCAGTCAATAAAACTGATAGATATTTTCATGGGGACATTAAAGTTAATGAAGTAAATGAAATTTGGGATTGCTTTTCATACGCGTTACGAACTTTTCGCAAATATGTTCACGGCAAAAATAATGATTATTATCAAGCTGAAGAGCTTAGCAGTTTTCTTGAAACTTATTTTTTAAAGCAGTCGATTTCTCAATCGCTGCTAGAAGAAATGATGGGTATTAAAAAACTTTTTCTAGGCGGATCAAATCAAATTATTACAAACGCAGAAATTGAAAGAACATATTATCTTATAGAATCATTTCGCAAAATATCGCTAGATCTTTTTACGCATTTAGAATTTATTTTTCAAAAAAATAAAAACCTAAAACCTACAAGCGCTAAAACTCTGGCTGCAGAGAGTGCCCTTATTCAGGCAGCTTCTAATCTAGTACTTTTACTAAACACTGAGACCTCACGATATGAAATAGAGCACCTTTCTCGGCTACTTAAAGAGCTGCATTTATTTTTTTATGAGCTTAATTCACAAACATCGTTTGGTGAAGTTGATAAATTCATACCGCTTTTTGCAAAATTAAAAGAGCTTTTGTTAAATTCAAGCGCATTAGCTATAGAGCCCAACGAATGGGTAGATGTCGCAAAAATAATTTCGCAATTCACTGGGCTATATTTGCGAGGAGTATATAACTTTAGCGAAGAAAGGTTTTACCGCACTGACTCATTTGCTCTAATAAGTTCTGCCTCAACTCAGTTTGCGCAAATTTTACTTCAAAGCTTAAGTCGCAGAAAAGATAAAACCTTAGCGAGCACTGAATTTAATAACATTTTTAATGAACTCGAAAAGATTAATAGCCTTCCTTTAGGTATGACTTTAGAAGAAACAAAAAAAATCTTTTATTGGTTTACTGATTTTGTGCTTAACCCACAAAACACTAATCCGATTAATGGCGTAACCGTCGATAAAATTAATTATCTTGAAAATGCGATTGGCGGCTGGGCTTATGTACAAAATTTACTAATTGAAAATAAAGAAGATTTGCAAAACTCTAGTTGGCAACAGATGAAGGGGGTATTGCAAACTCCTTGGAGCTTAAACCTTGATGAATACGGAAGATTAGTGCTTGATGGGTCACAACTAGATACCAATATCAAAACAAGCACGCAATTGAATTGGGCGAGATCCTTAATTAGTATACTTATGCATGCTTACATAACAGATGAGTCAAGAAAGCCTGAACCTTTTGGCCTGCAAAAAAGTGAATTGCACCAAGTGGTTCTTGATTTATCACCACTGTTAGTTGGGCTTAAGCTTATCGATCGCGAAACTCGAGATTTTGATAAAGCTATTTTTCGTGATGCTAATTTGTTTATGTCAAGAAGTAACGGCGACAGTGAGCTTAATTTATATGAGCTAGTTGAGTTTTTGCACATGGCTCTTTCGGGTGTCAAAGCCGGAGAGCTTTTTATAAATGAATCTCAAGTAGAATGCCGCATAGGGAGCAATGAGTTTGCTGAAAATTGTTTTAGACAAGTGTTGCCACAAAAAGCACAAAAATTTTTGAAGCATTTGCCACTTTACCTTAATTATTCAGATAATATTTCAGATTCTCAGTGGCAAAAAAATATTAGTAATATTGAATCAGCCAGTCGGGTAGGCGGGCCATCTACCATTCCTATGACATTTGCTGAAGTTTATAAGTCTTTTATAATGATTCAGTATATTGAAATTATGATGCTTCGTTTTGATAAAGATTATTCAAGTGATGTAAATATTTCAGAAGGATTAGTGGCATTTGAACATTTTAGCTACGTATTGGGAGAGATGTTGCGCCTTGACCCAATCGAAGAAGTTGAG
>MEPT01000049.1:4676-5102 GCA_001769925.1 Bdellovibrionales bacterium RBG_16_40_8
CCAATTGGAAGTGGCAAAGGTCTAATTGGCAGGTTTCTACTGATCGAGGGCTATTATTACAAATATTATCAGGCCTTAATAAGCTTTAACCAAGTCTTGCTGTCTGTATTAAATATGCTAGTTACGTTAGGCGTATGAGATACATTTTCAATATTATTTTTGTTCTTTTTGCACTGCAAATTTATGGTGAGGTATGGGCTGAAAGTGCCTTAGATTTGACTTTTAGGCAAACTAATTATCTAGGGCAAGCGCAAATTAAAGAACAAGAAAATAGCTATTTTTCTTTTAACCCATCAATTGAAGTTTTCAAACGCTGGGGCTCACCAGAAAATCCTTATTCGGATATTAAAATTAGTGGGTTTGCCGTAGTGCCGGTAAATGACCGTGATGAATTCGGCGTAGCATTTCCAGAAGTCTACTATCGTA
>MEPT01000049.1:5132-12267 GCA_001769925.1 Bdellovibrionales bacterium RBG_16_40_8
CTATCGGGCGTAAGAAAGAATTCTGGTCTGAACTAGATAGTTTTTGGAATATGGGTTTATGGCAACCACTTGTGCGTTGGGATGCAGCCTCGCCTACAGAACAGGGTTTAACTGGTATCTATTTTGAATATCACCCTCGAGACAACTTTCGTGCGGTGTTATTTGCTTCAGGGATATTTCTGCCTGATCAACAGCCAGACTATAAAGAAAAAAACGGAGAAATATCTTCAACAAATCGTTGGTTTCGCGCCCCAGTAGCAAAAGCCAGTTTAGAAAATAATCAAGGTCAAGTAAGATATAATGTTCGTAGCCCAAGTGTTAATGATGTTGTTTATCGTAATAGTTATGCCGCACTAGTGTCGCTTGGAGATTCTGCGGCCGGATACTTTATAAAATATGGGGTTACTGACAAGCCGGCAAACCAATTTCACCTTTTGCTAGATACTAAGGGCATTCTTAGGCTCAATAATTATGACGAAATTAATTTTTATGCGACTATTTATCCTGAAGTAGTTCGTCACCACATACACTCTATTGAGACGGGTTATAAATGGCCTGACTCAAGGCTTATACTTTCGTCAAATTTTGAAAGCTTTGACGGGCCACAAGTCCCTGAAAATTGGGAGCAAACCTCGTTAAAAAGTGCACGCTACGACGGAGCTATTTACATACAATCTTTAAGTGCTCTTGGGTTTAAACGAACGGATATTAACTTAAGCTATATTAACAAGGCACTAATGGGCGACTCGTCAAATATGGATTTAATTAATGGCGATGTTGAAGCCTCTACGCAGCGGTTTCAGTTTGATGAAATGGTGGGGTTTCAACTTATGGCAAACACATTGCACACATATAAACAGCAACTCGATTTATTTATAAAGTATGTTTTTTCAGTAAGCGATAAAGGGGAGTGGCTGCAAGCAGGTTTTTTATATAAATATGAAAGAAAGTGGATCTGGAGCTTAAAAGGCGATGTTTTTGGCGTACCAGAAGGTACTAGTTCAAGTACCAGTTTTATTTCAAAATATCGTGGCAATGACCGTGCAGTAGGAAGCCTTACCTATGTTTTCTAAACCTATGTCATTAAAATATGATCTAATCTTAATTATAAGTTGTTGTATAGCTGTAG
This sequence comes from Bdellovibrionales bacterium RBG_16_40_8, assembly GCA_001769925.1. Lineage (GTDB taxonomy): Bacteria > Bdellovibrionota > Bdellovibrionia > Bdellovibrionales > UBA1609 > RBG-16-40-8. The sequence continues at coordinate 6,262 of MEPT01000049.1, forward strand.
CCAGCTGTAGTTGGCAGCCAGGATCTAATTTATCGATTGGCGAGCGCAATGCGCCACCTGGTAATGTGCTAATAAATATGGGAGAGTTTTCTTGCCTAACACACCTTGATAAGCGTGTAGATGATTATATTAACTCAAAATTAAATGTTGATCAGGTTAGACAAGTCACTAGATGTCTTTTAAATGCCCTTAAGCGTTTTCAATATTTAACTAGTGATTCAAAAGATGGTTCGTATTCGCCCGAGAGCCTAACTTCTTTTTTAAATAATCTATATTTAACAGATATGCCACTTCAGCCAAGTTTTGTTAAAGAACTAATGATATTAAAATCAATAATAATTGGTGGTGATAATAAAAGTATCACAAGTGTAGAGTTTTCTCGCATATTAGATTTAATTATTACAATAGAAAAACTCGTTATTGCAAATTTACCTTATATTAAAATTTATACATTAGATGAGAAATATAAAAATGATATTTCTGAAAAAGAATTAATTGCTGCAAAAAGACAAATTATTCAATCAGCGCAAATCGTAGCAGGTGCTTTACAAACCTATAATAAAGATTGTTCGATAGAATTTTTACGACGTCTTTTTGACGAGACAAGAATGTATTTGCGCTGGGATATTTATAGAGAAGGTGCTCATTCGGTAGAGCAAGTAATTTCTTTATTGAAATCATTTAAAGAAGTAATAATAGGGCAAAATCGAGACGCAATTGTCGCTGCGGATTGGAATCCCTTAATAGTATCTATTTCAACGCTATACGGATTTTATTTAAATTATGAAATAAGAATAAAAAACAATGACTACACATACGGCAAACCACTAGACACGCTAATTGACATAGTTCATAATATTATTTCATTTTCTGCACACGTTGCAGAGCAGACCCCCGATCAAATGATTTCATTTGCTGCCAGCGATCAATTATTTAAAAGTTTAGCTGATATTAATATATTTCCAACCAAAATTCGGCCTGAAAGCATTTCAGCGGCATACAATAGACTTGTTCAATATGGCTTACAAATCTCTGGTTCTCCTAGTAAAGATCCTGAAAGCGTTAAAGGTTTAGGGGTAAAAGAGTTAAATGAGTTACGATCAGAGTTTGATAATTGGGCAAGCGCACAAAAATATCTAAGTGATAGCAAAATGGGTATTTCTACATCAAATGCCGGCAAGTATGAAATTGATCAATTAATGGTAAATATTCGACCGCTTTACCTAGAAAATGATAATAGAATTTATATACTGCCGCAAAGCGATCTAAAAAAATTTGGCGTTAAGCATAATTTTTACGGATTAACTCGCCTTAACATAATACGGGCAATGGTTCGCTTAATAATTCGTTCGTTTGCGACAGATGATCACATTCTTGAGATGTCTGGCGTAAGAGAAAATGAAATAAAGAATTTATACGAGGCATTTAAGCCACTTGGGATAGATCTACAGTTAATTGATCCGCGTCGCACTAATGACGGGACAAAATTCTTTACCGAGGCAAATATCTTTACATTTTCAGGTGGCGGTATTTCTAGTGAGATAAATATGCCCAATGATCTTTTTTCTTTTTATGAATTAATAGATTATATTTCGTTAATAATCTCGGGCAGTGAAATTAAAAATCTATTTTACCAAACAATTTTAGAAAAATGTCGACATGAAAATATTAATGATGGACCGGTTGATGTATTTGGTGACGTAAAAATTAATAGAGAATGTTTTTTTAAACATTTTGCAGACAACTCATTTAGTGAAATCATGAATATGCCAAATCTTGTTGCTGCACTAATCTCAAGTTCAAAAAACAATTACAATTCTATTATAAGTAGCTTACATAGTATTGCTAGAATTGATTGTGAAGATCCTAAATTTATTGAATCATCTGAAATTACTGTCATGGCATCGGCTATGCATTATGTTGAAATTATATTTGCTATTTATGATCGAGATAAAGACGGGGTTTTATCTGCTGTAGAGGCAATAAAATCGTTTGAAAGATTTAATGGGTTTTTAAGTCGAAAGGTAAAAGAGCTAACAGGCAAAAAATACGGAAAAAATATGATTAAAACTATTTTTTACTTTTTACTTAAAAACCAGCGACTACCTGAGGTAAAAGATGGCTCTTCGCTATATTGGTATAAATGGGTGTATTTCGGTGATAACTCATCAGATGAGAGTCTTCCGAAATTAAAAATCAGTCGTACTAGTTTGTTTAATATTTTAAAAATTATTGCTGAAGCTAGTGGATCAGATAAGCAATCTAGCCCATGTCAATAAGTGCCAATAAATATTAATAAGTATTAATAATTGTTAATGGTTGCTTTGGCAACAGCGTCATGTCCGACCCAAATTACTGGCGCATGCGGGCTCCAAGCTTCATTAAACATAATTTTTCCGCAGGCTCTAAATACTACTTCACTAAGGTCAACCGTTATTAAATTTTTCTGGCTCTCATGCATTTCTATTAACGCAGTTGAAAAGTTACGCATAAGTTCCATTTGTTCAGGGCCGTTGTGTTGAGGCCAGCCAGAAAACTTAGGCCACTTTTTAACTATTGGATTTGTTAGATATTCTTGGGTTTTTTTATCGATATCATCAAGTGAATAGTTATTTTTTAGTTTTTTCTGACAGCTTTCAAAAAGCTCTTTGGTGCGAGTTGAAGTTGGTCCTTCTTTTTTTAGCGCACGAAGTAAAGGGTAAAGTACGACTTCGACACCTAAAAATATACTACTTGAGTTAGTTAAAATTTCAGGAACATTAAATACCGTACTTTGAATGCCTTCTTTAAACGCTTTAGCGCTTATTTCTTCAAGTCTACATTTAGCAAAACCTTGCAGATATGGGGAATATGAATACCACTCATAGTTATCTTCGATTAACACTTCATTGCCGTGATAGCCGTAGGCGACATATGTAACTTTAGCGCCATTTTTTTCAATTTTATTGCGCAAGTTAGAACTTAGATCAATTAGATGATGAAATGTTTCGCCAGTCACTTCGCGAAAACTTATGTCGCAGAGGCGACCAATTTCACTATCCCAAAATTTTTGACTAGAAGTAAATCTAGCACCAATTCCTTTAAAAACGCGATTTGCGATTGGCATAACTACTTTTGCTCGCGGAAAGCCCCCAGCCATAGTGTGAACGAATATAAGATTTTTATCAGGGCTAATAAGCTTTTCAAGTTCAATCATATATTCTTTAACGAATGACCTAAAGCGCTTTATCCCTCGATTTTGTGATTCTTTAATACTTGACCAATCAAGTTTTGCGTCTTCCCATCCAGTCAGGCCATAATCTTTAAGTTGATCAATTGGTCGTATGCCATCAGCATCGGGTTCAAGATCAAAACCTGCTTCAAGCGGGATATTTATTAAAGGGGTTTGCTTTTTATCTGCAATTTCTTCGGTAGTGAGTTTTCGTAGTTTAAGGTTTTCATCTCTGCGCCCGACAGTAGAGTAGATAATATTTAATCCGGCATTTTTAGCTTCTTCAATTATGCCATTAACATAGCCGCGTTCAAAAACTTCGCCAAAAACCACAAGGGTGTCGCCTGCAGTAAATTCGCCTTTTTCGGGCAATTTACGAAGTGGGGTAAAAGTGCTCACCAGTATTCTCCTCCTGTAAGAGAATTTTTACGCGAAATATTATAATATTTTTTAGCCCATGCCAACACGTGTGCAGTGCCGCCAGAACATTTGCTGATTTCAGATTTAATGAAAAAATGTGATTTTGTCAAATCTTCTTGGGAAAGAATTTGTTCTACATTATAGCGAAGGTCTTTTGCGTTTTGCACACAAGTCACAGCTGCTAGCTTCATTGGTGTTAATATTTTTTGAAATATTATTGCCTCGCGATTATTCGTATGCTTGGGGCCAACAAAGGTGAGAAGCCCTGCCGCTAAAGGCTCCATGACACTATGGACTTTATTTTTAAAAGAGCCACCGACAAACGCAATTTGTGCTTTAGTATAGAGCTCAGCTAAGATGCCTGTCTTATCAATTATTAGAACATTTGATTTAAGAACTGTGGCCTTTGAGTAGTATTCAAATGAAATGTCTAGTTTTCTCAAGACTTTTTCGATTTTTTTTAAATGTGCTATTGATGGCTCGTGTGGCGCTAAAATTAGTTTTATTTTCTCGCTTTTTAATAAACTATCAAGAGCTGGTAATATCACTTCTTCATCTTCAGGCCAGGTTGATCCAGCCACAAAAATTGGGCATCTTACGTTTTGTAAAATATTTTCATTAAGAGTATGCGAATTTTTAAGCCGCAGTATAACTTGATCGTAGCGAGTGTCGCCATAAACGGTTACAAGGGTATTGGTGTTTGTTTCTTTTATGTTATGGCTATCTAATTCAGAAACTGCAAAAATATTAGTAAATTGATTAAATAATAAATTATAGTAGATTTTTTTTATACATCGAAATTTTGCTATTGAACGAAAAGTAGTAGAAAAAAGCAAACTAGGTATTTTATTCTTTTTAACTGCTAATAACATTTCTGGCCACAAATCTGTGCGTGCGACAAGTAGCATTTGCGGATTAATTTTTCTAATAAATTGATTAATTGGGTTGGGTAAATCAAGCGGTAAAGGTAAACTAAAATCTACGCCACTAAATTTTTTAATTTGTTCGGCATAAGACGGCGAAAAATAGGTTACAACTATTGGGATATCGGGCTGCCATTTTTTAATTGCGCTTATAACAGGTTTTGCGTATTCGAATTCACCTGAAGAGGCGTGAATCCAGATTGGTTTTTGCTGAAGTGGCTCAGGCAGCTTCTCATTTTTTCGCAATAAAAGGCTTTTTTGAATTTTTTTACTAAAAGGCAAAATAAAAATAAAAATAAAAATAATTGCAAGTGGCATGAAGATAATGCGGTAAAACAACAAAAATATATTTTGATATAGCTTCACTTTTGCATAGCCTTTAATTGATTTGTTACCATTTGTGGCGAAATATCACGCAAACATTTTTTATACTTGGCATTGATGCATCTACCGCGGCCATCTTTTGTGCAGGGCCGACAATACACCTTAGTTTCAATGACTTTTGAAGTTGCGCGGGTAGGGTGGCCAAAGGCAGTAGGCCCAATTAGGGCTATAGTGTTTTTACCCATAATATCAGCTAGATGCATAACCCCGGTATCGCCAGAGATAATAGTTTTAGCAAGAGAAATTATTTTAGCACTTTGTACCCAAGATAATTTACCACGAAGATTTAATACATTTTTTTTATTATCTTCAGCGATTTTGTCACATTCAACATCGTCTTTGCCGGCTAGCAAAATAAAATTATACCCAGGACTAGAGCTTACAAGTTGCGACCAATATTCAAGTGGCCAGCGTTTAAGCTCCCAAGTAGCACTGGGCGCAATTACTATAGCTGAAGACAATATAAAGTCTTGAGGCAGGCTAAGTGGTGCAGTTTCTACAGCCAGTTCTATTGGTGGAGGAAAGTCAATTTTAGAAAACCATTTCTTAAGTGGATTTTTGTAAGAGATAGCGCCACGAAAAGGGCTTGGAAAATAATTTTTTCTAAACCAAAAAAGTAGAAGCCGACGCAAACGATTTTTAGAGCGGCGAATTATGTTAACTTTTAAAAAATTAAGCCTTAAGACAGAGCAGACGATAAAAGAACGTAGATTTGAATGGGCATCATAGATGTGCGTGTAGTTTTCTTTTTTGAGATCAGATATTAACGAAATAAGACCTTTAATACCGTGAAGGCGTTCGAGCCCCCAAACGCGGTCGATGCACGGTAAGCTTTTGACAAAATCATAAAAATCTTTACGAGTTAACCAATGAATGTCGGCATCAGGGTCTTGCTGACGAATTATTACAGCACACGGCATAGCTTGAGCAATATCGCCGAAGCTAGAAAAGCGAACAATAAGATATTTGTTCATCCTCAAGATAATGCCAAAATGAACTTCTGTTGTCAGCTAACCTTATGCGGCTTGTGCCTGTAACAAACCTAATGACACTAGTTTTTTCTTGCTT
>MEPT01000049.1:12311-13269 GCA_001769925.1 Bdellovibrionales bacterium RBG_16_40_8
GCGAAGTTTGCCCATATTTTCGCCTTGAAATGCCTCTATAAAGTCGGTTTCGTTACCACCTTTTGCAAGTTTCATAAGCAGGCGAAATTGTGCATCAGTAAAATCAGCCCCAACCATCATTTTACGAAGATTGCCTTCAGGGGTTTGTTTAAGAAAATTATAAACACTTAAAACCTCATCTGGATTATATGCCATGTGTCCTCCGTCACTACCATTTTCTGAATAATTTAAAAAGACATCAAGATACGAACTTAAATTCTAGACTAGTCAAATAGAGGGCATGCTCTAGACAACAGAAAAATTCTTGTTATCCTCTTTTCATGACATACTTATTTAAGTCTGATTCCACTCATAGATTTTTTAAAAAAAACTTTTTTTTGTTATTCTTTTTTGGCGCCGCGCTGTTAACCGCTGCTTCATGCACAAATAAAAATAAACAAAAACCTGCAGACACTGCAGCGACCGAGTTGAATCGGCCAACTAAACCAAAGGCTTCGGCTTCGGCGTCGGCAGCCTGTCCTGGTAACGCAGAAATGCAAGAGATATCTGGTCCCTGCCAAGGAACTTGGCGTATTACTCAAAGCGGTGATGAAAAAGTTTGTGAGTTTCAGTGGGGGCCGACGATTCGTTGTCCTGCAGGTACCAAAGCATTGACGGGTGATGCTGCATGCTATGGTTTCTCGAAGCGTTCACTCGTAGGCGAAAAATCTATTGATACGGCAGAGGGTTGTGCTGAGAAATTCGGTAAAATCCCGAGTGAAGCTTTCAAATACTATTTTAAATGCTGCCCGATATAAACCGACCGAAAGACCAGGTCAAATATGTAAACTGCCGCAGACGAGTTTTTTAGCGCTTACGGAGAAGTAGCTTTTGAAACACAGTGTGATTAAATTTGTTGATCAATGGTTAAAAACCATAATGTGTGCAACTCTAACCACCATAAAATACATAACCAATA
>MEPT01000050.1:0-1910 GCA_001769925.1 Bdellovibrionales bacterium RBG_16_40_8
AGAAAATAGCAATGCCAATGCGAAATTAAGTTCAGACGATACTAAAGCTCAAATTTCAGAACAAAAAAATAAAATAGAGTTGGAGCAAAAAAAATGGCGTTTACGCCTTGATACTATTGAAAAAATATTAAAGTTTATTGGTATAGCTGGCGTCGTAGCTTTTATATTTTATTTTATGCTCAAAAAGAAAGATTTTGAAAAAAAACAAACAATTAAAAATAAAAAAAATAAAGTAGATCTACGAATGATAAAGAAAAAAATTGCAGCCTTTCAACAACAACGATTTGCCACTCGCAAAGACGAAGTGATTGCCAACTATCACCTGCTTCTTGATGTTCTAAAAATATCAGGACTAGCTAAGCAAGAATGGCAAACACCACATCAATTTAGATGCGTGGTCAGCGAAAAAAGCAAAATTTTAAAAAATGAAACATCGGCTATAACCCCACTGTTCACAAAAGTTTACTACGGCGAGAAAATTTTGACTGACGAAGAATATCAAAAATTTCGCGAAGCATCTAAGCATATTTATAAGGGCTTCCTTGGGCCTCTAACTCATTCATAACAACATACTGAAGTATAAATTTAAACGAGCTCTAGACCATCGCCCTAACGTGGCAAGTGCTATGTTGTAAACAGTGGTCAGCAATTAGGATGCTAGAAAAGTGAAAGCAGTGAAAGCGCTGATCCCGCAAAATATTTGCCATAGCTTAGGTGCGTATCGAAAACACCGAAAAATCTATCATTTCTTAAGCGCGCGAATCTCACGCAAAATTTCGTCATAGGTTGCTTGATAGGTCATGAGCTTCATTTCTTGTTCATTAGTAACCTTTTGAACATGTGTCATACGGACATTAAAATTTTGCACCAATTGATTGTGGCGGTCGATAATCTCTTGAGTTTTTGCCTCAACTCCACGCCTTTCTGTAAGTTTACTCAAAATTGATGCCTGTTGGCCTGAAAATCCATCGGCCATATTTTTAATCTGTTCACTTAAATTTTTCTGATTAGTGTGTAGTTGCTGAATCTTGCCTTCTAGGATTTGCACCCACTTGTCGATTTTCTGATTAACAATTTCAAACTGAGACTCAAGCTCGCGCATCTTTCTAACCTGAGCTTGCGTAGACGCATCTACCTTAACCACTGATGACTCAATAGACCCAAAAAGTTGCGGATTTAACGTGCGTGCCATTTTCACCTCATTAAACACCTATTTTTTACATTTTTCTCTGGACTGTAAACAGAAATTAACTCTATCGTGTAGATATGATGACCGTAGGGCAGCTGGCGCAGCACATTTTGGCTATTGATCCGCAGAAAACTCAGCCCCGCATGGCATTTTACCACTATCTAAAAAATTTTTTGCCGCTTGATGCCGAATTTAGGCAAGAGCACATTGATAGTTTTTTTGATTACGCCTTAAGTATTCAATACTGGCAGGACAACAAAAAAGCTCTAGGAGAGGCAATCCAAAGCGACCTCCAAGCAATTGCCGCACGATACCCCATGGGAGTTGATCTCGGTCAAGTTGTTTACTCGCATGAGTTACAGGTTATAACTATAGAATGCAGTAGAGATTTTGCATCACTTCTGGCTCGCGAAGTAGCTAAAATTGAGAAAAATGGTGAAAAAGTTAAAAGCTTTGGCCTTACCGAAGACAAAGCGCTACGTATACAAGACGTGATGTTTATTCGCCTACAAAAAAATGGTTCACTACGGGTGGATATTCGTCAAAATATAGCCGTTCTCGTAGATGGCGAATTACAGCTACTTCGACCACACAGTCGCCTATACTATACGCCTGAACTTGACTTTGAACCAAATGTAGATCAGTTTCTCTCTACTTCGCTTATGCGCATTGCTAAATTTTCAGTAGGCGAAAAAGATCGATATAAACCAAGAGGCTGCTT
>MEPT01000050.1:1968-2312 GCA_001769925.1 Bdellovibrionales bacterium RBG_16_40_8
CCTGAGTTGTTTCAGGCACTAAAGAAGGTGGAGCGATTCTTCATCAACCAGGTAACAGATCCCTATTACCACAAGTTGGTGAAAAATTTTGAGCAGGCGTTTCATGGCGAGAACTTTTAAAAATGAATCTAATTTAATTCGACTAAATAAATTTATGGCGTTATCTGGAGTTACCAGCAGGCGTAAATCAGATCACCTTATTCTAAGTGGGTCAGTTAAAGTTAATGGTAAAACGGTCACAGAACTAGGCGTACAAATAGATCCTAAAAGAGATTCTATTACAGTAAACGGCAAGCCCGCGCGTTCTACACAAGAGTTTATTTACGTTATGTTTAATAAGCCCA
>MEPT01000050.1:2372-16021 GCA_001769925.1 Bdellovibrionales bacterium RBG_16_40_8
GAAAATCTCGCGGAAGAATATTTCCAGTTGGTCGTCTAGATTGGAACTCTGAGGGACTACTTCTTCTTACTAATGATGGAGATTTTGCTCAAAAAGTTACTCACCCCAAACACGATGTTACCAAAACTTATATGGTTAAACTAAGCGGCCAGCCAACAGAAGAACAAATAAAAAAGCTTTTGCGCGGTATTTCTATTATTGGCGGTAAAACGCAAGCTCTAAATATTCAAAAAATGCAAACTCGTGGAAGCGACAAATACGATTGGCTTAAAATCATAATCAATGAGGGGCGAAATCACCACATACGGTTGATGTTTCAGAAGATAGGTTTTGATGTTAAAAAACTTCGTCGCATCGCTATCGGGGCGCTTAAAATAGGGGCCCTCGAAAGCGGAAAATTTAAAATTCTTTCACCAGATGATATTAAAAAAATATTTATTCAGCCTAAAGAATTGAGAGAAAATAAAACATTTCGACCGCTAAGGAACACGAGCCTGCGCCTGCATAAAAGAATCAAATAAAATTGCATTAGGATTTTTTAATATATCTTTAAATTCTTTCTTCATAGCTAATACATGATCACGCGTTACTCGTGACTGACTAACGAGTTCATCCACAGCACTCATTATTAGATCCTGCCAATGTAAGATGACCTTCTCGCGAAGCTCAGGCTCTCTTTTGTCAACATAAAGAGTAAGCATTTTAGTATGTACGTCAGTAAAGCCCGTATCTCGTAAAAAATTTCCGAGTTTAACCCCTACAAAAGGGTCTCCTCCTCTGTCGTACTGGCAATCGTTTAGTGTCATCCAGAACTTCCATATGGCCGGGCAATATGGATCTAGAAAAAATGAAAAATTCATGACTTCTGTAATATAAATATTAGCTCCGGGAGCTAAAACCCGGCGAACTTCTGATAAAATTCTACTCGGACTTGGCACATGCTCTAGTATCCAGCACAAAAAAGCCCCTTGAAATGTGCTATCAGAAAAGGTCATTTTTTCAGCACTCATTTTATGAATTATATAGCGATCTTTTGCATAACCTAGTGTTTGCAAGTGACGTTTCGCTACCTTAAGTTGACTGTCGTTTATATCAATACAAGTACTTTTAAGATGCGGAAAACGGCGCAATAATATCTGAGTTTGCGCTCCAACCCCACAACCTACTTCAACAATATTATCAATCTGTGAGAAATTCACATCTCGGTAAACTAAAAACTCCATAAATTCTGCTTGACGATATAGGCGGTCCTGCTCTTCTTTTGAGTAACCATGAATATAAACAGGTTGTTTATTTTTTGCTGTCATTAATCTCCACTACCTGCTTTAAGTGGCATTACTTCTTCGTGTGTAGTTGGCTTCGTTTTTTCTTTTTTTGTTTTGATATAGTCGTTGTAACGAGTTGTATAGGCACGTAGCTCTTGGTTAAATTCATTATTTTTGTCGCGCATGTTGGTATTAAAATCATCTTCGCGCATTTTCATGTCGGCATTATATTGGTTTCTCTTGTCACGCTCGTCTGCGGTAAAATCTCGCCGACGCTGATCTTGTTCATCAAAAAACCGTTTTCGCACTTCACGATCTGATTTGTGATTTTTAAAATCGTCACGCTCCTTTTTTTGCGCGTCATAAAATTCTTCGCGTTTTCTTTTCTCTTCTTTATTAAAATTTTTACGACTTTGCTGATTTTCTCGTCGCTCGACTTGACGCATTTTTTCTGTAATTCGATAAAACCGATCGCGAATTTTATTAGGCGGGTCTTTGACTTCTCCCATAAGACTTAAAAATTCTTTTAATTGATCGTTTTCGCGACGCTTTTCTTCAGGTATATTTTTTCGCAACTCTTCAATTTCTTTTTTATCTTCTTGCAAAGAGGTCTCGTACTCTGGTGGTTCTGCTCTGGTCGTATGTCCCTTACCAGAGATCATCGCGCATCCGCCTAGACTCGTCATAAGACTCAAAAATATACAGATTTTAAAGAATGGGTAATTTTTGCCCCATGACTTTTGCAGTGACTTCATAGTCCTAATGATAGAAGAGCTTTTTATAAAACACAATGAAATCTACAATAAGAATATGCGCACTCCACATAATAATAAGCATCTTCAGCCCTCGACGTATTCGCAGCGCTCGACAACATACGTCGATCGAGATTTTCAGGTCAAATATACCAGGTACATTTTAGGGATGGCGATATTATCAACATTTATTTTTCTTTTGCCGGCGCTTTATTTTTCAAATCAAAACTACTTTATTTTTTATCAGCTTGCTGATTTACTAAGCCCTGACCTTGCCAACTATATAGCTAAAGAACGTATAGGTTTTAATGCTATTTTTGCAATCACCTTTATAGTTAATATAATTTTTTGGGCGGTCTTTAGTAAGAAAATGACAGCCAAAATTGCCGGCCCGGCAAAGATTTTGCGTAATCATATGCGTTTATTAAGCCGCGGAGATTTCACCCTGCCACCTGTACGTTTGCGTGAAGACGATGAGTTTAAAGAATTAGTAAATGCATACAATTACTTATTTATTTTATGGAAAGTGCAAAGCGAACGCGAGCTTGAAGAGCTTCGCGAAATACAGTCATCAATTACTAACCCGGCGGTTTATGAAACCGTGAGACGCATGATTCGCGAGCGTACGCTTCGATTAAACCCTAATCCGAAAATAACCCCTGCTCCAGCGCCTGTCTCTTCAGACAATACTTCTTCAACTACTTCTTCTCATGACGGAGGGCCCGCCGCATCTCGCGGTTCACGTCACGCTTCTTGATATCCGCCCGCTTATCGCCTTTGTTTTTGCCCTTAGCAAGGGCAATATCTACTTTTACACGACCCTTACTAAAATACATTTTAAGCGGTATACAAGTTAACCCCTTTTCGCTCATCGCCGTATGAATTTTATTAATTTCTGACCTGCTTAACAGTAGTTTTCGCAGGCGCTCTGGATTGTGATTGTTGTAAGAACTAGCCGTATAAGGGCTAATATGCGCTTTTTGTAGAAAGATTTCGTCGCCCACAAAGCTTACATACGAATCTTTAAGATTGCACTGCCCCTGGCGTAACGACTTAACTTCACTCCCCATAAGCACAATACCCGCCTCGTAATTTTCAAGTATGTGATAATCATGACGAGCTTTTTTGTTTTCGACAATAATTTTTATACCCATCACTTTGTCTCGCTATTATAAAGTATAAATAATTTTTGAAAAACCTCTGGGCTTAACTCTTCGGCACGCACAGTATTTTTTATATTCAAAGCAGTAAATGAATTTTTCAACTTATCCTCTTGATCAATAAACGATTTTAGCATGTACTTACGTCGAAACTGAAAAGCTCTTTTTACAAAAGATATATATTTTTCATCAAAATGTGTATCTACCACTCGTCTTCTAAAAACAATTACTCTACTTGAAACTTTTGGTGCTGGATAAAAATCCTCACTGCTAGCATCAACAACTTTATCTATAGTCCAAAATGTCTGCGCAATAACTGACAAAAAACCATAATCTTTTGTTGAGATTTGCGCCATAAGTCTTTGCGCTACTTCTTTTTGAAACATAAATATCAACCCAGAGATTTCGCCCGGCCCCAGCGATAAATCTACCACCAGACGTGATCCTATTTGATAAGGTAAATTACCTATCAACCATGTCTGCCGTGGTAGCCCTAGATTTGCTAAATTCACGTTAAGCACATCATCTTCAATTACCGTCTCGGCATGCTCTCGCCAATACTGAGCAAATTTACGATCAAGTTCAATAAGTTTACGCGGTATTTTGCGAGCAATGAGTTGCTCGGTAAGCACACCCAAACCTGGACCGATTTCAACAACAAATGCTGGCGAACGACGCTCAAGCTCTTGAAATATTTTTTCAACTATATGCTGACTAATTAAGAAATTTTGCCCAAGCGAACGTTTTGGTGATATTCCTAAACTATGCATTTTGCTAAAAATATCTTCTTTTAAACTCACTCGAGAGGCCTCGTAAAATCTTCTGGCAAATCATCAGCTGACGGCGCAAGGTTCTGCGAGTTACATTCTCCACGCAAGAGACGCTGAATGCCTGCATATCCGACCATAGCGGCGTTGTCTGTACAATATCGTAACGGCGGTATATATAGTTCAAAATTATTTTTTTCTGCCCACTCAGCGGCTACTTGCCGTAGCCGTGAGTTAGCACTAACCCCGCCAGTAAGAACCACGCGATCACACCCTAAACCACGCGCCGCCTTATCTAGTCTTATCATCAAACTCTCAACCACTGCTTCTTGAAAGCTTGCGCATAAATCCGCACGTCGACTTGCTCGTTCATCAACACCCAAAGAATCTATTAGTCTCACCGCCGCTGATTTTAATCCTGAAAAGCTAAAATCATATCCATCAGCTTTGTTCATAGTACGCGGTAGAGTGTAGGCACGACAATCTCCGTTCTTTGCCTCACGATCAACGCGTACCCCACCCGGAAAACCCAATCCTAAGTGCTTAGCAAACTTATCGAAGGCCTCTCCTGCTGCATCGTCTACCGTTCGCCCAAGTACCAGATAATTACCTAAATCTTTAACATCATACAATTGTGTATGCCCACCACTTATAGCCAAAGCCAGATACGGAAATTTGAGCCCTGATTTTTTTGACATTTCTTCATCAAACAAAAATGGCGCCAGCAGATGCGCCTCGAGGTGATTGATTCCGATAAATGGTTTATTGTGCACAAGCGCTAGGGTTTTTGCGGTAACAATTCCCACAAGTAGCGAGCCTATTAATCCTGGTCGTGATGTAACGGCAATGCCATCAATTTTATCCCATGACAAATGTGTCTTTTCAATTAGCTCATCTAAGAGCGGTAGAATTTGCAACGTATGATTGCGACTTGCAATCTCTGGTACAATGCCACCAAAAGGCTTATGTACTAAATCTTGGTTAGCTACCAAGCATCGCATTACAAAACCATCGGCACGAACTATAGCAACTGAGGTGTCATCACAACTTGTTTCGATAGCCAACACATGCTGAAACGACATTTATTTTACTCTAAAGCTTTTAGACGCTGCTTGGCCTTTTTTGCCCAATCGCTTTTTGGGAATTTCTCAACAACCTCAGAATAAAAAGCCTTGGCTTCTACCCGCATACCTAATTCATTAAATGCAGCCCCTATCTTATAGGTGGCTTCACCATAGTGCTTACCAGATGGGTAGCTAGAACGATATTTCTCAAATGAGACGATAGCCTCTTTCCATTTCTTTTTCGAAAAATCTGATTCAGCTGAATCAAAAGAGCCTTTTGTCGAAGACGATTTACTGTCTTTAGTAGACGAAGTTGCTTGTGCTACTTGTAAAGCTTCAATTTTTTTAGCAATCATCACCGATTGCTCCTCTAGTTTACTTAAGGCCTCTTCAAAAATCTTGAGCTTCTCTTGGATTACACTTTGTTCATTTCTCCAAGACATCGTCGACTCATTTTTATCTTTATTAGTTATATTTAAATTATTTTCTAGTGTTTCAATTCTACCAGTCATATGTCTGATCTGCTCATCAACCTCTTGAAGCCGAACCTCAGCGTTAGCTCTTCTTTGTTGTTCGGCGCTAAGTGACTCACCCTTCGCCGATTCGCGAATCTCTTGACGAGTAACAAGACAGCCAGTGAAAAAAAAGCTTAAAGCTATCGTGACTAATTTTCTATTGCTCATTCTCCATCTCCAGTCTCAGCTCTTTTGAGAATTGTGTAGTTTTCTGCCTTTTCAGCAAATTGACGTGACTGAATAAAATGTTCTCTAGCTTCTCGATAACGACGTTCTTCGTAATCAACAAAAGCCTGGCGATAGTGTTCTTCAGCCTGAGCATAAAAGCCCGGCGCAAAGCGCTGCGCTTGTGCCGCCTTCGCTGCCTCTATAGACGCATAGGCCAGAACCGAGTCTTCTTTAGGTGCCGGCCCAACACAAGCCAAAAAAAGCAAACTAGTTACTAAGAGGAACGAAGTTCGCACGTCGATTGCGTGCATATACTGCCTCAGTATCACCCAGTTCGAGTGGTTTTTCTTTGCCATAACTAATGATAGTCATTCTCTTTCCACCAACTCCCAATGTAGAGAGGTAATCCTTAACAGCTTTTGCACGGCGCTCACCTAGTGCCAAGTTGTACTCTACTGAACCGCGAGCATCACAGTGTCCTTCAATTTGAATAATTACTTTGCTATTACTTTTTATCCAGTCAGCATTACTTTTAAGTATATCTCGCGCCGTTGTATCTAGAGCTGAAGAGTCATAGGCAAAATGAATTGTGCTAAGCCCAGGTATAGAACCACTATCGCTACCTGCTGAGTTAAAACTCATGGTCTCTTGCTGAATACCTCCTGGCGCGCCACCTGCATCTTTATCTTCTTTCACTTTTTTAGAACATGAAACTGCAAAAGCTAACGTCAAACTTAAAAGTCCGATTGTGAGTTGTTTAGGCATCTGTACTCCCCTTCTTCTGATTTAATTATGAATTGTCAGTTTAAAAAATTCGCCGTGAAAGTCAAACTAATCCCGGACATCGGACATCATACGTCTCATTAAACCTCATTAGACCCGACTTAAACTGGCATATCACTTTGCATAGCAAAGGCTAACCTCTTAACAAAGGAGAAAATATGAGAGGACTAAATAGAATTTTTCTAATCGGTCGCTTAGGAAATGACCCCAGGCTATTCTCGACCGCCAGTGGTAAATCTTTTACCAATCTGAGTATAGCAACCCATCGCAATACACAGATGGCCGATGGCGAATCAAAAGAAACTACCGACTGGCACTTCGTGCGAGTGTGGGGCAAACAAGCCGAAACCTGCAGCAAGCACCTAACCAAAGGACGTGCGGTCTCAGTAGAGGGTTACTTGACTCAGTATGTCCAACAAAAAGGAGATGGTGAAGCCGAGAGAAAAACCTCAATTAACGCAATACGCGTAGACTTTCTTCCCGGTCCTAATACGCAACCGACCACAACTGAAGCTCAAACTTGACTTTTAGACGGCTGCATTCAAAATGTATCTGTGCTGCGCTGCGGCCGTCGTTTTTTTAGAAATGCCTATATTTAGGAGAGATTATTAGGAGAACTTATGAATAACATCGACTGGATTAAAGAACTAGTTATTACCGAGCAGCAGATGGAGGATACCGGTACCATAAATCTTTCTGCGGTTAGCCTTGATGCGCATCTAGATGAACAAACCTTAGAATTCATGCAAGACATCAAGGCCGGATTCGTTGAAGCCGCTGCCACCTTTAACCAGTTCAAGGGATCTGCAGTTGGCACTCTCAAGATTTACGGAATTTCAAATACTAAAGCAGACTTTATGCTGTTTCGTAATGGCTACAAACTTATTTTTTCAATCAAACGGGCAGGAGAAATAGAAGTTTACAGTAGCATTATGTCAACGCACTTTTTAACAGGAGCACAAGAACAAGAAGCCAAACCAACCGAAAGAGATAGCATACGTGCACACTGGGGAGCGTATGGCGAACTTCAGTGGCACAATAAAAATTTGCCTGTAAAACTCGACTACCTTATTCGTTATTATTTAAGTCGTTTCGTTCGTGAAAGCACTAAGTAATAGTTAATCGTCACAAAGAATTTTTGAAAATATAATTATGATTTTCTTTATAATTTTAATTACTGCGCTCAATCTGGTCTATGCCACACCCGTTAGGCCAGCGATTTATATTTCACAGTGCAAATATTCTACTGAGCGGCTTGTAAAGCCGATACCGGCCCCTAGAACACAAGGCGGTCTGCCACTTTGCAAAATCGAAACGCAAACGTAATTTGCAACCCGCAAAGTGAACTTTCAACTCTCTCAAGAATTACTAATTTAACACTTTCATTGACTGAGGTTACTGATGCCATTGCCGCTAAAAGTGAATCTGATTTTATCGCCAAGCTAGTGATCTCTAAAGAATGCGAAAGACACAACATTAGCGTTTCACCCCTGGTTGGAGCAAATTGGCAGCCGCTCAGGGGACTATTGGGTTGAGGGCGCTGACATCATAAGCAAACTTCACGAACTCGGCCCCAAAGAATCCGCCGGAATTTATTTCTTACAATAGTAGAATATGTACCTTTTAGGCGGTGACATTTATGCGGGTGGCGCGATGATTAGGGCCATTTTCGTACACAAGCTGAACCGCAAGAGGCAAAGTCGCCACCACCCTAACTAGCACTTTATCGTTAATACCTAAAGATTGAAGACTCTCGTTACGAACACGAACAAGATCTCCATTAAAACTTACAATGAACTCATAAGCACTTACATGCTCAACAACTTGTGCCATAATAAGATCGCCGATACGTAATTTGTGGAGGGTAAATTTCATAAATTTAATCTTCAATAACGGTTCGTGAAAGCTGTGCGCGATCTACAATAATACGCGGAAATTTTACTGAGCGTATAGTAGGCTTTGCTTGTTTTTCTAAATCTGCAACTTCGCGAACGGCGCGCTTAAAGCCCGCCTCAATTTGCTGAAGAGAACTCAAATCAGTTTTTGGCGCCTGAAAAACATCATCAACTCGTTTATTTTTTGCCCACTCTGGCAAAAGTTCTGGGTTAAATGTGAGATCTTCACGATTTACCTTGGCGATAAATTCTACTTCACTGCGTGGTAGGTCAATTTTTGCTAAAATTTCATCTACCGACTGGCCGCTGTTGGCAAATTTTGCCGCCTGCACATATTTCGATTGCTGATTGCGCTCTAAAATTTCTTGATGCGGTACTTTATCTTGAAAAATTTCTGCTACATCTAAAGTCTTTCGCATTGATTGCTCAATTTTCATCAAGGTTTCTTCTGCTTGAACCATTTTGCTCTGTAAACCTTTACCGCGTTCATCTAAAATTTGTGTAAGCTGCTTAACCTGTGTGTCGGTACGATCAGATAAATCTTCAAGAACAGCAATTTTACTTTGCAAAAGCTGTAATCCACGGCTCAATCGCGGATCTTCTTTTGCGGGACGCGATTGGCGAGCCCAAAGAACTACAAGTGCGAGAACAACAAAAAAGTTGAACGTAAATAACGAAAAAAAACCTATCGACATACTTTAATTCTACGGTGCGCCATGAGAGGCGACAACAAGACGAAGGTCCAAATCCTTATGCAGTGACAAAGTCAACCATGCGCAAGTAGATATGAACTAGCTAAGTTCACTCGCGAAGGTCTTAATACGCTCAATAGCCTCAACCATTCGTGACTCGCGAAGCGCAAAGCTCAGGCGAACAAACCCCTCTAGCCCAAATTCAACCCCTGGCACAACAGCAACGTTTTGCGCCTCAAGCAGTGCTGCTGAAAATTCGCTAGATCCTGTAAGCTTTCTACCTTTATAACTTTTGCCAAGCAAATTACGAATATCCGTCCAAACGTAAAACGCTCCGTCTGGGGCGGTTACCTTCACTCCCGAAATTTGTGATAAAAGCATAACGGCACGATCTTTACGTGCAGTCAATTCAACCATGGCCTTTTTTAATTCCGGCTCGCCTTTTTCAATCGCTGCAAGTGCAGCTTTTTGTGACATAGAAGCCGCCTGACTAACCGACTGCGATTGATAATTTGTCATTGCCTTGATCCAAGGTTGCGGACCAAGAGCCCACCCCACACGCCAACCGGTCATAGAGTAAGTTTTCGATGCGCCATTTACTACAAGCACTCGAGGTTTAAGCTCGGGTGCGACTTGCAGAATATTGGGCGCTAGTCCTTTAGAAAATACCAGACGATTATAGATATCATCTGACAACACAAGTACCCTCGGATTATCTCTTAAAACTTGTGCTAATTGCAGCAGCTCATCTTTGGTATACATTAGCCCCGTCGGATTGCTGGGACTATTTAGTATTAACATTTTTGTTTTTGGCGTAATGTGCTTATGCAAAATTTCAGCAGTTAACTTGAAATTTGCTTTTTCATCACAACTTGCAATAACCGGTTTGCCTGCTGCTAACTCAACCATTACCGGATAGCTTACCCAATAGGGTGCCGGTATTACCACTTCGTCACCAGGATCAATTGCACATTGCAATGCTGAAAAAATAACGAACTTTCCCCCTGTTGTTACGGTGACGTCATCGGCGGCAAACCCCATACCTAAATCGCGTGAAGTTTGCTCTGCGATGGCTTGGCGAAGTTCAATAATACCATTAGCAGCAGTATATTTAGAAAATCCCTCATTTATGGCTTTTACTCCAGCCAGCTTAGCACACTCTAAAGTATCCCAATCGGGCTCGCCAACAGATAGTGAAATTACGTCTTTACCTTGTGCCGCAAGCTCTTTAGCTTTTGCTGCTAACGCCAACGTTGGTGACGGTTTTAAATTTTTTGCTCGTTGTGAAATCATACTCGACCTTTCTTCGCTAGTGCCCTAGCCACATTTTCAGGGACAAATTCTGATGTGTCGCCCCTAAAACTTGCAATTTCACGCACCAGAGTTGATGAAATAAAAGCAAACTTAGGATCAGCCATAATAAATAATGTTTCAATATCGGGTTTAAGTTTTTTATTAGCGTCAGCCAGGTTAAGCTCATGCTCACAATCAGACGAAGTTCGCATGCTGCGCGCGATTAGATTAATGCCTTCTTCTTTTGCTGCTGTGACTGTCAAAGCCTGGCCACCCCTTACCTCAATGCCTTGCTGCTCACCCAAAGCCTCTTGAATTAATTTAATTCTTTCATCATTTTTAAAATAATAATTTTTTCGGCTAGAGTCTGCTACAAGTACAACTACTCGATCAAAAATTTTTCTAAGGCGCAAAATTACATCTATATGTCCTTTGGTGATCGGATCAAAACTTCCTGGATATAAAATAGCCTTCATTGTTACTCCCGCTGAAAGAAAGAAGCAGATTTATCACCAAATTGCCTCCTATCCAAGAGGCGAAATGGACCATATTTGTCATCTATGCGTTCGTGGCGACTCGCTTCAATAACTACCCTAGTATTAATTGCTGCGACTTGGCTATGGGCAATGGCCAGCATGCATTTGTGAGCAATTTCTTCAGTAAAAGGAGGGTCAATAAAAATCACGCTAAACGGCTCACCCTTATAAGATTTAAGAAAATCAAAGACATCTTGTGCTGAAACGCGCACGTTTGATGTTACACCTAACTCTTGCAAATTATCTTTAATTATGCGCAGAGAAGTTTTGTTATTTTCTACAAACTCTACATAATTTGCCCCACGAGACAGCGCCTCAATGCCTAAATTACCAGTGCCTGAAAATAAATCTAACACTCGCGCATCTGAGATCTCATGGGTAAGAATATTAAATATGGTTTCTTTAACTCGATCGGTGGTCGGGCGAATGTGCGGGGCCTTGAAACCAATCAGCCGTCTACTTTTAAAACGCCCAGAAATAACTCGCATATCAATTACGCATTCTGCGTTCTTAAGTATAGCAAAAATTTTGAAATTGTTACCTGATTCTGCTCTGTTAGTGAATGAAAATGAAGCTCGCAAAGCTTTTTAGGCGACGGGGGGGCCTCACCTTCTTTTAATTTTTTTTGCACTGGTTTACGAAAAAATTGATCATAGTGTTTTATAGATCTAGCTCGCTGAACAATGACTGTTTTCTCATTTAGCTGAATAGTCAAATTCAGATATGTCCCAACCTTAAAAGGTATATTATCAACCTCAACTAATAAACCCCTTGCCGTAAGTTTCATCACAAATCCAGATATTTTATCTGGCCCATTTTCTACTATAACTGGGACTGGCTGTCTTAAATTCATTAGTTCACCACCATAAGGTTTTCGGCTATCTGCACTACAGCAAATATATCGGTAAATGGTTTTGGTATAAACATGTCAGCACCTAATTCATTTGCTTTTTTTAAATTATATTCACCCGCATAAGCAGACATTAAAATTATTTTTGCGTTACCGCGATTTTCAATTTGATCTAAAACCTGTGGACCTGTCAAACCCGGCATTAAAATATCAAGTAGAATAATATCTGGTGCCTCAGCTTGCCAAATTTCTAGGCCTTTCACTCCGTCATCAGCCTCAAATACGACATGTCCGTAGTTTGCAAATGCGCGAACAAGACTGCGACGAATAAGTGGTTCGTCGTCAACAATCAGCACCTTCACCCCACTGCCGCCTTTGCCTGCGGTAAAGTTATTATAAACTCACTACCAATATTTAATTCACTATTAACTATAATATTACCAGCAAATTTTTCTACAATATTTTTACTCATGCTCAAACCAAGACCTGTGCCTTCGCCAGTTGATTTTGTAGTAAAGAAAAAATCGAATATTTGGTCTCGTATAGATGGATCAATACCCCCGCCAGTATCTGAAATTATTAATTGAACCTCGTTGGCGCCGCCTTTCTTATAAACTTCAGTTTTCACCGTAAGAACACCGCTATTGCCCATGGCCTGCGCTGCATTTTTAATTATGTTGAACACTACTTGCTGCATTAAATGTGGCTCTACGAGAACAAAGCAATTTTTTTCAGTCAATTTAAGTTGCAATTCAAATTGAAAAATTAATGTTTTTAATAGAGGCAATGTTCGCTGTACAATATCGTTAATAGAAATTAGGACTTTTTGATTTTCTAGTTTATCAGAAGAAAACTCAAGCAAGTTTTTAATGATCACCTGACATCGCTCAGCCGCCATCTCAACTTCATGCAAATCTGCAAAAATATCTGTGCCAGGAGAAGCTTTACGAATTAACACCTGTGCCAGAGAACGTATGCCAGTAAGCGGATTATTTAATTCATGTGCAATATTGCCAGCCATGTTACCAAGTGCGGCCATTTTTTCATTTTGAATCATTTGTTTTTTTAATCGTTGTGCTAGTGTAACATCTATGTAGTGATTAATTATGTTTGAGGGCGACTGATTTTCGCCAGTAATTATAGGATAAGAACGAATTTCATATATTTTGTTGTTAACTTTTAATGTTTTCTCAAACAAATCTTTCGATTTAACATTTTGTAGATTTTCGGTAAAAGATTTATTGGCTCTCAATATTTGCGCTTCTGAATCAAAAATAACTATGGGGTCTTGCAATCCATCGAAGGTTTGCTCCCATAACAGTGCCGCCTCATTCAAGTCGTTTTCAAGAAGAAGTCGATCAAGCACTATACTAATAGATTGCAACCGATCGCCTATAAACTCGGTAAACTCAACTAACCGATCACCTACCAACGCATGCTCAAAAAATAAAATGGCTGAAACGAGCAGCTGATCATTTGATGACTTTCTCTTAAGCTGTAATGGTATTGTAAGAAGTTTACCGAAGGGTCTACCAAAGACATTCGCTAGAAATTGACTGTCTTGAATATTATTAAGTCTAATTTTTGCTTGCTGCGGCCAAACGCCCGGCACATCTTTTTTAATAATTTTAGAACCCTGGTAAAAAAGCAAATGAAGTTCGTTTTGTGATTGAGCGTAGGCAAGAAGTGGATTTTCAACGGTTTTAAATGCCTTTATTTCATTTTTCAATAAAGACATAAGCTGATAGACAGATGCAACGCCTGACATATCTTTAACAAAATGGCTAAGATTTCTCTCACGGGCAATTTTTTTCGTCACCCCTCATACGTACCTCGATACGAATTTTGAAGTCAACATACAGCGCAAATGATCTCTTGCCACTTTTCAAGTGATGTATACAATTCATAC
>MEPT01000050.1:16035-18362 GCA_001769925.1 Bdellovibrionales bacterium RBG_16_40_8
CTCTCAAAAGCCAATTGCAATTCTTTAGTCGTATGAAGCAGGTGCTCTTCTGCTGGCGGCCAAAGAGATATAACGAGTCCTGAATTATTTGGGTTACAAGTTAGGTTTGGTTTTAAAGCGCCTAATGCGGCCGTTAAGCACTGAACCCCCTCGATTATTTCAGTAAACATATTTGTTGACTCCCAATTTAGGCCGTCGCGAAATTTATCAGAAGTTTCTAGCGATTTGTGCTTAAGCTTTACAATATACTCTCGAAGTGAATTCGCTGAGTTCGCAACCAGCACACTCAATGACTCAAGATGCACCTCAATTTCATTAATTTCTTTTTTTTCGGTCAAAGCGAAGCGACTCTCGTCAGTTTCAGAAAATGGCAATCCGTTGACCTTTATACGACAAACTACTTTGCCTGTCGTTTGCGCTAGCTTTTCTACTTGTTTAATCATATCGCAGAGCTTTGATTGAGCACTAAATAAGCCTGTAATTTCAACTTTTGAATATTTCACTATTTCCATGTTAAATCCTCTCGTGGCAAAGCCTCATTGAATGACTGATTAATCTCATAAATTTGGCAAATTTCTTTTAGTTTTTTAAATACTGACTGGGTTGCAATTATTAATTCATCAATTGCGGCTGGCCCGATACGTAATTTCTCTGCTTGAAACCATCTTACTACAGGCGAAATATCAGGCACTAAATGAGCAATTTGCTCAATCATAGAATCAATTTCATCTAAAATATTGACAGCAAGATTATGTTTTTGCTGACCTTTAATGCATTCGATCTGATCAAGGCCAAGCACTGCCAGTTCTCGCAAGCGCAGAAACCCCGTGTAGATAGTATTTGATATCGTGGGCGGAAAAGCCTGATTCATATATAGAGCGCGAATAAGCTCCCAGGTAAAATCATTTTCTTTATATCCATTAAGTCGGTAAATTACACCAAATGTTTCAATTTTTTCTATCGAAAAGCTGCTGGCCGGTTTGCCCTCAATCATTAGAGCCGCCTCACGCACAACCTGCAAAATATCAATATCGGTGTTTTTAAAAAACCATAAAACTCGGCTACCTTTAGCACGTGGGCCAGTCTCCCAAAACCTAACTGATGAAAATGATATATTCAAGGTAGGCGTGCCAACAAGACTGGCCATATGAATGGCCATGCTATCGCCGCCTATTAATAGCTGCGCTCTATTTAAAATGTCGAATATATCTTGCAATTTTGTTTGACCCACCAGATTCACAACGCGATCAGCAGGCAAATCTTTTGGCACTAAATTAATCTCTTGCTGCGTTCCAAAAAAAACAATTTTTCCGTCATATTGCTGTAATATGCCCTGTGATATCACGCTCCACGTTTCACATGAGCAGGATTTTTCTTCGCTACTCGCGCCCACATGAATTGCAATATATTTATCTGGCAAAGAACTAAAGTTGGCGAATTTAGGTGAGCTAAAATCATCTTCTATTAATTCTAAACCAGCTATAAGCGCAAATAAATCGGTTATATGTATGCGATTTGATTTTTCAGTGCCCACCTGCGCGTAAAAGTAGCTACTAGCATCATCTGGAATTTTCAAAAACCCATCACTCTGACGAGTATACCCAGTAATTAGTGCGTTTTCACCGGCAATTGCATCGACTAAATAGCTTGACGCCGGAGAAAATGATAAATTAATTATGCGGTCATATTTTTCACCTGTTAGACCTTCAATAAAATATTCTAACACCTTTAGAGAATTGTTAACTTGTGGCTGTTCGCAAAGAATTGCGGTAAAAATCTCGCGACTAGGAAGTGAAATCACCTTGTCAACAGAGAGAAGTCCTACCGTCGCCTCACGAAATCTCTCGCGTACCAGAAAATGAATTTCTGCGCCTGGGTTTTCTCGCCTAAGACCGTTTAATACCGGCCAGGTTTGATAAACGTCACCGAATCGTGCTAGCTGTAGGCATAATATTTTCATTTCGCATTTGCTCCTTAATCAATTCAATTAGTAAACGAATTTTTTTTGCATCTCTCGTATACCCTTTTGAATTAAAAATGCGTTCACTTGCGCTCTCTAAGGTATTTACTGCGCGTATAAGCTTGTCTTCTACTTCTTGTGTCTTCATTATAACCCCGCGAATTGATTTCTTAGGTTTCTAAGTAACTTTAATTTAATTTGCTGATGGCTAAACGCTTCATTAAGAGAAGTCTGTAGGCGGCGAATGCCATAAATCCCTAAATCTGGTTTTAAATTTATTCTTTCTGAAAAATATTGACCAAATTTTAATTTTTTTTCTATATTTTTAATTTCAAATTTCACTTCGTTGTCTAAGAAATCAATTTTG
>MEPT01000050.1:18371-25970 GCA_001769925.1 Bdellovibrionales bacterium RBG_16_40_8
TGCACGAAGCTTTTTCGCCACGAGCGACAAAACAGTATTTATTTGCGATTCAACATCAACAATTTTACGTTCTATCTGCGATAAAGAAATATTTAACTGCTTATCCTCTTTTTTTTGCCAAACTTGTTCTAACTTTTCTTTTAGCTGAATGCTGGCTAAACCAAAAGACCCTAGCGGTTTTAAATGCTCGCGCGTCAGTAAAAAATGCCATGCTGCTAAGTCTAATTGGCGTGATAAGCTTTCTTCAGTCATATCAGCAAGAACACTCTCGGCAAACCAAAAGCCCAAAGGGTGAAATTCTGTTTTTAAAAATTTAATATGATCCGAGTATTCTTCTGCCACTAATTTTATGGCCTGCCAGTCTTTATTTAAAAACTTACTACACGCAAGAGCTAACATTTCTGCTGGCACTTTTTGTGCACACAAATGCTCAACTTGATGGCATTTTTTATGGTGATCGCACGGAGAACATTTCTCGTTACTCTTAACAATTAGCGAATTAGATTTATATACACCAGTTTTTCGATGGTCGCTGCTACCCAAAGACAGCTCGACAACTGGTATTGAAGTGCCATTGGATAAATGTTTTATGCTTGTGTCGCCAGTAACCAGTAAATCGCAATAGCTAAGAAGAGATAACGCTCCGTCTAACGATAAAATAGCTAAATTAACATCGACATTTTTATCCTTAAGAGCTGATACAACACGTTGTAATATTTCTGTCTCTGAAGGCGCGCCCAATAAAATAATTTGCGCCGACGGCTCAAAAACTTTTAGGGTTTGAATAAAAATTATCCATTTATCTTCACCCCAATTTTTTTTATTATCACTTGTTAATAACTGAATAACTATTTTGGGCCCGGCCCGCAAGCCTGCATGGCAAAAAAAACTATTGACCTCATTTTTTCCGACATCTGTTTCTAAGAAGTAATTTGTTTGTTTGCCTTGCTCTAATCCCAATCCATAATAAAATATATCTGAATAGTGAAAAATATTTTCTACTCCTGCGCCCACAACATCATTTAAATAACGAAACCAGTGTGAATTATAATTGGGCACACCCTTCGTGCTGATCGAAAGACCCCAATATTCTTTAGCTTCTATAAGCGACATCAAATATCCGCTTAATTTATTTTGCGTTAAGTTTATTACAAGATCATACTTTTCTTCGTTTATTTTATTTATAAAATCATTGAGCTCATCGTATGGGTAAAAAATGGGGTGCTCAAATTGCGCCAAACCATCTTGCAATTTTTTTCTTTCAAAACCAATAACGCGATCAACGTCAGGGAGCAGTGACTTTACCGAAACAAACTGCTTATTCACCATCAAGTCAATACGAGAGTTTTTATGGGTTCTGCGCAGACCATTAAGTGTTGGCACCGCCATAAAAATATCACCTAATCTTAGAAGCGACAGAACTAATATCTTCATTTTACCAACTCGCGTAAGGCTAAGAAAATAAGATTTTCTCGACTTTGCTCTTTATGTATGGCCGCCGCCTCTATTGTTTTTATAGATATCAAATCATTGCCTACAGACGAAAGAAGCTCATAATTAAGTGCATTTTTTAAATTAGGTCGATGTGATAATAAAAATTGTAACCCCTCTTCGGTTCTACCGACTAAATAATTTAAATATAGCGCATATGTTTTTTCATTCATTGCCGTAGCTGGCGCAAATTTTAATACGTCATAACGTGTTTTGACTACGTTTTGAATTTTTTGATTTTCTTTAAATTCACATGAATTATTTATTAGAATCATTTTTGTATTCATTAAGTCTAAAGAATGCTCGCGACAAGTGAAATCAATAGGCTCTATCTCGGTATCAATAGCTAATATGTCTAGCGCAGGTAGCATTTTCTCTAAAGCTACAAGATGATAACCGCAGCCAACCCCAAGAATAATCGCCCGTTTTTGACTTGATAGCCTTTCACGATGTTTGTCGACCCATCTTTGCGCTTCTCTCATTGGGTCAATTTGCGAACAGAGAAGATGCCCATTTCTTGTTAAAATATTTTTTTTATTTCGTGATTGCGATCTTTCGATCATTTGCGCCTTGCCTCACGATCATGAATTTCTGCATATATAATATCTCGCACTTCAACGCCACCCTCTAAAGTAGAATCAAGCATAAGTGCGGCTTCAATTACTTTTCGTGCAGATTCTAGATGATTAGAAAAATAAAGAAATTTAGCAAGCCACATTTTAATCATTGCGTCTTTGTCGTTTATTGCTAAGTAATTTTCAATGCGACTAATTGCCTTATTAATTTCATTATCTTTCATTGCCCAGTCTGTAACTAGGCGAATTGCTGCCTCGTTACCAGAATTAAAATCAAGTGCCTTTTCTATATTTGCCCAAGCCAATTCTGAATCACCATATTCACGATGAATCATCGCAAGGCCTACCCAGGCCTTATCATTTTTATCGTTTAAATTTACCGCTTCTCGAAAGCGCGCTAACGCTTTATCAAGCTCACCGCGATAAACAGCTAGAGAACCAAAATTAACAAGTAAATCATCTGAGTCTGGATTAATAGTGTAGGCCTTATTATAAAATTCTTCTGCTCCATCTGGATCTGCAATGCGAAGATAAATATTGCCGATATTTTTATAAATTATAAAAAGAACTTCTTCGCTGAACGATGGCTCGCGTAGAGAGTACATATATGCTTCAAGCGCATCAACATTGTAATTCATCTCATATAACTGATCACCAAGAAGTTTGTAATTTTCTGGTGTTTTATAATTTTCAACCAGCCGGCGCATTGTTTTAACAGCATCTTCGTGCCGAGAAAGTACCTTAGCACAATTGGCCATGCCTCTTATTGCACATTCATTGTTTGGATCAATTTTTAACGTGGCTTTATATAAATTTTGTGACAGCTGAAACTCTTTTTTATTATATAAAAGTTGGGCGTTTGCTAAAAAATCAACTACATCCGAAGAGGCTGCAGTGCTTGAATCATACAACCGATTTTTTGATTCTGTTTTAGCTATAATGAATTCTTGATCAAATTGTTCAAGCATCTGCTTACGCAAGCTTAAGGGCATGGCTCGCAATTTTTCTGGTTTTATTTCGTCGTCACTTGCAATTTTAAATCTTGTGATTTTTTCAGACTCTAGTCTAGGCATCGTTGTACTCCTATGTTCAATCTTACATAGAGCAACTCTGATGCCAGCGCCTACAGCGAACCAATTATTTTTGAGAGCGTCGTCAGTCAATAATTCGACTATTATACAACAGGGCTTGTCACCTTTTTGTCATGAATTTGGTCGAGACTAGACCTCTTCGTCGAGATTGTTTCTTGATTTACCAGATTTATAAGACCCTAGCGCCTTGCGCGTCACTTTGACCTGGCTTAATTCTTTAATTATATTTGATTTTGCCGCTTCTATTACTGAAATTATCTTAAGGTCTTGCTCAAGTATGCGGTTTACCAAATCTGTTTTATAATCAAGTGCTGATAAAATTATTTTTTTAACTTCAGCATCTATTTCTTGTACATCTAGCGGGATTTCATTCGACCGTTCAATCATTTCATCAATTTTTTTAATAATATCAAGAAGGCCATCTCTTGAAGCATAAAATGAGTTTAAATAATCATAGTTGCCTTCAGAAAGATTTTCTAGCCCGCATTCGTTTAGGCGATAAAATTTCTCAAGGCAATAATTTTTCTCTTGCAGCAGGTCAGTGATTTCTCTCATAAATTCTCCTTAATTTTTCTAAATGTTTTCTAATATGTTACTTATGTTGATTGCCCGACTTTTCCTTCTTTTTTGATTTGTTCAACTGCCTGCATCCACCCACCGTTTAGAGTTTCTAATATTCGCAGCGCGTTTTTTAAATGTTCCGTTTTACCCGATACATTTGCCTGTACAAACTGATCAGTAATAAACATGTAAAGCTGCTCTAGGTTTTTACAAAGATCTTGATTAATTTTATGATTTAACGAATTATTTAACTCATTAACTATATCAAATGCCCGTCCGATATTATAGCCTCTGTCGCTGATATTTTTTTCTTCACAAGCTACGATTGCTTTTTTTGTAAATTTAATTGCCGCCTCATAAAGCATTAACAATATTTTTTCTCGACTTGCCGTTTGAACCGAATTAACTTTATATTTTTTGTACGCTTCGTTCATTTTTTACATTACCCGCCTTTTATGTATGAAGTTGTGCTCCACTCAAATTAAGACCTAAATTATTTTGTGCCATTGAACCTACGGCCGTCCCTTGCTGTTTTAATCGCCCCATTGTTTCTTCTAAATTTGCAAATTGACGTCTTAGCTGCTCTTCACGTCTCACTAAGGCTTTTTCTTTATTTGCTATATTGTCATCAGTTCGGCGAATGCCGTCTTCAAGTGCGCGCTTTCTGTTACTAATTGCGCCAAAGGCAGAATTAGTAAGCACACCTATCTCTTTTCTAACTGCAGGTATAAACCCAACCTTAAACCCGTCACCGGCAAAAAATCTTTTCACGTGATCTGGCTTTGACGCCAATGTTTGATTAAATTTATCTTCGTTTAGCTTAAGAGTGCCGCTTCGAGTAATTTCAATACCCATTTGACTAAGGCGTGTAATATCGCCTCCAACTCCATATTGTGGGTCTTGAATTAACCGTCTCAACCTACTTTCAACCATTCTTATTATTTGATCGCCACCAAGAGTTCTTGACGTGTCAGTCTTATCGTTCATCTGATTTTGTGATTGAATAAATGAAAGTACATCATTCATTGATTTTACAAAATCATTTATTTTGCCGCTGACTGCTTCACGATTTTCTTTTATAGTAACATTGACTTGTCTACCTGGCGCTGCCTGACGGATATCGAGGGCAACTCCCGGTATGGCATCAGTAACCGTATTGCCATTTATTTCCAACTCAAAGCCATCTAATTTTATAATGCCGTTTTGCGCTTCAGTTTCTTTGTCAAAATATAAATCCTGATCTCCATCTAAAAAATAAAGCGTCGGGTATTCTATATTATTATCTCCGCCAACATTAGCGCCCGAGAGCATTAACTTATATGGATTATCTGAATCTTTACGGTCGTTTATTACTGAGGCCTTAATGCCAATTCCTGCCGAATTTATTGCTGCGGCCGCGGCATCTAAGGTATTGTTAGAGTTGTTTATAAAAACTTCTTTTTCACCATCTTGAGTATTAAATTTAAAATATCCGGTGCCGATTTGTGCTTTATCACGATCCGGAAAACCATTTGTGATCGCCGCTGCCTTTTGTGCAAGCTGAATTACCTCAACGTTCCAACTACCTTTGGGGGCCGAAAGATCTGCCGTACCTGTTATAATATTAGAGTCGCCACTTTCAAGTTTTATATCGTTAAATCCCTTAACAGAAGCTAGGGTGCCGAGAGAATTTTCAATTGCTTTTAATTTGGTATCAAGATCATTTACTAATCCGAGTTTCGTCTCATCTCTTTCTTTACGTACCTGCATATTTTTTACCGGAGCTTTTTCGGCTTCTATAATTTGTTCAACAAGATTTGGCGGGAGACCTGTATTAATCCCCCCTAGTGTTATGCTTGCCATTTATTTATTTTCACAGAAAAATGCGCGTTGTTGTGAGTCAATAATATGGCTTGGACCTGAGACGAGAGTTAAGCTGCTTTGTCAAAAATTTGGCCGGTTTTTTTATCTTTATCATTGAGCAATGCTCGAAGCTCCCACTCAACAATGCGACGTACGACCTGACCCTCAGGATCTTTAACAACAAAGATCTTAAGGTCGCCAGCTTTTTCAAATTCGAAGCTTAACCCTTTGGCTGTTAGTCCCGTTACACTTTCAAGATATTTTATTGCTTGTAATAATTCTTCAGCATTTAGCGGATTTTTATTTGGCTCTTCTTGATGCCTTCTGCCGTCTGGATCACGATCTTCTGAACTAACTTCAGTTTTAACTGCTCGAACCTCTTCAGCACGAACATTTTCAACTGCTATAACTGGATTTGTAATAGTGCGGATGTTCATGTCAGTATCTTCGGCAGATTATATAATATTCTTGAACAAATATTCTTGAACTTAAATGTTGAGTCTGGACTAACCTAAAGTACCCCAAGGAGAAAACTCCTTGGGGGTAGGTGAATACCCGAGAAGAAGGAGGCCTTCTTCTCTGTAATATTCATTTCTAAATAATTATCCAATAAGTTTTAGTGCAGCAGTTGTGCTCTGATTAGCTTGCGCCAACACATTAACACTTGCTGCCTGCAAAACCTGCGATTTAGCAAGATCTGCAGATGATTCTGCCATATCTGTATCACGAATTCGTGAATTAGCGGCAGAAAAGTTCTCAACACTCGCACTTAAATTTTCTGTTGTTGAGATCAATCGGTTTTGTACCGCCCCAAGTGTTGCACGATGACCGTTTACCGATACTTGCGCTTGTTCTAAAGCTTCAAGCGCCTCACGCGCACCATATTTTGATGAAAAATCAAAACTATCTATACCAAGAGCTGATGCCTGAGCATTTTGCTTACTAGCATCAAATGAAATTCTATCGTTAAAATCGTCGTTGTTAATGTCAACTTGAAATTGATACAGATCGCCTGACCCATCAAGTAATTTAACGTTACCATAGCGAGTTGTTTGAGAAATACGCTGTGTTTCATCTACAAGCTGTTGAACCTCAAGATTAATAAATCCACGCTCTGTATCTCCCACAGTATCTGATGCGGCCTGAACACCCAATTCACGCAGTCGTGTAAGGATGTTCGAGATTTCGCCCAGTCCACCTTCAGATACCTGCACCATCGAAATCGCATCAGATGCGTTGCGCTTGGCTTGGCCATAACCGCGGATTGTGGATTTTAATGTTTCGCTGATTGATAAACCAGCGGCATCATCAGCCGATTTAGTTATGCGGCTACCTGATGATAATTGTGAATACGCCTTCTCAAGATCACGACTTGTCGTGGTCATTGTTCTCCTTGCAGAGATAGAAGGAAGGTTTGTTGATATTCTTAAGCCCATGTGAGCCTCCTTAAAGTTTGTTGAGAGTCCTTCTCTTTACGAAGAAAGTTCCTACCCTCTCTCTTCGTAAGCGCATCTTACTGATGCTTGGTTGAACACGTTGGAGCTATTCATTTGGCTCAATACTCACCTTGATAAGATTAACCATCGTTTTGCTTTTCAGCTCGACGAAAGTCTAATCTCTTGCAAAAACTTCTACCGCAGTCACACGTTAAAAATTTTCTCTGGCAAGCAAGACCTAAGAACGGCTCGTTTGTTACCTATTCATTCGGCTAGGTCGAGATACACTTTAGTCGAGCCTAGCGAAACTAGACTTATGTCTTAAGAAAACTAGATCATGGTCGAGGATTTTAGGTTATTTTTCTAATTTGTAGGTCAATTTTTATAAGAATATCTAGACAATGGTCTGGTAAAAAAAATTGGGGGAGCATTCACTCCCCCTGGTGAGGTCCATCAAGACCTCTAAGGCCAGAAGTTTTGATGGACTAAAAATTCACATCAAAACTTAACCAATTAATTTTAGTGCTGCAGCTGAACTCTGATTGGCTTGTGCCAACACTCCGATCGATGCTTGTTGCAATACCTGATTGCGCGCAAGCTCTG
>MEPT01000050.1:25989-30149 GCA_001769925.1 Bdellovibrionales bacterium RBG_16_40_8
AATTCGTGAATTCGCCGCCGAAAAGTTCTCAACAGAAACAGATAGATTTTCAATTGTAGAAATCAAACGGTTTTGCAGTGCTCCCAAAACAGCGCGCTGACCATTTACCTTCACTTGTGAATCTTCAAGTATTTCTAGCGCAGACTGCGAGCCTGCTTTGGTAGAGTAATCAAGCCCATCAATATTTAAAGCATCAAGTTGTACATTCTGCGCACCGGCATCAAATTTAATTCTGTCAGCAAAATCATCATTATTTATATCAACCTGAAAATCAGAAATTCCGCCTGACCCGTCAAGAAGCTTTGTTGATCCATAGCGAGAGGTCTCTGCTATACGCTGAATCTCGTTTTTTAATTGTTGTACTTCAAGATCAATCAGTCCGCGCTCTTGATCTCCGACAGTGTCAGAGGCGCCCTGAACTGCTAGTTCGCGAAGTCTTACCATCATATTTGAAATTTCACTTAAGCCACCCTCTGCAACCTGAACCATTGAAACGCCATCTTCAGCATTGCGTTTGGCTTGTCCGTATCCACGAATAGTTGATTTTAAAACTTCACTTATTGATAAACCCGCAGCATCGTCTGCTGATTTTGTTATACGGCTACCAGATGCGAGCTGCGCAAAGCTCTTTTCCACAGATCGACTGGTAGTGCTCATTGTTTTCTGAGCGTTTATTGAAGCAAGGTTTGTTGAAACTCGTAAACTCATAAAGGCCTCCTTAGTTGAGTCGTTTTCACCGCTAAAGGCCCTCACCTTGACCTTTTTTACGATGACTACCTCGACTTCAAATCAGCCGAGAGCTCTACTATTGTCTCTCCGACTTTTGATTTATCGACGTTAGTGCCAAATCATTCGGCGAGGTCTGTATATTCTTAAGTCTCGTCGAGCGAATCTAGACTTTCGCAAGTACATTTCTAGACTTTCGATTTACTAAGCTAGACTTTTTTACGAGGAGAAACTCTACCAACTTCCTGAAAATTTCAGACATATGTCTAGCAAGGATCATTTGTCTGGTCTATATAGACCTCGCCAAAAGGTGCCAGGCGCTTTTATGTGTCGCTTGTGCGTTAGAAAAAAATAATCTCTATATAAAATTATTCTCAAGCCTATTTTTACGTCTAGATTTTAAATCAGCCGCTAACTTAAACTCTCCGCGCTTAAGCGCTCTTTTTATAGATGTTATATCTTCTAATTGCGGACTTAAATTTAACCAGCTTAATGTTTTGTAAGTATAACTCATCAGCTGCTCATCTGACGACAAAGGAACTTTTATAGTTTGCAGACCCAAGTACATTTGTATGCTGCTATAGCGATAGGCCTCAACAGTTTTTGAAAGCCCTGCTGTTACCGGGTTACGGTAAACATATTTATATACATTTTGAAAATAAATTTCTTTTTTTATCAAGCAGCGAAAATATCGAGAACCATGATTTTGATTGATTTTATGTGCTCGTACATTGATTGCCTTTGACGTACTACACATAAAATATCTCATCGCATCACTTAAATTAGCTTCTGGAGTCTGTGCTAGTAAGTGAAAATGATTTGGCATTAGAACGAAAGACAAAATATTTATGTTATATAAATAGTGCGCAAGCGTGAGCTCATCGCACATTATGGCCCACACTTCATCTAGCGGTAATGGATAGCGCTCCTTATTACACGATCTTGCAGTGATATGATAAGGAAAATCAGAACATGGTATGTATATTTGCCTAGCCATACCACGTCGGAATGCAAGGCATGCCAAGTGGCAGACGACAATATATTATATTTGTAATTAATAATATGTCCAAAAATCGGACATTAGATTGCGTTCGGATAATTGTTCGGACAATTTATTGTATTTAGACACATAGATTTGTATCGCTCAGATTTTTAACGCACCTGCGACACATAAAAGCGCCTGGCACCTTTTTAAAAACCCTGGGGGATGTGGGATTCCCCAGGGCGGGCTCAAGAGTGTAGGTAATGTGTCTTTGGGCTACCATCCACTCTTAAAATTCAAAAACTATTATTACTAACCAATAAGCTTCATTGCTGACATGCTATTAGTGTTTGCTTGTGCCAGCACGTTAATCGCAGCTTGCTGCAGAACTTGCGCTGATGCTGCTTCTGCGCTTTCATAGGCTATGTCTGCATCTGCAATTCGCGATTGGGCGGCCGACAAGTTCTCGTACTGAATCTCGGTGTTTGAGTTTGTTGCAATTAATCTGCTTTGCACCGAACCGAAGTCAGCACGCATTTTACCAATTTGAATAAGCGCTTCATCAACTTGGCCAAGTAACTCTTTGGCGCTGTCTTTATCTGCGACAGAAGCTCCACTTATTCCTAACGTATCAGCAGTTGCATCGGCCGAAACTTTTGCGCGTATTACGTTTTCTTCACCGGCATAAGGGCCGACGTGATATTCCATTTCTCCATCTTCTTGGCCATCGAGTAACAGTTTGTTACCGAATCTCGTTGATTTCGCGATACGGTCTGATTCTTCAACTAACTGTTGAGCTTCGAGATCTAAAAATCCTCTTTCAACTTCAGACACGTTGTCTGAGGCTGCCTGCACACCTAACTCACGCAAGCGAATCATGATGTTTGAAATTTCATTCAAACCACCTTCACTCACCTGTATTAATGATTGTGCATTTAGTGCGTTTTGTTTAGCCATCTTCAATCCACCCACTTGACCGCGAATAGATTCGCTGATTGCTAAACCTGCGGCATCATCAGCAGCGTTGATAATGCGTTTACCAGAGCTCATTGACGCTTGTGAATGCTCTAAGCGCCTCTGGTTTTTCGATAACTGTCGTTGCGCTGCAATTGACGCTATGTTTGTGTTAATCCTTAAGCCCATGGTAGCCCTCCAACTTTCGTTCCTAGCATCCGCGTTGCTTAGCACTGTACATTTAACAATCAGACCCCATGCCTGACGAAAAATTCACAGCGGACAATCCTTGTCGAGTTAAAATTTTAGTATTGGAGGCTCTTGAAGATGCGAGGGGGTGACTGTCCCCTCACTATCAAGACCCTTAGAGGCTCAATTCAGTGACTGCCGAAATGAAACCTTTAAGAAGTGCTCCAACGTGTTCACACAGCTTCTCGGCTTTGGTCTAGTTTACTTTAGACCTTAGTCCAGTCTAGCTTATAACGCGGTACATCTTGTGTGTGTAATTAGAAAAGAAATCTCAGAAAAAAATATTTTATGACTTTATGCGCAATATGTGACTTTGGTCCAGAGAAAATAAAAAAACCGCTCTGCCATTACGACAGAGCGGCCCCCTATGGTAGTAGCCCGCCCAGGTTTTATATTTTTATAATTAATTTTTATTCTATGAGTCGCATTAATTTTCGCGGATACGCGTTTGCCTGAGTAAGCACAGACAGTCCTGCCTCTTGCAGAACTTGTGCTCTTGCCAATTTGCTCGTCTCTTCAGCTACATCTACATCAGCTATAATTGATCTCGCCTCTTCGACGTTTTGCCTCTGAGAATCGATATTATCAATGGCAAATTGAAACCGGCTTTGTACTCCACCCAGTCTTGCCCTCGCTCCTGAAACATGCATAATTGCCTCATCAATATTCTCTAGCGCATCAAGCGCATCATCTTGGTCAGCAATATTTGCACCGTCTATACCTACGCTACTTGAACGAGTGTCGCTATCAAGTTTGAACTTAATAATGTTTTCTTCACCAGCATATGGACCAACTTGAAACGAAAACTCTTCGCCGCTACCCATAAGTAATGTTTTAGAACCAAATCTTGTGGATTTTGCTATACGATCAAATTCAGCGATCAAAAGCTGAAACTCTTCATCAACAAAGCCGCGCTCCTTTTCGCCAATAGAGTCACTTGCCGAGTTAACTGCTAGTTCACGCATACGAATAAGAATATTATTTTGCTCATTAAGGCCGCCTTCAGCGGTTTGAATAAAAGCGACAGCAGTTTTGGCGTTTTTTGAGGACTGCTCATTACCCGCTACCTGCGCGCGTAGAAGTTCACTAATTGCAAACCCGGCCGCATCATTTTTAGGCGTACTTAGACGAGTCCCTGAGGCGAGGGCTTTGAATGAGTCCTCTACTTGTCGTTGGTTCTTACTTAGAAACCTCTGCGCCGTTATAGACGCAATATTAGAATTGATCCTTAGAGACATGAGCACCCCCC
>MEPT01000050.1:30177-41166 GCA_001769925.1 Bdellovibrionales bacterium RBG_16_40_8
GTGTTGCCGGAATTTGTGCCCAAAGACAGTTTCATTTCAGCAGTCACAGCTTCTATCGGTGCGCTGCGTTAATACTTTAGTATTATTTTTGTGCTTAGCGTTATGTATGTGTTTTAACTAATTATTTTACTGTTTAAAAAGATTAGCTAAATCGTCGGCAGAATGAACGTTTGCGATATGTTTTTCTGCCTCTTCTTCGAGGCGAGAGCGCCATAGAGCCCGGGCTTCGCCACGAAGGCGCTGCAAATTTGTTCTATTTTCTGCAAGATTTAATGAATTGCGAGCAGCCAAAATTTTCTCAGCTGCATCAGAAATGCCTTCAGCATTTATTGTAGAAGTAATAACAACGTCTACCTTGCGCGCGCTTTCACTAAGGGCTTGTGCCGCTTCAATTTCTTGTTTGAGAGCCAAGGCGCCAGGGCGATCGCATTTATTCACAATAAATAAATCGGCAATCTCAATAATACCCGCCTTCATCGCCTGCACCGAATCGCCGCTTTCTGGCACAAGCACCACTATAACCAAATCAGCTACATTCATCACTTCGACTTCAACTTGACCAACGCCCACAGTTTCAACAAGTACAAGATCAAACCCGCAAGCATCAAAGGCTCGTAACATCAGATAGGCTGCGGCACTTAAGCCCCCAAGGCTGCCCCGCGTGCCAAGTGAGCGAATAAATATGTTTTTGTCTAATGCATGAGTTGAATAACGTACGCGATCACCCAATATTGCTCCTTGAGAAATCGGGCTTGTCGGATCAACTGCAAGTATGCCAATTTTTAAATCTTTTAATTTCCATATTTTTAAAAACTCATTAATGAGTGTAGATTTACCGACTCCAGGCGGGCCAGTTATGCCAACCCGATAGGCTTGCGCTTTAGGTTTTTTGAACTCATTTAGCTGTAAAACTTGTGGGCCACTTCGTTCAATGGCCGTTAAAAGTCTTGCAAAAGACAGCATATCGCCTCTTTGTGCAGTCCTCAAATATGACTCTATCTCGTCACTCACCCTGTTACCTTCTATTCAGTTATAACTTATTGAAAATCTTAGGTTTTTATTGGCTTCTTGTCCACCTGTCAGAGAATTAGTCAGTAGACATTTGCTGGCATAATTTTAGTGGCTATAAATCTCAATAATTTCAGATGGTTACGCGACAAGATCGGGCACGGTTTATGCGTTGTATTTATGTTTAAGAGGAGCATTAAATGCTAAGGCCCAGACAAATAGTAATATTAACATTAATCTTATGCTTTGGTTTTTTTCTTAAAAGCCTCAAACACCTTAATGGTTTATCTTCGCATAAATCTGACAAAATCTCATCATTAGCCCTTAAAGATTTAGATGTACGCCCCTTTCATATAGGCGAAAATGATTTTGCCGCTGGCCGAGATTATGCGCGCAGAATGAAATTACTTGGTAATCGCGGTATGAAATTAAATAGTAAACCTAACACTTTTAGCGCATACGATTTTTCTGAGGGACACAAAGTTGCACAAAATACGACAAAAACTAAAGCCAAGGCCAAAGAAAGCATTAAAAATAAAAAAGCGCGCGCTAAGGCTAAAATTGGAGAAAATGCAACAGCACAAGAATCAACAACATACTATCCAGAAGCAGAAAAGACTCGCCTTTTAGAAAACCGAAATAGTCACACCGAAACTTTCACTAATCAATTTTATCCAGTTTATCCAGAAAAAAAGAAAGATGATGAACTGCCAATAACTTTCGATGACTGGGCTAAATTGATATTCAATAATGGCCCACAACCAAATAGCGTAGTAAAGCTCATTGAGTTTTATCAAAACAACATGGTAACCGCTGAAGTTTTTTATGATTTACTTAGCGCAATGATTGATGACTCAAATAACAAACAACATCTTCTTGCTGTTTATGCTGCAGGTAACACGCCAAGCCCAAATAGCTTTATCTTTTTGGTAAACGCACTAAAAAAAGAACCTCAGGGGTCTCAAGCCGCTGCCAAAGCAAACGAACAAATGAAGGCATATGAAACTATAAATAATGTGGTGTATCTAAAAGCAGTAATTGAAAATCAAATTGAAGATGAAGCGACAGTTGAACTTGCAGTTAATTTAATTGATAAATCAACCTCTGCATATTTAGAAAACAGAAACCCATCTACCGTAGATGCCACTCAAAAAGCTCGCCTAATTAAGGCATATAATGGGTTTCAATCTACTCTAGAGCGCGTTATTGCATTATATCACAATCAAAGCTCTATCACTAAGCCGGCACAGAGCGCATTACAACGAATAAAAAATCTCTCTGTTGTCGCTTCTGATCTAAGCGGTTAGAATTTTCAACATGAAGAAAATAATTTCTGTCATTGCTTTTTTGTCTATACTAGATAACGTTCACGCAATTGAAATACCTAAAAATCTCAATTACCCAGATTTAACCGAAGTAATACAAATTCTTGGCCATAGCACTAGTAGCAAATTTCTAAGCGATCCCTTTCCGCTCGGAGGATACTATGGTTTTGAAATTGGCGTTTCTATTGAGGTAATCAACACCACTAATCTTTCGCATCTTGGCGCCGGAACTAATAAGCAATCTAGCTTTCAATATAACCGATTGGCCATTGGCAAAGGATTATACAATAACATAGACGCTTTTATACATTTTGTGCCCCTTTCTAATTCTAATGAAGTGTCTGCGTATGGCGGCCTTTTAAAATGGAATTTCTATCAAGCCCCTTTTTATCCTTTTTCACTTTCAGTCATCGGACACATCAACACCATGGATATTAAAGACTCCTTTATTAATGAAACTATGGGTTGGGATATACTTGGCGGCATTAATCTAAGTACTTTCTCGCTTTATTTTGGCGGCGGCAATCAACGAACTCGCAGTACTTTTTCAAAAAGTATATTAGACTCAGCCATTTCTCTTAACTCTACAGGAACTATTATTGTTCGCGAATCGCAGATACACTCATTTGCCGGATTAAATATCAATTTCTCATCATTTTTTGTTGCCACGCAAATAGACCGCTACGAACAACCTGTATATGGCGCCAAGATCGGGCTAAGATACTAATAAATTCACTAAATTATAAAATTATTTCTGATGTGCCTTCTTAATAATTTCTGTTGTGGAGCGACCATCAACAAACTGAAGCGTTCGCACTTCTCCGCCATAAGAGCGTACAAATGCCCCCCCTTCTATTTTATCAATAGCCCAATCACCGCCTTTGACTAAAATATCAGGACGAACTTTTTTTATTAACTCTGTGGGGACATCTTCATCAAATAATGTAACAAAATCAACACACTCTAGACTAGCAAGAATTTCTGCACGATCGGCTTCTGATTGCAACGGGCGATTAGGTCCCTTTAAGCGCTTAACACTAGAATCAGTATTTAGTCCGACAATCAACAAATCGCCGAGGGTACGTGCCTCGCGCAAATATCTTATGTGCCCAACGTGAAGCAAATCAAAACAACCGTTGGTGAAAACTAATTTTCTATTTATTCTTGCCTGTGAAAGTGGCGCTTGTAGTTCAGCTGCATTTAAAAAAAAACGTCCCACGTAGTTTGCTTTCTAAGCTGGTTAGATGTTTCTCCTGTACAATTGAAGTCCAGAAAACTTTGCAGCCAAATCTCGACCAAATAATAACGAACCAAGCGGCAATATTACTAACCCGGTAATAAGCATTAAAATAGATCGCCATAAAACCTGCGCAGGGTACCTGGCTTTAAGTATTTGCTCATCGTCGCCCATCTGCAAATCAAAAGTCCATTCACTTATAGTACAACCGAAGAAACTTCTTGATACAATAACGTACATTTCGTACACAGCGAAATACATAACGATCAAACTCAATTGAGTGGCAAACTCTTTTTGTGAGCTCTGCATGACCGAAACAAGATCAACTCCGGTTGCAGTAATGAGACTTACCAAAAAAATAAGCGATATTGCCAACACAATAGCAACATCAAGTATAATTGCAGAAAAACTAACAGCAACGGGTGTTAATTTCTTAGTAAAATTGTCACTTGCGCTGCGACGTGTACCGGTACTTTCAGATAAGCTTTTGTCTGGCAACTGAAAGGCAACATTTTCTATGGGCGATATCTCAGGCGAAATGGCGGGGTTTTTCACATCAGAAATATCTCTCGGAAGAATTTCTGTAATTTGTATGGGTTTAGCCTTTTTTTCAATGGGCTTAAGCGCCTCATGTAATTCGGCAAGAATTTCTTTAGAGGTGCGCGGCCGCGTAGATTCTAATAGTTCTGCCGGCGGTTCTGTGGGCAACGAACGGCGCATATTATTTTGCGCTAAGCCCACCTTTGCAATTTGATCTTTTAAACTTGTTTGACGTTTATGAAAACCTAAACCTGACGTTAAAGGCTTCATTTCGAATTCATCACCTTGATCCATCCTGTCCCCCACAAGATTATTAGCTCATCAACCCGCATTCGTACTTTATGACGCTGATGGCGGCGATGCAAGCAGTATCCGCCCGCAATATTTGATTACCCATTGTTACCGGCGGCAGACCATTTTCTTTCATGTACCGCACTTCAGCGTCACTAAAACCGCCTTCAGATCCAACTATAGCCCATACTTCTTGAGGATTGCTCTTAATAAGTCGAGAGATCTCAAACTTAATACTAAGGGCTTTTTCACCCTCATAAGTGAATAGACCCACAACAGATGTGTTTTGGTTAAGACCTTGCACAAACTCACATATGTCTAGAGGCCGTCTAATTTTCAGTAATTGACCACGACCTGTCTGTTCAGTAGCTGACTTAATTATTTTATCAAAACGCTTCACTCTTGATGGCGACCAATCTCTTAATGCA
The DNA here is from genome assembly GCA_001769925.1 of Bdellovibrionales bacterium RBG_16_40_8. GTDB lineage: Bacteria > Bdellovibrionota > Bdellovibrionia > Bdellovibrionales > UBA1609 > RBG-16-40-8. Next base: position 35,007 of record MEPT01000050.1, read on the forward strand.
CGCGTAAAACTATGCTCGGTAAAAAGTGGTTGAATCTCTGAAACGGCAAGTTCTACAGATTTTTCTATAACCTCTTCAAAAACATTCCACTTCGGCAATGCAAAGGCCAAATTTACATATGGACGCTTTATTTCTGGAAGTTTTCTTCTACCGATAATTTCAACTTGCACAGATTTTTTCTTAATCTCACATATATGCACGCGAAGAGCTTCTGTGTCTCCGCTAAGAATTTCAAACTCTTCACCGACTCGAAATCTAGATACATGAATAACATGATGAAAAGCCTCGTCGATAAGCTCAAACGTAGGGCCCTTAATTATATCAGGGTCTACCCAAATTCTTCTCACGACTGCCTCTTAAGTAAGTACCCAACCCACTCGCCAAGTTCGCGCCTGTCAATTAAGTTAAACTCTGCAAAAGAAAACTCTGAACGAAATATTTTATCACGATCACTAAGAATTCCAGTTAACAGCAAATAACCCTTGGGCGCAACGCGAGAACGCAGGTCATCTTGTAGTTTAACCAAAACTCCATCAATAATGTTTGCGACAACCCACGAATAAGTGCCATGAATACAAGACACATCTTCATCTACTACAGAAATAAACGCTGTTTTATTTATTAACAAATTTTCTCTAGCTACACGACGCGCTTCGGGGTCATTGTCGTTAGCAACAATCTGCATAAAACCTAAACGCTCAGCTAACATGGCTAAAATACCTGTGCCGGTACCGACATCAAGAAGTGTCGTGCCACCAGAAGAATAATCTTTCAGAATACTCGCAGCCAGTCTTGTCGTTTCGTGAGTACCAGTGCCAAACGCCATACCCGGATCAATGCGTATTACGTGCTTTGCCTCATGGGGTATTTCGCTCCAGCTGGGGACAACCCAAACTTCGCTAGTAAGACAAAATGGTTGAAAGCTTTTTTGCCACTCTTCTAACCAATCGCGATTTTTTTCGCCAACCAAACTGCAAAAGCTTTGCCTAAAAGTAATTTGCAAATTATGCAAAAAATCTATGTTTGGCCTGTCGAGAAAATAAATATAAAGCTCTGTGAGATCTTTATGCAAAGTAACCGGCTCGTACTCGCGATTTTTCTGCTCAAAGGCGAGTTTTTCTTCGATACCAGACGCTCCGGCGGCAAAAGCGAGCTCTGAAACTATTTCTGCCTCGGCAGGGGTCAAATTTGAAACCGTGAGTTTATAATAATCACTAAAAGTCATAGCCCTTGAGGTACAATGAATTACCTCAATTGCCTAGTGCTTTACATTGAAGTTCCTACAGATACCGGTGGCTGAGGCGTTACTGATGAAAAATCTTTACGTTCATCTTTCGGTGCCGCTACTGGAGCTGGCGCAATCTCTACGTATAAAATCGGCGTTTCTTCTTGCCCTGGCACATTAACAGGTTTCTCAGCGCCTAAAGAAGCATTTTTATTTGAAGACATTTTGGCTGAGTTTAGATCTACCTTGTCGCCAACCATAATCGCATCAAAATCAATTACCGGTCGACTTTCGCTATCTACAATTTTTTCTAGCCGTGCCACGCTTATGTCTGGCTGAACATGAATAATTCTGAGTTGCCCCACCGCCACCACCAAATCCCCTAGCGATTTATTTTGATACTGATCATAGAGAGATTGACGGCGTAAAACTGATACAATCATATTTTTTCTAAGGCCATCCTTCTCACCAGCACTAATATAGTAATCCTTAGGAGCGACTTCATTATTTTCCATCGCGAGCGGGCGACGTACATCAAACACAGTTATATCTTTGGCCCATGTAGAGATCGACTGAGAACTTAATATAATAATTAATAATAAATAACGCCAACTTGGCATAAAAACCCTCTTAAAAGAGTGTTCGGATAAGAGAGGTTACAACTTGAGAAATTTTTGCCGAGACAAAAGGCTAAACTTCGGCTTCGGGACGACGAACACGAATCGCACCCATCGCTTGCGTATGGGCTTTAAGCGAGGCACTAGGATTCTGCACCACGCGTTGCTGCAACTTTGTAAAAATTGGCTCACGAATCTGCAGGGAATTGTCTTGAAGCACACACTGCCTTGCTATTCGCTTCTTGCCGTTGATCACAATCGGCGCTTTCATATTGGCCGTCATCTGCGTTGGGTCCACTGGTATAGTTATAATTGTGAGAAGTCTGCCCTCTTGAACAGATTTAATATCTAGAGCCTCAAGATCTGACTTGGGTAACTCAATTTGGTAGCTAGATGAAAACAATTCTGGCTCAAGGACAGGAAAAGCAATTTGGGAATTATCGCAACTCTGCAGCCACGCGAAAATATCATCATTGGGATCATCGAGAAGCACAAATTTATGAAGCTCACCGAACCCCAATAACCCCTCTGCAAACTCCAAAATGTCGGCTAGGGCTACTTCTATCTCCCCGAACCTAGACGTCTGGACCCTCATTACCCCTCCATTACACCAGATTGCCTACAAATTAATGACACCGCAAGCCTGAAGATGGGAAAAATTCAAAAATTTATAAAGTTACCTACTTTGTCTTAAGTAGGTTTGCCACGGCGCGCGTAGAATCAGGGACCGACATTGATGCATCCCGATTTTGCTGTTTTATCGCCTGATAGACTTCTTCACGGTAAATACGCGTCTCTTTTGGCGCTTCGATGCCCAAACGCACCTGCTTTCCACGTATTTTCTCTATCCGGATCTTAATATTATCGTCGATCGTTATACTTTCGCCGAGTTTTCTGGTCAGAACCAGCATAGGTCTCCTTCAACATCCTAGTCAAAGCTCATATTTAATCACACTTGAAATCCACTAACATACTTAACGGCATGATTCTCGTGGGGCTTTAGGTAGACCCTGGGCTAGAAAAAGTCAATGGGTAATACAAGCCAGCTGTGAGTGAAAAAATCTATAAAAATTGTCAAAAATATTCGACACAACAATATATATGACAGTTTTAGCAAAATAGAATATTTGCGAAAACGTAGATTCCCACAGATAAACACCCACCCCCTGTCTATAAGTACTGAAACTTAGACACTAAACTTCAATTTGCGCATGGCACCGCAATTGCTCTTTAAACATTTGGGTTCATGAGGGAGGAATAATGTATAAACGTATCATTTTATTACTAATAATTTTAATAGTAAGCGCCACACAGGTGCGCTGCTCCAACGACGTTTCATTTGCAACTTCTGATCTAAACAGCCAAGCAGCATCAAGCGGACTTAGTAAATCTGAATTATTTACTCAGGGTACCGTAAGTAAAAAATTAGACGTTCTCTTTGTAGTAGATAATTCAGTTTCAATGGCTGAAGAGCAACAAAAAATGGGACAAAAAATAGACAGTTTTTTATCAACTCTTTACGATATTGATTGGCAATTGGGTGTCACTACTACAGATGTATCAAATGGTAAGTACGGCATAAAAGGTGATCTAATAACTTTTTCTGGTACGAATAGTTATATTCTCACAAAAAAAACTCCGAACTTTTCGCAAGCGTTTCTTAATACTGTGGTGCGCGCTGAAAGCTACAATTGTGGCAGCGATTGTGCCTCAGGAGATGAACAGCCTCTAAGAGCAGCAATTGAAGCCATTAATAAACGCAACACTAACAATCACGGTTTTTTTCGTAATGATGCTGATTTTGGTCTTCTAATCTTGTCTGATGAGAATGAAATGAGCACTGGGCCCGCCAATGCTACTCCACCTAGCGAAGTCATTAATACAGTTAAATCCATTTGGGGAGATAGTAAAAAACTTTTATCTTACGGAATGATTATTATTCCAGGCGACATCGCATGTTTAAATCAACAATCTGGCGGGGGCTATTATGGAACTTTCGTGGCAGAACTGGCTCTACTCACCGGCGGTCTTGTCGGTAGCATTTGTGCCGAAAACTATGCCCCGACTCTTGGGCTACTCGCCGACCATGCGCGCAAGCTTTTAGAATATGTACAACTTAAATACTATCCAGCTCCAGAAAGTATTGTTATTAAATTTACACCATACCATATATCATCATGGCACGTCGACGGACGCCGAATTTACTTCGATAATCCACCACCCAAGGACACCGTAATTAATGTCGATTATGTAGTGAAATAAATTTTAACGCACTTGCGACACATAAAAGCGCCTGGCACCTTTTTTAGGAGATAAAATCCATTAGGCTTTTTTGCATAAGTCTGCCAGAAGTTTGTAAGGTGGCTTGTAGGGTGCCTTCGGTTTTATTAATGTTGCTGATAACTTCAAACGCATCTGCGTCTTCTAGTTGAGATATGTTAGCTTTAGTATCAACAATATTCGTGTGCATAGAATTTAACGTATTGTCTATTGTGTTTACACGTGAACCTAAAGCAGATCTTGCCACAACAACTTGTTGAAAAGCGTCGTCAAGACGATCCATAGATTCTTGAATGCCCGTTTTATCGTCTGTCATCAAAGCGACTTCCATTTTTTTCAGCGCACGAAAAATGTTAACTCCCTGAGCCTGAGGAATAAAATTAATTTCATCTTCATTTTGTAGCGGCGCTGCATTTTCGGTTGTACGCACTGAGGCTGGCCCACGAAGTGGGGGTAACTCTTCTTGTTGTTTTAAAAGCTCTTTGTAATTATGTGGTTGCCTGAGAGATTTGTAATTAAAACCGTCTCTTGAAAGGCCTTTGCCCTCAAAAATAACTGATCCAGGTAAATTCATCGATAAAAAAGATTCTTTATCTACATGTATTTTCATTTCACCGTCGTCACCATTATAGCCGCCCAAATCATTAAAAGGCGCATCGTTTGTCATAAACCCGCCAAAAATGAAACGTTCACCTAACTTGCGGTTTGCTATTTGTATGGCCTGATTATGAAGTTGTTTAACTTCTTCTGCGACTATTCTTCGCGACTGCGCGCTGGCACCAGCGTCATTTGACTGAGAAATGGCTAGTTCTTTGGCGCGCACTAAAACTTCTGTTAGTTCACCCAGCGATTGTTCTGAAAAATCAAGAAAACTTTTAGCGTAATTCAGGTTTTTTATAAATTGTTCTGTGCTTCTTTGTTCAACACGCGAAGATAGAACGCGGCTTGCTGCTACCGGGTCATCTGACGGCTTATTCACGCGTTTTTGCGTAGCCGCTTGGTTTTGCAGAGACGCCATCTCAGTACGATTTTGGCTTATTGATTTATTTACCTGATCGTAAGCCATTTTGTCAGCAATTCTCATCTATTTATCACCACTTCGCTACATATGCTTTATATTTAAAACCGTATCCATCATTTCATCTGCCGCACGAATTAGTCGCGCTGCAGCCTCAAACGATTTTTGAAACTCAATCATTTTGGTCGTTTCTTCATCGAGACTTACACCACTTATACTTTCTCTAATATTTTTTAGCTGACCAACAATGCCCTTTTGTGATTCTAGTTCAGAGTTAGCTTTATTCGCGGTAATACCAACGTTGCCAACTATATTGCCGTAAAAATCATTAAAAGTACTTTTGCCGTCAGCCATAGGTTTTTCGTATTCTAGAGCCGAAATAACATTTGCCACACGATTATCACCAGGGGCATTGGGCACGGCCGCCGATACAATTAACCCAGCATTTTGTTGTATATAGTTACTAATTTTTATATTTGCCGATGCTCCTGTTTTGCCACCGCTCACGTCAAAGAATTCACGACCTTTATTATTATAGCGATCAAATCCAGACATATGAGCTTTATTAACTTCAGTGGCCAGGGCATAAGCCATTTCGTCCATGTCATCTGCCGTCTTATTGATAAAACGGTCACGAATTTCTAGTAGTCCACCAAGACGACCGCCAGTTATTTGCTCTGTAAGTCTAACTGGTTGTGATGTTTCACTAGGCTTATAGAGAACATCAACGCTACCTTCGCGTTTACCCTCGCGCGCACCTGAAGATGAAACTAGCAAATCTCGTTGCTGCGAACCTGACACTAAAATACCAGTATTGCCAACCGTGATGATCATAAGGCCATCATCACTTTCACCATAACGAATATTTATTTTTTCACTTAACTCTTTAATAAGTTGATCGCGACGATCACGCTCATCATTGGCTTCAATGGCATTATGTTCGGCCATTTTAATTTTACCGTTTAATTGTGAAATTTCTTTCGTGGTGGCGTTTATTGATGCTACTTCTGTGGCAATTTG
>MEPT01000050.1:41199-41874 GCA_001769925.1 Bdellovibrionales bacterium RBG_16_40_8
GCTGAAAATCTTTTGTCATAAAATCAGCTGATTCTTTTACCATATTTCTCAGAGCCAAATTTTCTGGGCTATTAGACATCTCTCTATAAGCATTAAAAAACTCGCCCATAAATTTATTTAGGCCCTTATTCATCTGCTCATTAAAAACTTGTTCTACCCGCGCAAGCATCTGCGCCTTTGAGTCTTTCATGCCTAAAATATTGCCTTCACTCTCAACCTGTTTTTCTATAAATTGATTGTTTACTCTCGTGACACTCGTAGCGCGGGCACCGTTACCAATACGAAGTTTACCTAGACCAGTGGGTTCAGTAGTCTTCATATCTACACGCTGGCGCGAATAGCCTTCGGTGTTTTTATTAGCAACGTTGTGGCTTACGGTCTGAAGAGCCGTTTGGCTGTTCATTAATGACCGCTTGCCGACGTCCATCATGGACCAAATTCTCGACATCCTTGTCTAACCTTTCGAGGCTCATCCTTAAGCCTCTTTGCTCACCAACTGCCCAGACTCAGCCGGGCGACTAGCTATACCTCCGGTTTTTTGATATGTGGGCTTATCTTTTAGCGTATTGCAAATAGACCCCATAGCACCGGTTACGTTCTCTAGCGCAGATTTTACCAAAATTTCGTTTTGCGCATTATGCTCTCGTACGCGCTTTAGTAGTAGCTCAAGCACCG
>MEPT01000051.1:0-2614 GCA_001769925.1 Bdellovibrionales bacterium RBG_16_40_8
CTCTCGCACATACTCTTCCTGCCCCTCTTGCAGAAGAATATTGGCAAAATGAATTAGCTCCATAGCACGAACTGCTGGGCCATCATTTTGTGGTCTAGCCCAGGGGCCACGATAAACCGACCCATCTATATAAAACTTAGGTTCGCCAAGACCAATGCCGTATTTTTCTGCTGTATGTTGAGATAGTCTAGAAAAACTAACAAAGTCTTTTAAAATTTTCATGTAGAGCTTTTTATCAACTTGATTTTGCGTTCTTTGGTAAAGAAAAAGAATTGCCTTAATGGTTATTGCTGCATCACGCAGCCAAACGTAGTTATAATTTGGGTTTACCTTTGATGTTGACGCAAGTATAGCGCCTGCGGCAGCCCCCTCCGGAGAAATATTTTGCAATAAATATTTTCTCGCCAAAACCCTCACTTTTGCTATCCACTGTTCAATATTTTCTAGTGCATTGTTTTCTTCGGTAATGTTTCCCTCAGCGATGCTGCCTTCGTCGTTGTATACTTGTGCAAAGGTTTGGCTAGGGATGCAAATTAGCGTGAGCATTAGGGCCAGGGTGAGGGCGAGCACCAATACTTGCGCCGTCTGCGCCAAACCACGTAGCATAATTCTAGCGACAGATATGTTATGTCTTTTCATATACACTTCTGTAGCTACTCTGTTTATCATGTAGAGCATATACCACTTTTTTTGGATTAGCCGGTAGCAACAAATTTTGCAAAATTGACTAGATTTCGTATAACTTAAATAGCATCTGCTCGATTACATCCCACTCTCACACCACTACCGTCGCACCAAGTCTATTTTGCCAGTGGAGCATGGTTAGCAGGCAGACGTTATTCTATTTTTTATTGAGGTTTCCGAGCGCGGCAAATGGATTATTGAAGGCAGGCTTTGCACGCGTCGGTCTCTGATCACGCTGATGCCGATCACGCGAGCCAGCTTGGCGCTCGGTGTGCTGGCGCGGAGCTCGCTCAGCATGCTGGCGTGGAGTTCTATCAGTGCGCTTTTCTCGAGGCGCTCGAGAGTCTCTAGGAGAAGTGGCATGCATCTGTAAAGGACGCTCTTCAAGCTTCATGGTGAGAGAAATTTGATTTTTCTCTAAGTCTACTGCCATAACTTTTATCGTAACCTGGTCGCCAGGATTAACCACCAAACGTGGATCATCGACAAAATCATGCTTCAATTGAGAAATATGCACCAACCCATCTTGATGAACGCCAATATCAACAAAAGCCCCGAAGTTAGTCACATTAGTGACTATGCCTGGGTAAATCTGGCCAACTTGTAAATCTTTAATCTCATGAGCATCTTCACGAAATTTAAAAATCTTATACGGGTCACGAGGGTCTCGCCCTGGTTTTGTCAGTTCTTGAAGAATATCATCAAAGGTGTACTCACCAATAAGTTGCACCCATTTTTCTCGTAATTTTTTAAGTGGTTCAATCTGACCACCAATTGCCTGCGCAAGTGTCACACCCGCCTCATGAAGCATTTCACGCACAGCCTTATATCGCTCAGGGTGAATACCCGTAGCATCAAGTTGTACCTTACCGCCACGCACACGCAAAAAACCTGCCGCCTGCTCAAAAGCTTTTGTAGAAAGATGCGGCACCTTTTCAAGTTCGCTGCGATCATGAAAAAGTCCTTTAGTCGCACGATGCTGCACGATATTTTTCGCAATAGCCGGTCCAATGCCCGCAACGTACTGAAGTAAAGATTCTGAAGCAGTATTAATATCAACCCCAACCTGGTTAACACAAGACTCAACCACTTCGTGCAAAGATTTCTTTAACTGCGGCTGCGGAACATCGTGCTGATACTGACCAACACCAATGCTTTTGGGCTCAATTTTAACAAGTTCGGCAAGAGGGTCTTGTAATCGACGCGCTATCGAAATAGCCCCACGCACTGTTAAATCTAGATCTGGAAATTCTTCTCTAGCCACATCACTTGCTGAGTAAACGCTAGCCCCAGATTCATTAACCAAAACTACCGGTATGTCTTTACCAAGATCTTTTAAAACTTCGCGAATGAATTTCTCAGTTTCGCGCCCAGCAGTGCCATTACCTACCGCCACAGCATCGATATGCATCTGATTTAATGTGTCGCCTAAAAGTTTTTTCGCTTTTTCTTTGGCGTCTTCACCTTGTATTTGCAATACCGTATTAGTTAAAAATTTGCCGCTTTTTTCTATAAGCGCCACCTTGCAACCAGTGCGAATGCCTGGGTCTAAACCCAAAACAACTTTTGGCCCAAACGGGCTTGCCATCAAAACTTTGCGTACGTTTTCAGCAAAAACTGCAATTGCATCATTATCAGCTTGTTCTTTAAGTACCCCGTGAATTTCATTGGTCACTGACGGCACAACATGAACAGCAAGAGCAATTTTTGCGCACTCTTTAAGAAAATTTGTAGCTTGGGATGATATATTTGTTATCATCGCAGCCTCAAAATGCTTCAGTAGCTCAGCATCATTAGCCTCGATAGTGACTTTGAGTTCACCCTCTTGCCAACCGCGACGTAGAGCCAAATAACGATGCGAAGTTTTACGCGACATCAGCGACTTTACTGCTTCAGCAAATTCGGCATACATCGTGTATTTTGAATTTGG
>MEPT01000051.1:2671-3571 GCA_001769925.1 Bdellovibrionales bacterium RBG_16_40_8
GATTAGCAAGCTGCTCTACAATGATGTGCTGCGCTCCCCGCAATACTTCTTCATATGTGGCAAAACCGGCGTCAGGCCTGATAAAGTCTTTGGCTTTTACTTCAAGGCTAGTAGCATCCTTCGCTTCACCTATGCCAAGTTTCAATATCCAACCGGCTATTGCACCCAGCCCCGCATCTAACGCGATTTTGGCTTTGGTTTTTTTCTTTTTCTTGTATGGTCGATAAAGCTCCTCAATTTCAGAAACCTCATAAGAAGACTCAATTTGCTTTTTTAAATCTTCATTTAATAATCCTTGTTTGGCGATTTCTGAGATGACAAAAGACTTGCGCTTTACCAATTCTTGCCAGGTTTCTGCTCCATGAATTACCGCACGAATTTCAACTTCATCAAGATTGCCAGTTTTTTCTTTGCGATAACGCGCCATAAAAGGAACAGTGGCACCCTGCTCATGCAACTCTAAAACCGCATGCATAGATTTACTATTTACTCCTGGGAGCTTTAACTTAGCATAGTTTTGAAAATTATGATCTTGAGCAATACTCATAGAAATTACTTGTGGCGATACATAATTAAACCATGGCTGGGATCGTAGGGAGAAACTCCCACGGTAACACGATCTCCAACCACAACACGAATATTAAATTGGCGCATCTTGCCGCAAAGCTTTGCGTTAATATCAACATTATTGTCGAGCTTAACCTTGTAAAGGCCCCCGGCACCCGCATCAACTACTTGCCCTTCCATTTGTACTAAATCATCTTTTGCCATGTGCCCTTGAATCTGCCCTATTTAGAGTACGAAAGCAATATTTGAGCAAAATATGGCTAGACCGATGGCACAAAACGCTTTAATTACGAGATTCTGGAGGAAAAACTAATGACAGTGACGGCCGAAGCC
>MEPT01000051.1:3590-7776 GCA_001769925.1 Bdellovibrionales bacterium RBG_16_40_8
AACTCATTCAACACCTTGATGGTGACATGAAAGCCATAGCCAAGGCCCCAAGCTCGCAGACCAACCCAGCCCCAGAGTCTATTATATTTATATCTGAAGAAAAATTTCTTGATCAAATATTTAAAAGCGATGCCGCCATACTTGTAGTTCATGAAAAAATTGCTGGTCAAGCAAAAGAAAAAAATAAGCGCAAAACTATTTTGATTAGTAAAAATACTTATTTGGCCATGGCTCTGGTTAATGCACGTTTTTTTACCCTGCCTTTCGTTAAAGCTCCATTTGAAAAAGTGCCTATTCATTCAACAGCTGTAGTGGCTAAAACGGCGCGCATAGGTAAAAATGTAGTACTCGGCCCCTATGTCGTAATTTCAGAAAATGTCGAAATCGGCGATGGTAGCTTCATTGGCGCTCATACCGTAATTGAGACTAACTCTTCTTTAGGACGAGACTGTTTTATTCATCCACAAGTTTACATTGGCCATAGCTGTCATCTCGGGCACCGTGTAGAAATAAAACCACACTCTACAATAGGCTCTGATGGCTACGGCTATGCCCACGATGATAAGAATAATCATTACCGACTGCCACATTACGGAGCGGTTATTATCGAAGACGACGTTCATATTGGCGCGAACGTAAATATTGATCGTGGCACATTTGATCCGGTACGTATCGGCTTTGGGACAAAAATAGATAACCATTGCCACTTCGGCCACAACATTCAGATTGGTAAAAATTGCCTAATAACTGCCGGCATGATTACTGCCGGATCGGCAAAAATTGGTGACAACTGCATTTTTGCCGGTCGTGCATCTATAAACGGGCACACTGAAATTGTCGACAATTGCACAATCGGACCACTTTCAGGAGTTATTAACGATGTTAATAAACCAGGAGTTTATAGTGGCTACCCGCTTATGGATTTTAAACAATCACTTAAAGTTTATGCAAGTCTTGTGCACTTACCAAAGCTTAGAAGAAATTTAAAGCGAGTGATGAAACATCTTGGAATTGCAGATGAAGAAAAGAACTCATGAGTAAACATAAATTTTACCTCACCACTCCGTTATATTACGTTAATGACAAGCCTCACCTCGGCACAGCGTACGCTACTATTAATGCTGACGTACTGTCTCGTTATCATCGACTTTTCGGTCATGAAGTAAAGTTTTTAACTGGCACTGATGAACATGGACAAAAAGTGCAGCAAACAGCTGTAAAAAATGGGCGTGAGCCTCAGGCCCACTGCGATGAGCTTTCTTTGGTTTTTAAAAACGCCTGGACAGAACTTGAAGTTCAGTTTGATATTTTTTTTCGCACAACTGATTCTTTTCATAAAAAAACCGTGCAAAGTGTTTTGCAAGAGCTTTATGACAAGGGAGATATTTACTCTGATACCTATGAGGGCTGGTATGCAATTAGCGAAGAAATTTTTTATACAGAAAAAGATCTAGTTAATGGCAAAAGTCCTAATGGCAACGATGTGGTTAATATCAAAGAAAAAAATTACTTTTTTAAAATGTCTAAATATCAGAAGCAACTTATTGACCACATCGAAAAAAACCCGAACTTTATTCAACCAGAAAACCGCCGCAATGAAACCCTGGGGTTTTTACGCCAACCCTTAGGAGATCTCTGCATCAGCCGCCCAAAAACCCGCTTAAGTTGGGGTATTGAAATTCCGTTTGATCATGATTATGTAACATACGTTTGGTTTGATGCTTTATTGAATTATGCTGTTGCTGTTGGCCTTAAACAGCAAGGCCGAGAAGAAGAATTTAAAACATGGTGGCAAGAAGCTGGCGCCTATCACATGATTGGCAAAGATATTCTCATTACTCACACGGTGTACTGGCCCACTATGTTAATGGCGATTGGGGTGAATCTACCAAAAATGATATTTGCTACCGGGTGGCTATTAAACAAAGACAGCGAGAAAATGTCAAAATCGCGCGGTAGCGTTATGGACCCCAAAGAAATGATTAAACTTGTTGGCATTGAGCCGCTTCGCTATTTTTTAGTTAGAGAGTTTCGTCTTGGCCAAGACGGCCCAGCATCGCACGAATTAATTATTAATCGCGTAAACACAGACCTTGCCAATAATATTGGCAATCTTTTAAGCCGCACAACTAATCTCATCGACAAATTTTTTTCAGGTAAAGCTCCGGCTGGACCAAATACAAAAGACGCTAGCATCACTCACGATACCTCAACAGCAGCACTTATAGAACTTTCTACACACACTCCACAAAAAGTATACGAATGTGTGCAAGCATTTTCGCTTAGCGAAGCTATCGAACACGTAATGAATTTGCTCACCGAAACTAATCGTTATCTTGAAGAAAAAGCTCCATGGAAAATGGCAAAAACTAATTTACCTGAAGCTGGCTCAACGCTCTACGTAGCTCTTGAAGTACTGCGCATTTCAGCTAGTTTACTGCTGCCGGTGATGCCTAACAAAATGACTTCGCTACTATGCACAATTGGGGTCTGCGAGTTTAAAGCCGCCAAAACCGCAAATCCTAATTGGCACGATATCGGCACCTGGGGATTTATCAAACCCGGCACACCAATTAAAAAGGCTGAACCACTTTTCCCGCGGGCTGAAGGTACGCCGTAACCTTACCCTAAACGTGTATTATGCGCAGTTTATTTACTTTATTTTCACCATTTGATCATTGCCAAGGCTACGATAACCATAAGCTTTAGTAACACATTCATTGCAGGGCCAACAGCACCTTTAAATGAGTCACCAACTGTATCACCTACGATAGCTGCCTGATATGCGGGGCCGCTGCCTTTATCACCATCGAGTTGTCCGGATTTTATATATTTTTTAGCACCATCCCATACCCCGCCAGCGTTAGTAGTAAAAAATGCAAGCGAAACACCAGTGATAAGCGCTCCTAATAACGTACCCCCCAATGCGCCTACCCCAAGAACTGTACCAATTAAAACAGGTGTCATCACTGCTAATAAAATTGGTACAATCATTTCTCGTAAAGCAACATTAGCAGCAATTTCTACACAACGAGCTGTATCTGGCTTGCCAGTGCTGCTGAGTAATCCAGGAATTTCACGAAATTGGCGGCGTATTTCTGTTACCATCTGCCCAGCTGCTTTACTTACAGATTTCAGAATAAGCGAGGCTATTGCAAATATAATTGCTGCGCCTAAAAATAATCCCACAATAACAATAGGATCATCTGTGCCAGATGTCTTACCTAAGTTACGGACATGCACTATCTGGTAGTAAGCAATAAAAAGTGATAGCGAGGTTATCACAGAAGCGGCAATGGCAAAGCCTTTTCCTGAACGATTGTAGGCACCCAAGCTTTCGCAGGCTTTTCTATCACTAGATCCTAATTGGGCCATTTTTGAAATTCCGCAGGCATTATCAACAATGGAGCCAAATGCGCTTATCGTAACCGTAATTCCAACAGTAGCAAGCATTCCAACAGCTGAAATTGCAACCCCATAATATCCAGCAAAATTAAATGAAGCGAAGGCTGAAGTCATAATTATTAAAATAGGTAACCATGAAGACCCTAAGCCTACTGCAAGTCCTGAGATAATATTTATTGCTGTGCCAAATTTTGTAGATTCGGCTACTTTTTTAACTGGCTTACCATACCTATAGAATTCGGTTATTCTGTCTACAGCAAAACCAGAAATGGCCCCCGACAAGATAGCCCAGAAAATATTCAAATTGTAATTGGCTTGATACATATAATAACCGCTGCCGCATAAAAATAAAATTCTTGCAGAAATTTCAGAAAAATTAACAGCAAATGTCGGCCGCATGCTTTTAAATATATTAATTAGTACAATACCGATAAAAGAAGCTGCAAGGCCAATTATAAAAAGCAGCAGTGGCAATGAGAACAACATATCTTGGCTCATATTAGGAAATAAATTTTTTACATTCGCTATAGTCATCGTGGTGGTTATAATAAAAATAGCAACTATTGACCCGATATATGACTCATAAATGTCAGCGCCCATTCCAGCTAGATCACCCACATTGTCACCTACGCTATCAGCTATAACGCCAGGATTGCGCGGATCATCTTCTGGAATTCCTGCTTCAAATTTTCCGACAAGATCAGTGCCTATGTCAGCAGCCTTGGCGAAAATTCCGCCACATATTCGTGAAAAAAAAGAAGCCGAAGAGGTACCTAGAAAA
>MEPT01000051.1:7791-8475 GCA_001769925.1 Bdellovibrionales bacterium RBG_16_40_8
AATAATAATAAATTCCGCCTAAAGCAATAAGGCCAAAACTTGCAACCGAAAGTCCCATGACCGCGCCGCTATAAAATGAAATTTGCAGTGCAGAACTTAGGCCTTTATCTTTTGCTGCCACCGCAGTGCGAACATTGCCAGTCGTCGCTGCCATTAAACCGAAAAGTCCTGCAAGACTTGATGTAAATGCCCCAGCGATAAAACCAAGCGCTAGGTTTACGCCTTGTGCCCAAAATAAAAATGCTGCAACCACGATCACAAAAATTATAAATTTTGCGTATTGGGCCTTTATAAAAGTCATCGTTCCAAGATAAATCTCGTCGGCAATTGCGCTCATGCGGCCTTTGCCTGCAGTTTTTTTAGCAACTAAAATATAAATAATAAGTGCAATGAGTAGACCAGCTCCACTTGCGGCAGGAGCCAATAGTCCAACGTCGAAAATCATGGTGACTTCCTCTTCAAAAAATGCGTTTCTTAAGGTATGGCGTCACAACGAATGACACCACGTTTTACAAAAATAAACACGTACTTTTTCATAAAGAATATGTTTGGGGATTAGTATAGCTCTTATTCTGCGATCCTCAAAATTTCGCGACCCCGCATGGATATTTATTCTTTTGTTAGGTACAAGTGCAGCCCTCGCTGGCTTTACGCATTAACTGGTTTTACGCATTAACTTTGTAC
>MEPT01000051.1:8488-13051 GCA_001769925.1 Bdellovibrionales bacterium RBG_16_40_8
AATACCGGGATGCGCCGCGAAGATTTTAGTTTTAAAGCCTTTGTCAGCTCTTCGTTGCCAGAAAGTAGCCAACAGCGCCAACCCTTGAATTGTCTTTTCAATGCATAAGCTAAATCACGATAAGAATCTTTGAGCTCTTCAGTTACTCCTAACCTTTCACCATAAGGAGGGTTAATAACCATAAGGCCATGCTCTGCTGGGCGATCAAGCATATCAATGCCTTTAACTTCAAAAGTGATTAAATCTTCTACTCCGGCCCGCTCAGCGTTACGCTTTGCCATACGAATGACTTTGGCATCTCGATCAAACCCATAAAAATGTATATTAGTTTCGCTAACCTCACTACCAAGTACTTCAGTGACCACTTTATCCCAAATCTCGGGTTTAAAATCGGCAAACTTTTGAAAAGCAAATTTCTTTCTAAAAGAGCCAGGAGCAATTTTTTTTAAAATGAGTGCAGCCTCTATTAGTAAGGTACCTGACCCACACATGGGGTCGACAATTGGTATGTCTTTTTGCCAACCAGTCATATTGATAAGGCCTGCCGCCAAATGCTCTCTCAGCGGAGCTTCGCCAGCTTCAGTGCGATAACCACGCTGCGATAGATTGTCACCAGTTGTATCGATAGCCACGCTGACTTGGTTTTTCATAATCTTAACCATTATGGTTAACTGCGGATTTTCATTGTCAATATTAGGGCGCTCGCCGAATTTTTCGCGAAATTGGTCGACAATCCCATCTTTGATTTTCATAGCCACAAAACGCTGGTCGTGAAATGAACTTTCTCGCACACTAGCGTCAATGGTAAATGTGTCTTTCACGCCAATGTACTTAGTAAAATCATGTTTTTGAATATTATGATAAAGATCTTCGGGTTGATATGCCGGAAAATCGAGCACAGGCCTAATTACCCTAGTTGCCGTTCGTAATTGCAAGTTAGCTCGGTAACAGCCCTCCCAGTTAGATTCAAATGAAACACCCGCCGGACCTTTTTGCAGAACTTTTAGTCCCAGGTCGCGCAACTCATCGGCAAGCACATCGGCAAGCCCTTTTGACGTAACTGCAAAAAAAATAGCCATAATGAAGAACTTGTCGCCTAATTAGTCGCCCGAGGCAAGGTCTTATTCTGTTTTCTGTGGAGTAGTCTTTGGTGTGCCAGAATCTTCTTCTGCTTTTTTAAAATAATTTTTCAGCACCTTCTGCTCTAACATGCGTCGATCAACGGTTATTACCGGAGACCTAAGGGTTTCTTGAACCTTTAAGTCTTCTTCATCGTGCCCGCCTGGGTAAACGCGATCTTTCAATGCCGCCACGCCTATGAATAGAAAAATCAATCTACATAAAAATTTTAGTTTATAACTAAATTTCATACTTATTTAATGAAACAAAAATCGCAAAAATGCGCAACACTTATAACCGGCGGTGGTGCGCCATAGGTATTTGTTCTCTGGTTTTTTGTAATTCTGCCACATCAAGCGTAATCGCCGTCACTTTGGCACCAGAATTCCCCATGTCTAATTTGATCTCTCCCCATGGCCCTACTACTAAAGAGTGTCCAAAAGTTTGCCTGGTCGCCCCTTGCGAATTTGTATGATTTCCAGCTTGTGCCGCAGCCACAACAAATGCTTGCGACTCTATAGCGCGCGCCCTGAGAAGCACATGCCAATGAGCCAGACCAGTAGGCACTAAAAACGCAGCTGGGACTAATATAAGATGTGCATTCTTTGCTGCATATGCCTGATAGAGTTCAGCAAAACGCACGTCATAGCAAATTGAAAGACCTATATTCCAGTCATTAATTTTAATTAATTTGGGCTTTTTACCGTACTCAAAGAACAAAGATTCACGAACCGGGGGCGCACCTTTTACATCTACATCAAAAAGGTGAATTTTTTCATACACCACTTTCGGCCTTTTCTGTGGGCTAACAAGTATTGTGGCACTGGTACTTTTTTTCTTATCTCGCTTTAAGGCTACAGAACCAAAAAGTATTGAACACTTTTCTTGATTGGCGAAATTACAAAACTCTTGCCAAAAAGTTTCTTTTAAATTCATCGCATCTGCTGTCTTGCTTGATTTATCTATGCGTAAAAAAAATACATTTTCAGGTAGACATATTAGATCACACTTTTCAACGCGCAAACTCTCTAGAGCATTAGAAACATCTTTGATATTCGCTGAAATATCTTCGCCTGAGGTCATTTGTACTACGCCAACCCGTAATGACCTTTTCGGTAGGGGCTCGAGCGACTTCATTCTTCTTTTTGCGCGGATGTCGTGATGTTATAATTATCCAGCTCTTTACACTTCCAACTGGCTTTTTCTAAATTGCCCTTAATATTGCCAATTATATTACGGCAACTTAAAATATTTTGGGCTCTACCAACTTCTTTATCAACGCCCAATTTCGTATAAAGGGCAACGCACTGTTTAGCGTCGGCATCGTTTTCGATACGAATTGTACGCACAGCCTTCAAGTTTTTACACAAAACGTAATCACTGCTAGACTCATTATTTTTTTTCTCAGACATTTGCCCAACCGCAGCGTCAACCTGCGCCAAAGCCGTAAGCGTCGATAAGCATGCTAAAACTATGATTGCTTTTATGCCCATAATTTATTTTTAGACTAACAGAGTCGAAAAAAAGAACAAGACACGATGCCTTATTGTGCCTTATTTGCGAGATGAAGCCTTACCTTTGGTGGTTTTTTTCTTCTCCTGAACCGCCCTTTCGACGAGCTTCACATTAGAATAGTCGATATAACCCTCTGACTTAAGTATGCCCTCTTTTTTATCAAAATTTGTCTGTATGCGTACTCCTTGTACTTTTATACGCATTTTTTTTAGATCAACAGACATAACCGACCCTTTTATGCCCTTTTGCGCGCCTGCAGTTACCTGAACGGTATCACCTTTTTTAATACGCAATTTCACTTTTTCACTCCCTTAGCTAGAGACTGCTTTTTTTTGAGCTGCGCTTGAATTTTCTTCTTAGTAACAAGTGCGCGCGCTGAAAGCTGTAGATCTGGCTGATTTAAAATATAAGTGTCAAATCCGCCGACGTGCTCTATATTACGAATAGTAGAGGTGGCGACCTGAAGCTTCACTGTGCGATTTAAAGCATTGCTATATAATTGTTTTTTTTGAACATTTGGCTGCACACGAAACTTCGTTTTAACATTAGAATGGCTCACAAGATTTTTAACCTTTGGCCCTTTACCTGATAATTCACAACGCGACATACATAGCTCCCCGTAACGATTAGCAAAACGAGACTTATAAAAGAAAATGGTGCTTGTTGGCAACTCAAATTTATCGTATATGGTATAGCTTACTAATTAAGTAACCTAGGGAGTAAACTTTGAAAAAGCCTGTTCGCAGCAAATACCGCGCCGAGTATCCTGGCGACTTTGTATTCGATTATAAAGACCCCAGCACCCTTAGCCGCTTTATCATGGAGGGCGGTAAAATCAGCCCAGCTCGCATTTCTAAACTTAGCATGTCTCAACAAAAAAAGGTGTCTTTAGCTATTAAACGCGCTCGCAGCCTAAGCCTTATGCCTCTAGGGGCGACAGCTTACGATAATTCAGGGCGCCCAGAGGTTGTTTCAGCTAAGCCATTTTCGATTTAGTAATAAAAAACGAAAACTCAGATTGGAGATTTTGAGGTTGACTGCATTGTAGGCAACGAAAGAGCCAAGGCATAGAAGTCATACCTTACAATGATTTTTTTACGAAACTTTGGCAGACCTGATTAATAACCAGTGCAGCTCACAGAAAAGAGCATTCTTTGCCAAGCGTCTTCTCGCGAGAGTTCTGTTACCCCTGGCAGAGATTTAAAAAAACCGTCGACAAAGCTGTCCCATTTGCTTTGAGTAAATATATTTATGGCCACGCTTTTAAGTTCACACATTAGATTTAAATCTGCATGATCAAACCAACCGACTTTTAGCCCAGTCGCTTGGGGCGGTTTATCTCCCCAGGCAAGTTGTGCCATTAGCTCAAGACTCTTCCAGATAGCTTCGCTGAAACCACTATTACCGCTAAGTTTACTGTAACAAGCTGGCGACACGGTTCCTACGTCTTTTAACATCTGTTTTAGACTATAAAAAAGCTCATAGCACCCACCTACTGTGTTTGTAGTCTTACATGTATCCATAAGCATATTAAAACGGGACTTGGTGCGTTCAATATACTTCATCTTTGTAATAGTTAAAAAACCTTTGGTCTTTTCACTAAACAGCTCGATTTGCGAGTCACAAACCGTACGCGGAGGGTCAGATAACACGATAAAAAGAACCCCCGCTGTGAGTACAATGGTCACAAGCATTGTTTTTGAAAGAGTTTTAAACCACTCGGTCACGACTTGACCCCTTATAAAAAAAAAGCCGAGAGTGACCCCGGCCTTTAAGTAACATTCTTAAGCGCTTAGCTTAAAACGTAAGTTTAGATTCAATGTACATCTGTGCGTAGGTGTCTTCTCTTACGCTCTTGTACTCATCACCAGGGCTAAACATGCCATAACGAGCAGTTATGCTGAAATTATTTGTGTATTTTTTAGTAGC
>MEPT01000051.1:13121-17401 GCA_001769925.1 Bdellovibrionales bacterium RBG_16_40_8
GCTCCCGCTGATCGAACCAGTTTTTTCGGTTTGTGCGAACATTAAATACTCAAGACCAACCGTAATGTCGTCTTTAGGAGCAAATGTCGCGCCCACTCGTGTGTAAGTGAGGTTACCCCAGCCGAAGATATCCATTAGCCCTGCATTATTATGTGTATCGTAGTAGAAACCATCATAGGTTTCGTATTTAGTGGACGTGCCTTTCGAACCAGTGTCAATGTGGTAGCCAACATGAAAATGTGCGTTCATTGTTTGTGGCATGCCGTAGCCGACTTCGGCATCCATCATGCTTGAGGTAATATCCGTTTTAGTCGGGCCGATCTCGCTATCGCCGTCTTCTTGCTCGTAGTTAAAGCGCCAGTCAAAACCTGCAACTTCACCGGTTACTGACGCACCGATACGCATTGTGTCTTGGTTTTTATCATCATCATCCGGAGTATAAGTACCCATATCATGCTTAACCTGAACAACGTGTACGTGCGCAGATTTTAAGAAGTTTGGCAGAGATTTGAAGTCTGCAGCAAATCCGTAATGAGTTCTAAAATTATTTTTTACTACAGTATCTTTACCTGCCTGATGGGCAAAAAAGCTCATGCGAGCCATTTCTTGATCCCAAGAAAGAGTCGCGCCGTCAAAAGCAGTTGCAACAGCTTCGTATTCGTTAGCTGAAATAAATCGGCCATCGCCCATTGTCATGCTGGCGCGACCGAAGCGAAGCATCCATGCGTCAGAAACCATCCAGTTAGCATAAGCCTCGTTAACAACGAGTAAGTTTGCACTACTAACAACATCATCTGGTGTCTGATCGTAGTTCGAACCCCAATCAGCATTATGTACTAATGTAAAATGGCCAGAAAGCTTCTCGCCAGCTTTAACATCAGTGCCCCAGCGCAGCCGTTGGTGCCAATTCTGATCTGGCCCCGCGCCACTAGTATCGTCGTTACCATCTGAGTTAATGTCGTTTACATATTGCAAACGAAACTCACCATTTTGGCTGAAATCTCCGGCGCCATCGGCACTATGTGCGCCAGATGCGAATCCGAGTATAGCCAACATTGCTATTATCTTTCTCATGTTGTTTTCTCCTTAGTTGTTAATATCTTTACTGTTTCTGTTTTAATTCTATTTTTACTAATCTTATTTTTTACTAATCTTATTTTTACTTAATTACCACTCAACGCATACAGCTATGGTAAATACCGTTTTTTTGAGGTGGCAACCTATTTAATAGACTTAAGCCATGCGTTACGACCTTGGTCCATTGACAGTGGCCTCAGTAGTATCTAGTTTCGCATGCTGCTCTTATATTTAAGGCCCGCGTTCGGGGAGTAGCGCAGTCCGGTAGCGCATCTGGTTTGGGACCAGAGGGTCGCAGGTTCGAATCCTGTCTCCCCGACCATTTTTGAGCAAGTTTCTCGGCGAAAATACTTTCAGCCGAATATACCAGCAATGAAACGCTCTCTTCAAATAACGGCGCATTTTTGTATGAAAGCAGAAATCCTGGATATTCCATGTGTGCCTGAGTCAGGCTTTCGATGCGGACAAATTTTAACTCGAAACCGTCGTCGCTGGGCGTGTGAGCGATGTCCTCAAAAGTCTTTTTAACAATTGGCTCTTCTGCTTTGAGTTTGGTCATCAAAAAATCAAGATCAATCGTCTGTCTGGTGTCGAAAATGGTAAAAAAGCTGAGTCAAAATCCTATATGTGGGTGAGATCCACGCCGCATGCAAAAAATAAGATTATATTATTTGATTATGATCAGTCTAGATCGAGTGAGGCTGCGAAAAAGATTTTATCTGAATACGCCGGCTATGTGCAAGTTGATGGCTATGCAGGATATAATTTTTTAGAAAAGCAATCTGGTGTGATCATTTTAGGGTGTAACATGCACGGTCGCAGGTATTTTGAAAAAGCCAAAACTGAAGGCGCAAAATCTGGAAAAACTTTAGCTGAAGTTGGATTAAAATATTATCAAAAGCTTTATGATTTAGATGATGAATCGAAGAAACTAGATTTAGATGAAAAGCAAAAGCACAGATTAGAAAAGCATAAACCTATTTGGGATGAATTTAAGTCCTGGGCAGATGAAAGTGTTAAAAAAGTGCCTCCGAAAAGTAGGATTGGCGTCGCACTAAATTATTTTATTAAAGAATATGAATATTTAATTGGTTATTTAAAAGATCCACGTTTAGAAATGGATAACGGTTTTGTCGAGCGCGCGATTAGAAAATTTGCGATTGGACGGAATAATTGGATGTTCAGTGATACTGAAGCTGGTGCCGATGCAAGTTCGATGTTTTACAGCGTGCTTTGTACTGCTAACGTGAATGGCGTAAAACCGTTTCAACTTTTGAAGCATTTATTCCAAGAAATACCGAAAGCTAAGACCATCGAAGATATTGAAAATCTGGCCGACATTATTATGGGCGTCAAACCTCTACCTGACCATAAAGCTTGATGGATCGCTTACGTACTTTCTTCTTTGCCATAAATAAAACTCCTTAGTTTACCAGTTTGAGCGGTCTTTCGTTTCCCTTCGTCCTTGGACCTACTCGTCATCATCAATATGAAATTGTCGGAGTTGGCGAGGATATTTGGAATCGGAGAGGGCGACAAGTGTTACCAAACGCGCAGAGTGAATGACTATCCATTTTGCAGAATATCGACCTTCATAAATTGGAAACCTCCGAAGGCCGGGAACTTCGCCGGCCTCGCCTGACTCTGGATAACTTCTGAGACGCTCCCGCAGAGAGTCCAGGTCTGTCTTGAGATCATTGACCTTTTTGTTCGCTAAAGATTCGGATTGTTCAAGATTGGTGATTAAAATCCATACGGCGGCTTCTTCCACATCCTTTAAGAATTGGTCGGCTTCCTCAATTTCATACAAGGCCATTAGCCGACGGCTTTCTTTGAGCGCTTCCCAATCACTCTGGCTTTTGCGCGCTCGATAGCGCCACCGGTAGATTCAGCCATCGACGGACGAACACGTCCATGTGCCACATCACTCAATCCACGAGTAATCCCGCGAAGACTGGCCAACTCAACTTGCAATTTCTCGAACTCATCGGCATTCATCAGAACGAATGCATCGCCGCTTTTGCGCGTGATTTTAACCGGTTCTTTTCGAGCGGCCTCCATCCATTCCTTCAAGTTCGCTCTAAAATCATTGGCATTGGTTCTGTCCATAAATCACCTCATTTTTAACAGTACACTTAACTGTACGGTTTGCCAAGAATCTATTTTATGATCTAAGACGAGACTTGCTTCTGGTAACGTAACCTCCATAAAATACGACCCACGGTTGCGGGACTCCAGGTCGGATTTCCAGCGGGACTTTTAATGCCACGGTTAGACAGCGACTTCGCGATTTTCGCGTTAGAGCAGCCTTTCCGTTTCCGCCTCCAAATCTGCTGAATGATATTTTGTTCCCGCGTATGATGAACAAGCCGACATTTTTTCATTTTCGATCCGTATGGAATATGGCCGCTGGGGCGCTTGGATTTGGTGATTCCAAATCGATCCAAGGCATCGTTTATTGTGGAATGAGCACAGCCAGCGAGGACGCCGATCTGCCTGGCGGAGACCTTTTCCACCACGTATTTTTGGATTAGGAAGGCTTTGTTGTCAGACAGCGGTGTGGTACAAATATTTGAATTGAGGGCGACATTCGTCGAGGACGTCGAATTCGTCTTAGGTGCGTGGCGCTCCACCATTTCTAGAAAGGCTCAAGGTCAAAAGCCTTGAGTCTTTATTTTTCAAAGTAACAACAATAACATAGCTAGAAGAAGCGTCTTTAATTCAACTTTTATTTAGAGATGGCCAGTCAAGAAAAACGTCTTGAAAAAACCATTGAACAACTTGAGTTAAGCCTCAAATGCGACCATAATTGATTCATGATTGCAGCCATACTAATTCTATTGCCGCTTTGTGTGGTTTCTTTTTATCAATTCTTAAAACGCTCGCCCAGAACAATCAAAAAAAAAGCTTTAAGGTTATTTAATATTGCCACGGTTTTGACCGCAATTGCTTGGACTGTCGCTGACTCTTGGTTATTACATGGAAAGATGGGTGTGGACATTGGCTGGTTTTGGGTTGTCGCATCGTTAAGGGGGGCCACAATCTTCTTGGTGGTATTATTGACGATGGGTCTAGTTCGAAATCTATGTGTGTTTCGAAAATAGAATCTATTGAGTTCAGGGCAATCATTAGCCAGCTATTACTTTTTGATTTCATTTACTTTAAAATCTTTGCCAATTCTGACATACCATTAAAGATCGGCT
>MEPT01000052.1:0-347 GCA_001769925.1 Bdellovibrionales bacterium RBG_16_40_8
CTTGTGAAAAATTACCCGAGGAGCAAGTTGTTGTAGTTGGCACTAAAATACCTGTTCCTGTTAGATTGACGATTTGTCCTGCCTCACATGTTCCTTGCAAAGTAAGACTCGTGGCCCAAGTGCTGTTAATGCTAGGTTGCGTGATTAAAATGTTTGGCGCCAAAGTATCTTTTATATAATTCTTCGTGTCTGTAGCGGTATTGCCTGCGGTATCTACTTGGGTGGCGCGAACTTCTTTGCTACCATCTGAAGAGGTAAAAGTTACGTTTGCTGAAAAAACCCCGCCTACGCACGTAGCGTTTAAAGTACCAGCAACGCCAGTTCCAGTTATTTGTACGTTAAGGCCA
>MEPT01000052.1:485-4169 GCA_001769925.1 Bdellovibrionales bacterium RBG_16_40_8
GCCATCCCCTGAAGAAAGTATTACCGCCGCCAAATAGTTACCTGCGTTGCAAGTGGCAGTCATACTGCTAGCCGCGCCTGATCCTGATATATTGACAGCTAAGCTATTGTCACATTTGCCCTGCAAATTGATCGTGTTCATTGCGATAGTGTTTGCAACAGGGGTTTCGATTGTTACAACAGGAGCTGTTGCATCAAGAAAAAAAGTGCGATTGTCACTGCCTAAATTACCTACTGAATCTGTTTGCGAGGCTATGATGTTTTTACTGCCATCCGGAGAATTGAGATTAAAAGAAACATTAAACGAGCTAGCCAAACAAGAAGTATTTATCGGGCTACTTAATCCTGATCCAGATAGGGTGACATTTAGTCCTGTTTCACAAGTTCCGGTCAAAGTAATTGGCCCTTTGAAGAGTGAGTTTGCCGCCGGGGTTGTAATACGAACAGCTGGGGCCGTGGCATCTTTAACAAAAGCGCTACTTGCCGTGCCGGTATTGCCAGCAACATCAGTTTGACTTGCAGAGATATTTTTTATGCCATCGCCTAAAGATAGCGTTACCGGAGCTGAATAAGTGCCACTAACACAAGTTGCGGAGGCAAGCCCACTGACCAGCCCGCCTTGTATCAAAACTTGTGGACCAATTTCACAATTACCCGAAATTGTGATTTGACCTTGCGATTGTGACATAGACGCGGGAGAAGTAATTGTAACTACCGGAGCTATTGTATCTGTTAAGTACAGTGCATCGTCTTCACCGCTATTTCCTGCAGGGTCTATCTGACTAGCAACAACATCTTTTAATCCGTCAGGTCCGGTAAATGTAACTAAAGCCGTAAAATTACCTTTTTTACATGGCGTAGTTACTGATGAAGTCAGCTGCGGCCCGCTAACAACCACATCAATTTCAGATTCACAAACTCCGACAATATTTAATGTAGTTGTGTTAAGAGCTAGTGCACCACTAGTTCCAGAAATTGCGACCTTTGGCGGGACGGTATCTTGCGAAAAACAGCGTGTATCTGTTACTTCATTATCTTGTAATGTTGGTTGTGAGACATCTAATTGTTTTGTGCCGTCGCCAGACTTAAAAGTGATATCGGTACTAAAAAGACCACTTACGCAAATCGCTGATATAGGTTCATCTAGGTCACTGCCTTTAATTGAGATAGGGTAGCCATCAGCACAAGTGCCTGAAACGGTTAATGAAGAATTAAACGGCTGATTAGCAACTGGAGAAGTGATTACTGGGCCAATATTTGTGCCAAAGCGCGCAGAAGACTTCGATGGCTCGCAGGCTACCTTTAGATCTCTAAACGCAAACCTAGTGTCGCAAGCCGTTAGACTGATTAAAAATAAATTTAAAAAATAATGTTTAACTTTCATGCAATCTATTTATCCAATTTTTAAAAAAGTCGAGCTATCAGTAGCCAGAAGCAGGAGTTGTGCCAGACAAAAGTTTAATTTAATAAAAAAATTCTCGCGAAATGATTAATAATTTCTATTATGAGACATTAAAAAAATTTGTATTAATTGACTATCTTTTAGTAAATCATCAAAGTTCAGTCAAAATTTACGATTTACTGTTGGCAGCAAACCGCAATCAAAATAATTTTAAAAAAAATTGCGCTTTATATTTTAACTGATCTTTTAAAATTACGTCTAAACTTTAAACACTTTTAAAACTGTAAGTTGTCGCCGTGCAGCCAAACACAAATATACACAAATACATAAATATTGAGCTGCTGATTGCCGATAAACTTTTTATGAAATATTTCTCTCTATTTGTATCAATGGCATTATATTATCCACTAGCCCATGCCAATTACGATGTGAATCGCCTTTTAGATTCATATTCGATAGCAAAAGCTGATACGCTGCAAGCGCCTATAAGTGAAGATGAAATAAAAAAAATGCCTTATACCATTCAGGTTGACTCATTTGTAAATGAGAAAGACGCAGTAAATCTTGTTGAAGAATTGCGACTTCAAGAAAAAGAGGTGTTTTACTTTCCGGCTTTTTCGCGAGGGCAAATCTGGTTTAAAGTGTGTGTTGGCAAATTCGTTGCAAAATCTAAAGCAGAAGAATATCGCGGATCTTTTATTAAACGTATGGATGCCGATTATTCTGTGGTGATTTCTCTTCTTGATCGACCAAGTGCTGAAACTCGCAAGCTAGCTAGTGCACCAGCGTACTATTATAGTTTACAGGTCGGGGCTTACCCAACAGAAAGCTTAGTCAAGGATAATCTAAAAACATTTCAGTCGCAAAAAGACGCCCATTACAAGTCTGCACTAATTGGCGGCAAACAGATGTACCGAATTTATATCGGAAAATTTTCAACTAAAAAAGAAGCCAGATCATTTCAGAAGTCTTATTCGGCGCAGAATAAAGATGTACAAACCTTTATTCGTCACGTATCTACGGCAGATTAGCGAGTAAGACAATGCTCAATTAGCGCGTCACAGATTTCGCGCACAGCCCCCCTACCACCAGGGGTTAAAGTGACCAAAGTTGCGCGAGCCTTTACAGATACATGCGCATCCGAAGGGGCTGCAGTGAATTTACAAATCTCAAAAACAGGCAGGTCTATTACATCATCGCCAACAAAGAGAATCTCATCAGGGCCAAAACTAGTTTTATTCATCAGATCATAAAATGCTTCGGCCTTGTTTTTACACCCGTCATAACAATAGTCTACCTGAAGATTTTTAGCTCTGGCGGCTATGTCAGGCGATTTGCTTGTGGTGATAAAAGCGATCTTAAAGCCATGTTCTTTGAGCATAACAAGCCCTAAGCCATCGCGTATATAGAAGTTTCTGTACCAATTATTGTCGGGGCCCATAAAGATACTGCCGTCAGTCAACACACCGTCGACATCAAGCGCGAGACATTTGATTTTTTTCCATTTTTCCATAATAATGCCCCTCAATGAGTTCAATTACAAATTTTAAACCACTTAGCGAGCCTATCTCTTTTATGCATCAAGGGCAAATCTATGAATGGGGTTCATGTAAACAGTGGGTGCTTTTTGCTGGCCCAGATATTGTAGAAGACGAAGGCATGGTACTTGAAGTAGCTCAAGAGTTAAAGCGCCTGACCACTGCAAAAAAAATACCATGGATTTTGAAATGTTCTTTTGATAAGGCGAACAGGCAGAGCCTTGAGAGTTTTCGTGGGCCCGGCATGAAAAGAGCGCTTGATTCTTTAAGTCGCATTAAAGCTAAGGTTGGTTGCCCAGTATTAACCGATGTACATGAGACTATCCAGGTTGCCGCAGTTGCGGAGGTGGCTGAAGTAGTACAAATTCCTGCATTTTTGTGTCGTCAAACTGATTTGGTGGTAGAGGTTGCAAAAACTGATCGTGTTATGCACATAAAAAAGGGCCAATTTATGGCGCCAGAGGATATGAGCGCCATTGTGAAGAAAGCCGAGTCTTGTGGTAACAAAAAAATTCTTCTTTGTGAGCGAGGAACAACGTTTGGTTATCATAGATTGGTGAATGATATGACGGGTCTAGTAGTAATGCGCGACATGGGTAAACCAGTAATTATGGATATAACTCATTCAACGCAAATGCCGGGCGCGGCTTCAGGCAAAAGTGGCGGGCGTCGTGAAATGGCGCCGGTACTTGCACGTGCGGCGATGGCTGTAGGCGTTGACGGAATTTTTGTAGAAACTCACCCC
>MEPT01000052.1:4199-6097 GCA_001769925.1 Bdellovibrionales bacterium RBG_16_40_8
CTTTCACAAATGGGGTCCTTACTTGATCAAGTTACCGCAATCTGGAAGACACACTTATCATCGTAAAACTTTTACGGCTTGAGACGGCGTCGCAAAAATCTGAAATGCTTTGCTACCATAATATCTGCTTCGGCTTGATCGCCACATGATACGCACTTACGTTGTAGAGGCAAAGATACTTGCTCGGCCTTGTCGGCAGTGGCCTCAAAATAATCTCTGCCACGAACAGCAAGATAAGTGGTTTGATGTCCGCAGCCATCGCACGTGTACGGAATTTCAATAGACTCAATAATAGAATGCTCAGGTAAAAAGCCATCTAAAATATTTATTTGGTGAACCACGACATTAGGGCAGTTGCGTAATACGATACCAGCATGAGGATTTAAAAATCGCATCCACTGCACCCAATTGCGTAACCCAAGTGAGTTGAGACGATTTATTCCTTTAAGGTCAAGTATAAGTTGAGCTTCGTTTTTTGGTTTTATAATTTTAAAATTGACACTTTCGTCGATCGTTCCACGCATAAACACAATTTCACATTTTGGTGTTGATTCAATTTCAAAACTAAAGCTCACATTTTCCCCTGATATTTATTTTAATATTCATTTTAATATTTATTTTAATATTCACAAAACAATTGTATAGGCATTAATTTAAGGCTGCAATACCATCCCCTCGTGTGCAAAACACCACCTTAGTCCGTGAGCCAACCCTTGATTTGACGCAGATTCAAGCACTGATTCATAATATATGCGAGTTTGTTGTTCGGCGCGTGATATTTTTGCGTCAGAAGAGGCAGGGTCATGGTGAATAAATAGAACCTGCTTAACCTTTTCACGCATAGCAATATCAATGCCTGTGGGGCCTGAAGAGTGGCCCCAGTTGATACGTTCTGAAGCCTCCATAAACGAATACTGTGCGTCAAATGTCATTAGGTCAACGTTTTGATAAAGCGGTAGATCGGGACCCATTTGTTCGCGGCTAACACGCGTGCACTCACTATCGACACAATGAGAAAAAACTTTATTACTGTGTTCAAATCGATAACCCCAACAGGGGTCTGGATGATCTAATTTGTAGGGAGTAACCGAGAATTTACCAAATTTTACCGGTGTTCGGGGAGCAAGCTTATGAAAAATTATTTTTGATGGCAACTGTTCAAAAGCCATAGGAAAATTTGGTTTAGTAAATACGCGACGAATATTTTCTTCAAGATTATCTTGTACACCATAGAAATGTATTTCATTGCCTGGTAAAAAAATTGGTGTGAAAAATGGTAGGCCTATCAAATGATCCCAGTGAAAGTGAGTCATTAGTATATGAATTTGTGCGCGACCAAGTGAAGTACTTTCCATCATAATTTCATTGCCAAGTAGTCTAATTCCGCTGCCGCCATCTATAATAAGTCTGGTGTTCGCATCGAATACTTCTACACAAGAGGTATGCCCGCCGTACCCGAATGTTTCATGTTCAGGAAGTGATTTAAGAAAATCAGCTGGTGTTAATTTTGATGTTTCACGAGCTTTATCGTATTTATCAAGTAAATCGAAAACGCGGTTATACACCTGAAGTGGTGTTAACGGTGTTGGCAGAGATCCACGAATACCCCAAAGTTTTATCTTCATATCATTCAAGAGAGTATCATTGCGATTTAACTCATGGTATTAGCAAGATTGCGAACTAGACCAATATATTAAGAGAGAATTTACTGAAAGAATTTATGGTATTTAAGACTAGAATTATGACTAATAGCCAGATGGTAACTAAAGATACTATGTAAGTTATGCCGATAGTGCTTAGGATGTCTACAGACGCGGTGCAGGCCGATAACTTGCTTCAATTTTTGCGTAACTCTATTCTTTTTCAGGATGCCGATGAGCAAGAGCTTGCCGTTATCG